>CAYQFJ010000148.1:0-7366 GCA_964416715.1 uncultured Actinotalea sp. | reverse complement strand
CGAGATCCTCGTCCAGGAGGACGAGACCGTCGACGTCGGGACACCACTGGCCAGGGTCGGTTCGGGCGGTGCCGCACCTGCCGCACCTGCCGCACCCGCCGCACCTGCCGCAGCGCCCGCTGCCGAGCAGGCTCCGGCGGCCCAGGAGGCTCCCGCTGCCGAGCAGGCTCCGGCGGCCCAGGAGGCTCCCGCTGCCCAGGAGGCTCCGGCGGCCCAGGAGGCTCCGGCCGCTGAGCCGGCGCCCCCGGCGCCGACCGCGGCACCCGCGGCCGAGGCTGCCGCCAGCGCCCCGACGCCGGAGCCGAAGGCCGAGAAGAAGCAGGCGGCACCGGCCGCCGGGTCCAGCGGCTACCTCACTCCGCTGGTCCGCAAGCTGGCCGCGGAGAAGGGCGTCGACCTGGCCGGGGTGACCGGTACCGGCGTCGGCGGCAGGATCCGCAAGGAGGACGTCCTGGAGGCGGCCGCCAAGGCCGAGGAGGAGCGCGCCGCTCGTGCGGCCGCGGAGTCCGCCCAGAAGGAGGCTCCGGCCACAGCCGCTCCGGCGGCGAAGTCCTCCGCCGAGCTCCCGGTGTCCCCGCTGCGCGGCACCACGGAGAAGGCCAGCCGACTGCGCCAGATCATCGCCTCGCGGATGCTCGAGTCGATGCAGTCGATGGCTCAGCTCACCACCGCCGTCGAGGTGGACGTGACGAAGGTCGCGCGGCTGCGTGCCCGTGCCAAGGAGGACTTCCAGGCCAGGGAGGGCGCCAGGCTCACCTACCTGCCGTTCTTCGTGCTGGCCGCGACCGAGGCGCTCAAGGCGCACCCCAAGGTCAACGGTGTGCTCGAGGGCGACCAGATCACGTACCACGCCGAGGAGAACGTCGGTATCGCGGTGGACACCGAGCGTGGGCTCGTCGTCCCGGTGATCCGCGGCGCCGGGGACCTGAACCTTGCCGGGATCGCGCGCAAGATCGCCGACCTCGCCGAGCGCACCCGGGCGAACAAGGTCACCCCGGACGAGCTCAGCGGCGCCACCTTCACCGTGACGAACACGGGCTCGGGCGGGGCGATCCTGGACACCCCGATCGTCCCCGGCGGCACGTCGGCGATCCTGGGCACCGGTGCCATCGTCAAGCGCCCCGTCGTCGCGACGGACGAGGACGGCGTGGAGTACATCACCATCCGGTCGATGTGCTACCTGATGCTCTCCTACGACCACCGGCTGGTCGACGGCGCGGACGCGTCGCGGTACCTGCAGGCGGTCAAGCGGCGCATCGAGGAAGCGGACTTCGAGTCCGAGGTGGGTCTCTGACCGGGTTCCGGTCGTCGGCGCGGTGACCGAGCGCCGGGTCTGAGCCCGGTCGCTCGGGTGGCCCGGGTGGCCCGGGTTGCTCGGGTGCCCCGGGTCACCGGCTCACGGGTCGTACGGGCGGACGTCGCTGACCCGCCAGCCGTCGGCGGTCGGCGCGAGGACGAGCACGACGTCGCGCGCGCCGTCCACCGCCGGAGCCGCGCCCTCTCCCGCGCCTCCGGGTGCCGTCGGAACCGGGGACAGCGCCTGGTCTGCTCCGGCATCCTCGGCCGGTACCGCGGTGACCGCGGACCGCAGGTGCACCCGGGCGCACCCGGAGCACCCCTCGACGTCCGCGCTGCCGGTCCCGCCGGCCGGGGGAAGCTCCTCGACGAGCTCGATCCGGGTGGTCGACGTCCCTCCGACCAGGCCCAGGCCCAGCGCCTGCCGGGCGGCGGCCTCGTCACCCAGCGCGGCCGGGGACCCCGGGACGGTCACCTGACGCAGGGCTGCCAGGTCACCGGCCACCAGCGCCTCGGCCCGGGCGCGGGTCAGCGCCACCGCAGCGTCGACAGGGTCCTCCCGGCTGGTCGCGTCCTCCGTGGTCGCTCCCGTGACGGTCGCGGCCACGGTCACGCCACAGACCGCGATCGCGAGCGAGGCCGCGGCGACCTCCAGCCACCGCCGTCCGGGCCGCGTCGGGCGCCGGTGCCTGCCCCGGTCCCGGCCGGGCGCCGCGGCTGCCGGGCGACGCAGCGCGAGCCCCGCGAGCACCGCCGCGTCCGGCTGCTCGACGGGCACCGGCGGGCACGCCCGGTACAGCTCCGCGGCCAGCCGGGTGGCCGTCGGCCGATCACCGCCCGCCGCACGGCTCGCGAGGCTGAGCACCTGCCACACCCGGGCACGCTCAGCCGCCTCCCGGGGCCCGTCGCCCTCCGGGGGCCCGCTGCCGCGCGCACGGTCCAGATGGCCCAGCCGCTCCGCCGGGTCGGGCCGCGCCGAGCGGCGTCGTGCGCCACGGGAGGTCGTCGGCCCGGACGGCTCCTCCAGCAGGTCCAGCCCGATCCGGGCGAGCGCGACGACGTCGTCGGCCGCGGTCCTGCGGCGGGCCCGATCACCCTCGGGCGCGAGGACGCCGCCCGGCGCGGCGAGCCCCACCAGGACGGCCCGGCCGTCCGGGGTGAGCACCACGTTGCGCGGCGTCACCTCGTGGGTGAGCCCGGCCTCGTGCAACGCCGCCACGGCCCCGGACAACGGGGCCAGAAGGGTCACCACCTCGCCGGGCGCCCACGCCCCGCGTGCCGCCCGGACGGTGGCCAGGTCGTGTCCTTCCACCGGCTGCTCCAGAACCCCCGCCGCGTCACCGGGCAGCCGCAGCACCGGCCCGAGCCCGGCGACGTGCTCGTGTCGCAGTCGGGTCACCGCTGCCACCCGCCGTCGTACCTCGGCCGAGCCACCGGGTACGCTCCCCGGCACGACGGTGACCAGCCCCCGGGTGCCGTCGTCGGCCCGGACCCACCAGCGGTGCTCGTCGGCTGGTCCCGCCAGGTGCCGCTCGACACCACGGAGCGCGTTGGCCAGGCCGTCGGGCGCCTCGAGGTTCACGGCCCCATGGCATCACGCGCGGGGGCCGTTACCCCCGTTGTCCACAGGGTCGGGACCGATCGGGACCCGACGTCGCTCCGCGGAGCTCCACCGTGCGGCGTCGAGCACCTCGGCCGTACGCACCGCGTCCCACGGGTCGACCGGGGGCCCCTCGGTCCCGGTCGCCCAGCGGGCGACCGCCCGGTAGAAGTCGGCGTACTCGCCGGGCGCCCGCGGTACCGGCGTCGTCTGCTCACCGTGCACCAGCCATCCTTCGTTCGGCGCGCCGGGGTCCAGCACGGCGAACGGGGTCGGCTCGCCCTCGAACCCGGTGACCAGGTAGGCACCGGCGTCGCCGAGCACGCGCGTGCGCGGGCCGGGCGCTCCCACCAGGCCACCGGCCCACAGGTGGCTCAGCGTGCCGGAGGCGTGCTCCAGGGCGAGGAAGACGTCGTCCTCGGTGGGTGTGGTCAGCGCGCGGAGCTCGGCGTGGACGCCACGGACGGGGCCGAAGAGCTGCACCGCCGAGTCGACCAGGTGGCTGCCCAGGTCGAGCAGCAGCCCGCCACCGTCGCCGACCGCGTTCTCCTTCCAGCGGTCCTTGGGCACCGGCCGCCAACGCTCCCACCGGCGCTCGAACCGGTGCACGGTGCCCAGCGTCCCGGCGGCCAGCAGGCCGGCCAGGGTCAGCTGCTCGGCGTCCCAGCGGCGGTTGTGGAACACGGTGAGGCCCACCCGCGCCCGCTCGGCGGCCTCGACCGTCTGCCGCGCGGAGGCGGTGTCGATCCCCAGCGGCTTGTCCACGACCGTGCGGACCCCGGCGTCGATCGTCGCGAGGGCGTGCTCGAGGTGCCGGCCGGTCGGTGAGGCGATCACGACGACGTCGAGCTCGGCAGCACGGTCCAGCAGCGCCTCGAGGTCCCGGTGCACGCGTACGCCCGCCCAGTCCTGCTCGGCCGCCGCGGCGCGCCCCGGGTCGCGAGTGACGACGTCGGTCACCCGGTGCCCGGCCCGGTGCAGCAGACGACCGTGGATGCCCCGGCCGGCGTCGCCGTAGCCGACGATCCCGACCCGCAGCCGACCCGCGGGCGTCTCTCCCGCTGCGACTCGCCGGTTCATGTCGCGATCCTGCCGGCGACCGTCACGCTCGACCGTCACGGCGCTCCCTGGGCGATCCGACGCGTCCACGGCCACCAGGAGGCCCGGCCCACGTCGTGCACCAGCCCCGGGACCAGCAGGGTCCGCACCACGAAGGTGTCGATGAGCACACCGAAGGACACCAGGAACGCCAGCTGCACCAGGAACAGCAGCGGCAGCACGGCCAGTGCCCCGAAGGTGGCGGCCAGCACGAGCCCGGCGCTGGTGATGACCCCGCCGGTGAGCGCCAGACCCCGACGGACGCCCTCGCGCGTCCCGTGCACCAGCGACTCCTCCCGGACCCGGGTCATCAGGAAGATCGAGTAGTCGATGCCCAGGGCCACGAGGAAGACGAAGGCGTACAAGGGGACGGTCGGGTCGGCCCCCGGGAACTTGAACAGGTGGTTGAAGGCCACCGCCGCCAGCCCCAGCGTCGCCCCGAAGGAGAGCAGGTTCGCCAGCACGATCAGCAGCGGGGCGACGACCGAGCGCAGCAGCCCCACCAGGACCAGCAGGATCACCGCGAGCACGGTCGGCACGATGACCTTGAGGTCCCGCACGCTGGTGAGCTGGGTGTCGAGCCGCTCGGCCGCGGCTCCCCCGACCAGCGCCTCCGGCGAGACGTCGTGGACCGCCGCCCGGACCTCCTTCACCGCGTCGACCGCTTCCTGGCTGTCCGTCGGCGCCTCGGTGACGACCTCGAGCAGCACGGTCCCGTCGACCACGACCGGCGGTGCCTGCGGGTCGGGCGGGGCACCCGGCGGGCCGGCCTGCTCGGTGCGGACCTGGGCGCTCAGCACGCCGCCGGCCCCCTCCGCGGCGGCGGCCACCGCCTCCAGGTCCTCCTCCGGCAGGATCACGGTCACCGGCTGCACGCTCCCGGCGTCGAAGTGCTCGGCGAGCACCTTCTCCCCGGCGACCGACTCGACGTCGGTCAGGAAGATGTCCGTCTCGCTGGTGCCGTCCGCCCGCAGGGTGGGCAGCCACGCCGTCGCCGCCAGCAGCGCGACGGCCGTGACCACCCACACCCGCCTGGGGTGCCGTCCGATCAGTGCGGAGACCCGGCCCCACAGACCCGAGCGGGCCTCCAGCTCGGCGAGCGACTCGCCACCACCGGACGCACCGCCGGGCCCACCGACCGAGCCCTCCGCGCCGTCGTCGACCACGCGCGGGACACGCGGCCAGAACACCCCGCGCGAGCGACGCCCGGCCACCAGCAGCAGGGCAGGCAGCAGCGTGGTGGCGGACAGGAACGCTCCGGCGACCCCGATCGCGGCGACCGGTCCCAGGCTGGAGTTCGAGGTCAGGTCGGACAGCAGCAGGCAGAGCAGGCCGGCGATCACCGTGCCCGCGGAGGCCGCGATCGGCTCGATCGACGCCCGCCACGCGCGCCACATCGCCGTGTGCACCGACGCGGTGTGCCGCAGCTCCTCCCGGTACCGGGCCACCAGCAGCAGCGAGTAGTCGGTCGCGGCGCCGACCACGAGGATGAACAGGATCCCCTGGCTCTGGCCGTTGAGCACCAGCGTCCCCGCACCGGCGAGCTCGTAGACCACCAGGGCCGCACCGGCGAGCCCGAACATCGACGTGGCCAGCACCGCGAACGGCAGCAGCGGCGACCGGTAGACCAGCACCAGGATGACGAAGACCACCGACAGCGCGACCAGCAGGAGCAGCCCGTCGATGCCGCCGAACGCCTCGACGAGGTCCGCGATCGCACCGGCCGGACCGGTGACCCACACCTCCAGCCCGTCCCCGGCCAGGGACTCGTCCGCCGCCGCGCGCAGCGCGGTCACCACCTGGTTCACCGCACGCTCGCCGCCGAGCTGGTCGCTGGCCTCCTCGGCGTCCAGCGCGAGGGTGACCAGCATCGCCGCGCCGCCCTCGGACGGGATGGCGACCGGTGGGCTCAGCAACAGGTCCTCGATCGTGGCGCCCTCGCCGATGGCCAGACCGGGGACCTCCTCGGCGAACGCCTGCACCCGCGCGACCTGGGCGTCCTGCAACGCCCCGTCCGCCTCCACCACGACCAGCGCCGGGAGACTCTCGTCCTCGGCGAAGCGCCGCTCGGCCTCGGCCGCCCGCGTCGACTCGGCACTGCTGGGCAGGAACGCGGCGGCGGAGTTCTCCTGCACCTGGGAGAGCTTGCCCATCGAGGAGCCACCGAGCCCCGCGAGCGCCAGCCACACGAGCAGGACGGCGAGCAGCACGACGCCGCGCAGGACGCCGCGTCGCCCGGACCGGCCGGCTCGGTGGGACGGGTGCTCGGGGGCGCGCTTCGGCATGGGGTGCATCATCGCCGTGATCGGACGTTCCCGCGCGTGATGTCCACGGGCGGTACCGTCGCTCCATGGAGTTCGTCGGCATGGACCTGGGGCGGCGGCACGTGCCCTACGACGAGGCGTGGCAGCTCCAGCGCGCGCTGCACGAGCAGGTGGCCGACGGGGCCGCACCGGACACCGTGCTGCTGGTCGAGCACGAGAGCGTCTACACGGCCGGACGGCGCACCGCGAGCTGGGACCGACCGGTCGACGGGACCCCGGTGGTCGACGTCGACCGCGGCGGCAAGATCACCTGGCACGGCCCGGGTCAGCTCGTCGCCTACCCGATCGTGCGGCTTGCCGAGCCGATCGACGTCGTCGCCTACGTCCGTGCGCTCGAGCAGGCGGTGATGGAGGTCTGCACCGACCTCGGTGTCCCCACCGTCCGCGTCGAGGGCCGGTCGGGTGTGTGGTGCCCGGCCGACGACGCCGGGCAGGTCGCGGCGGCGGGCGGGACGGGGCGGGGCGAGCGCAAGATCGCCGCGATCGGCGTCCGGGTCGCCCGCGGCGTCACCATGCACGGCCTGGCGCTCAACTGCGACGCCGACCTGTCCGCGTTCTCCCGCATCGTCCCGTGCGGGATCGCGGACGCCGAGGTCACCTCGCTCAGCACCGAGCTCGACCGCCAGGTGCGGGTCGGGCAGGCCGAGCCGCTGCTGCGCGAGCACCTGAGCGCTGCGCTGAGCAAGCTCGTCGCGACACCGGGAGTGGCCGCATGAGCAAGTCATCCGATGACTACCGTAAGGTGACCACGTGACGATCGCACCGGAGGGGCGCCGGATGCTGCGGGTCGAGGCCCGCAACGCCGAGACGCCGATCGAGAAGAAGCCCGAGTGGATCAAGACCCGCGCCACGATGGGCCCGGAGTACACCGACCTCAAGGGCCTGGTCCAACGCGAGGGCCTGCACACCGTCTGCGAGGAAGCCGGCTGTCCCAACATCTTCGAGTGCTGGGAGGACCGCGAGGCCACCTTCCTCATCGGCGGGTCCCAGTGCACGCGCCGGTGCGACTTCTGCCAGATCGACACAGGCAAGCCGACGGCCCTGGACC
>CAYQFJ010000147.1:0-7439 GCA_964416715.1 uncultured Actinotalea sp. | reverse complement strand
GGTGGGATCGCCGCCTTCATCGACGCCGAGCACGCGCTCGACCCGGAGTACGCCAAGAAGCTCGGGGTGGACACCGACGCGCTGCTGGTCTCCCAGCCGGACACCGGTGAGCAGGCCCTGGAGATCATGGACATGCTGATCCGCTCCGGCGCGATCGACATCGTCGTGATCGACTCCGTGGCGGCTCTGGTGCCGAAGGCGGAGATCGAGGGGGAGATGGGCGACAGCCACGTCGGTCTCCAGGCCCGGCTCATGTCCCAGGCCCTGCGCAAGATCACCGGCGCGCTGAGCGCCTCGGGCACCACGGCCATCTTCATCAACCAGCTCCGCGAGAAGATCGGCGTGTTCTTCGGTTCCCCGGAGACCACCACCGGCGGCAAGGCGCTGAAGTTCTACGCGTCGGTGCGGCTGGACATCCGCCGGATCGAGACCCTCAAGGAGGGCACCGAGTCGGTCGGGAACCGCACCCGGGTCAAGATCGTCAAGAACAAGGTCGCGCCACCCTTCAAGCAGGCCGAGTTCGACATCCTCTACGGCGTCGGCATCTCCCGCGAGGGTGGGCTGATCGACCTCGGGGTCGAGCAGGGCTTCGTGCGCAAGTCCGGCGCCTGGTACACGTACGAGGGCGACCAGCTCGGCCAGGGCAAGGAGAACGCCCGCGGCTTCCTGCGGGACAACCCCGACCTCGCCGACGAGATCGAGAAGAAGATCAAGGAGAAGCTCGGTGTCGGCGCGCGGATGGATGCCCCGGCCGACCCGCCGCCGGTCGACTTCTGAGCCGGTCGACTTCTGATCGGAGGGTGGACGCGGCTTCATGACGGCAGCTCCTCGCCGGCGCCGGACGACGGCGCCGGAACCTCCGGAGCACGCGGAACCGGACTCGCCGGCCACCGACCCCGAGCCGGACCCGGAGTCGGTGGCCCGGACGATCGCCCTGCGCCAGCTCACCGGGGCACCGCGCAGTCGGCACCAGCTCGCCGAGGCGCTGGCCCGCCGAGGCGTCGACGACGAGGTCGCCGAACGGGTGCTCGACCGGTTCACCGAGGTCGGTCTGATCGACGACGCCGAGTACGCCCGGATGCTGGTCCGGTCGCGGCGGGAGTCCCGTGGGCTGGCGCGGCGGGCACTGGCGATGGAGCTGCGCCGCAAGGGAATCTCGTCCGAGGACGCCGAGCCCGCGCTCGCGGAGGTCGACGACGAGGACGAGGAGGCGACGGCACGCGAGCTGCTGCGCCGTCGGTGGGCCGCCACCGCCGGTCTGGACCCGACCGTCCGAGCCCGACGCGCCCTCGGCATGCTGGCACGCAAGGGGTACCCACCCGGCCTGTCGTCACGGCTGGTCCGGGAGATGAGGGACGATACTGGTCCAGAGCCGTGGGAGACCCCGGACGTCCGATCGATCGACCCCGACTGACCCGACCGCGCTCCGTCGTCCTCCTGCCGGGGACCGACCGGAGCAGCATCCGGGGCGGAGAGGAGCCCCGTGGGCGAGACCGCCGTCGTCATCGTGCTGCTGCTCGCCTGTCTGGTCGCGCTCATCCTCGTGCTGCTGGCGCGTCGTGAGGCCGCGGCCACCCGTGCCCGGGCGACCGAGGAGGTCGGTGCCATCAGGGCCGAGGCCCGTGCGCTGCTCGCCGACGCGAACCGTCGCGAGGAGCGCCTGGTGGTCCGGGAGAGCGAGCTCGCCGAGGACAAGGCCGGTCTGCGCGCCCTGCAGGAGGCGGTCGACATCCGTGCCGAGCAGGCTGCGGCGGACCTGCGCAAGGCCGCGCAGCTGCTGGAAGCGGCCCGCAGCGAGGCCGCGACCATCCTCGAGACGGTTTCCGGGATGTCCCCCGAGGAAGCGCGCGCCGAGCAGCTCCGGCTGGCGGTCGAGCAGGCCAACCACGACGCCGCCGGGCAGGTCCGCCGCGTCGAGGCACAGGCGCGACGGAGGGCGGACGACCGTGCCCGGAACATCATCGCCACGGCGGTCCAGCGCCTCGCCGTGCCCACCAGCAGCCAGTCGGTGGTGACCGTGGTCCCGCTGCCCGCGGAGGAGATGAAGGGACGGATCATCGGCAAGGAGGGCCGGAACATCCGCTCCTTCGAGGCACTGACCGGGGTCAACGTCATCGTCGACGACGCCACGGAGTCGGTCACGCTCTCCTCCTTCGACGCCGAGCGGCGGGAGGTCGCGGCGGTCGCTCTGGAGGCGCTGATCGCGGATGGGCGGATCCACCCCCAGCGGATCGAGATCGCCTACGCCGAGGCGTTGGCCGGTGCCCCGTCCCGCGCGACGGCGGTGGGGCACGACGCGTGCGAGCGTGCCGGGGTCAGTGGTCTGCACCCTGAGCTCGTCGAGGTCCTCGGCCGGTTGCGACTGCGCACCAGCTACGGCCAGAACGTCCTGGAGCACCTCGTCGAGTGCGCGCAGATCGCCGGCGCCATGGCGGCGGAGATCGGTGCGGACGAGGCGGTCGCCCGCCGCGGCGCGCTGCTGCACGACCTGGGCAAGGCGCTCACCGCCGAGCAGAGCGGCACGCACGCCGCGCTCGGCGCCGAGCTCGCCCGTCGGCGGGGGGAGTCCGAGGTCGTGGTGAACACGATCGCCGCGCACCACGACGAGGTGCCCATGGAGTCCGTCGAGGCCGTGCTGGTCCAGGCGGCTGACGCCTGCTCCGCCGCACGGCCCGGCGCCCGTCGGGAGGAGCTCGACCAGTACCTGGAGCGGATGGACACGCTCGAGTCGCTCGTCGCGGCCCACGAGGGGGTCCGCCGGGCGATCGCGATGTCCGCCGGCCGGGAGGTGCGCGTCGTCGTCGAGCCGGAGGAGGTCCGCGACGACCAGATGGCCGAGGTCGCCCGCACCATCGCCCGGCACATCGAGCAGGACCTCTCGTTCCCCGGTGAGATCACCGTCACCGTCATCCGCGAGCTGCGGGCCAGCGCGACGGCCGGCTGACGACCCGCATTCCGCTGCCGCAGCTCGGGTCGGGCCCGGGGATCAGTCCAGCGGAGCCGTCGCCTGCCCGGCAGCCGCACTCCGGGCATCGGTCGGTGCGCCCGCGCCGGTGATGCCGGTCGACGCCGTCCGCCTGCTGAGCCATCGGGCCAACCAGGACAGCGTGATGTTGACGACCAGGTAGACGCTCACCCCGAGCACGAAGAGCGCGACGATGTACTTGTTGCCGAAGAACTGGGTGTTGTTCTGGATCGACTTGAGCAGCTCCGGGTAGCCGACGATGAAGCCCAGGGAGGAGTCCTTGAGCAGCACCACCATCTGCGCGATGAGGGAAGGCAGCATGAGCCGTACGGCCTGCGGCAGCAGGATCACGAAGAGGGTCTGGCTCCGGGAGAGGCCGAGAGCGTAGGCCGCCTCGCTCTGCCCGCGGGGCAGGGCCGCGAGCCCGGCGCGCAGGATCTCCGCGATGATCGCCATGTTGTACACGACGAGGCCGAAGACGACGGACTCGAACGAGCTGAGCTTCAGCGCGAGCAGGCCGAAGTACATCATCAGCAGCACCGGAAGGCCGCGGAACAGCTCGATGACCGCGATCGACGGCACGCGCAGCGCCGTGAACCTGGTGGTACGCCACACCGCCAGACCGAGCCCCAGGGCCAGGGCCAGCGGAGCCGCGACGGCCGCGGCCCGGAGCGTCGCGCCGAGCCCACGGACCAGCACGGACCGCCACACGTCGACGGCGGACTGCCCCTTGGGTGGGTCGTAGAGCACGTCCCACCGGTCGGCGTCGAACACGCCGTTGCGCGCCGCGTAGCCCGCAGCGACCGCGACGACGGCGAGCAGGACGAGGGCGCCGGCGATCGAGCCGACGAGCTCGCGGCGTCGGCCGACCGGGCCGGGTGCGTCGTAGAGGACGGAGCTCATCGGCTGAAGGCCACCTTCCGCTCCACCACGCCCGCGAGCAGACCGGCCGGGATGGTGATCAGCAGGTAGCACACCCCCACGCCGGCCAGCAGCAGGACGACGTCGGCCGGATAGGCCTGCCCCAGCCTGCGCCCGGTGCCGACGAGCTCGACGACCGCGAACCCCGCGGCCACCGACGTGTTCTTCGCCAGTGCGATGAACACGTTGATCAACGGTGGCACCACCGAGCGCACGGCCTGCGGGAGGACCACCTCGCCGAGGGTCTGCCCGAAGGTCAGGCCGATCGCGCGCGCCGCCTCGGCCTGACCCACCCCGACGCTGTTGATCCCCGAGCGGACCGCCTCCGCGACGAACGCCGACGTGTACAGCGTCAGGCAGATCACCGCGGTCCAGAACCCCAGCGGGGGCAGCACCCCGAACTGAGGTGCCACCAGGATCATGAAGAAGAAGACCAGGGTCAGCGGTGTGTTCCGCAACAGCTCGACGTAGCCGGCCGCGGCGAGCCGCAGGGGACGCAGCGGCGAGACCCGCAGCGCCGCCAGCACCAGACCCAGCACCAGGGCGAGCGCGGCGGAATAGACGGTGAGCTGGAGCGTGACGAGGAAGCCCGAGGCATAGCTCGGGAGCGAGGCGAAGACGGCGTCCGTGATGCCTCCTCGGGTGCGGCGGATGGACGGGAGGGGCCGGTCCACGGTCCCGTCCGACGCCGGGGTTGCCGACGCCGCACGGGACCGCGGACCGGGACCGGTCAGTACCTGTCGACGGCGGGCGGCTCCGGGGTCGGCAGCACCTCACCGGCGGTGGCCTCCCAGGCGGCCTCCCAGCTCCCGTCGGCGTAGATCTCCTCCAGGGTGTCGTTGATCCAGGCGCGGAAGTCGTCGTCGCCCAGCATCAGCCCGATGCCGTACGGTTCGGCCGTGAATGGGTCACCGCGCACCTCGAACGTGCTGTCCTCGGCCGCGAAGCCGGCGAGGATCACGTTGTCCGTGCTGACGGCGTCGACCTGGTTGTTGCGCAGCGGCTCCAGGCACTCGGAGTACGTACCGAACGGCACGACCTGCACCTCGGGGTAGTTCTCCAGGAGGTTGGCCTCCGGCGTCGACCCGGAAGCGGTGCAGACCCTCTTGCCGGCCAGGTCGTCCGGACCCTGGATGTCGGTGTTCGAGGCGAGCGTGAGGATCGACTGCCCGGCCTCGTAGTACGGACCGGCGAAGTCGACCCGCTTCTTGCGTTCGTCGTTGATCGTGTACGTCGCGATCACGATGTCGACCTGCCCGGTCTCGATGAACGACTCGCGGTTCTGGGAGATCGTCTCGACCCACTCGATCCCGTCCTCGGGGATGCCCAGGTGCTCGGCGATCAGCTTGCCGATCTCGACGTCGAACCCGACCGGGACGCCGTCCGGCCCCACCAGCCCGAACAAGGGCTGGTCGAACTTGGTGCCGATGGTGATGGACCCGGCGTCGGCCAGTGCGGCCATGGTCGTGCCCTCGGGGAAGTCGGTGCCGGCGTCCTCGCCGGAGCCGCCGTCGTCGGTCCCCTCGTCGGCCGGCGGAGCGGTGTCGCCCGGGTCGTCGCCGCCCGAGCCGGAGCAGGCGGCCGTGAGCGCGAGGGTGGCCGCTGCGAGGGCCGCGACGGCCCCTCGTCGTGATCGCATGTGCTGTCCCTTCTGTCGTGCCCCCGCTCGGTACAGCGGTGACGCCGGTGGTGTTGCGGGTGAGTCCTCTCGTTGGTTCGACGGTGAACCCGTTCGAAGGGGATGAGCCGGTCGGGTCGGGATCAGTGGGTGAGGATCTTGGACAGGAAGTCCTTGGCGCGGTCGCTGCTGGGGGCGGAGAAGAACTGCTCGGGCTCGCACTCCTCGACGATCTGACCGCCGTCCATGAACACCACGCGGTCGCCCGCCTTGTGCGCGAATCCCATCTCGTGGGTGACCACGATCATCGTCATGCCGTCCTTCGCCAGGGCGACCATGACGTCGAGCACCTCGTTGATCATCTCGGGGTCGAGGGCGGAGGTCGGCTCGTCGAAGAGCATGACCTTCGGCTGCATCGCCAGGGCGCGGGCGATGGCCACCCGCTGATGCAGACCACCGGAGAGCTGGGCGTGCAGCTTCCCCGCCTGGTTCTGCACGCCGACCCGGTCGAGCAGACCCATGGCCAGCTCGCGCGCCTCGGCCCGCTTCATCCCCTTGGCCTTGACCGGACCCAGGGTGACGTTCTCCAGCACGGTCTTGTGGGCGAAGAGGTTGAAGGACTGGAACACCATCCCGACGTCGGCGCGCAGCCGTGCCAGGGCCTTGCCCTCGGCCGGGATGGGTTCGCCGTCCAGCGTGATCGTCCCGGAGTCGATGGTCTCCAGCCGGTTGATGGTGCGGCACAGCGTCGACTTCCCGGACCCGGAGGGGCCGATGACCACGACCACCTCGCCGGCGTGCACGGTCAGGTCGATGTCCTGCAGCACGTGCAGCCCGCCGAAGTACTTGTTCACCCCGGACAGCACGACGAGCGGCCGGCCGGTTCCCCCTGGCGGTCCCGCCGCGTGCTCGGGCCGCTCGGCAGCGCCGACCGGTCGTACCGGGACCCCGGCCTCGTGCGTCATGCGTCGAACGTAGGGCGGACCTGCGGCGGAGGCCACCGGAGACGATCACGGAACGGCAACGGTTGCGCCACGGCCGGGTCGCCGACGTCGGGGTCGTACCCTGGTCCACGATGTCCACCACCGCAGCTACCACCGCCGCTCCCACCGCAACGACGGCCGCCGGGCGGGCGACCGGCGAGCGGCCCGGCACGTCCACGGTGCCCGCGGGGGACGAGCCCGCCCGCACGTACGTCGTGCGCACCCTCGGCTGCCAGATGAACCGGCACGACTCCGAGCACATGGCCGGGATGCTCGAGCGGGCCGGGTACGCCCCCGCGTCCCCCGAGGACGCGGCCGGCTCCCGGGCCGACGTCGTGGTGATCAACACCTGCGCGGTGCGGGAGAACGCGGCGAGCAGGCTGTACGGGAACCTCGGTCAGCTCGCCTCGATCAAGCAGGACCGCCCGGGCATGCAGATCGCCGTCGGCGACTGCCTGGCGCAGAAGGACCGCGCCGGGATTGTCGAGCGCGCGCCGTGGGTGGACGTCGTCTTCGGCACGCACAACCTGGACGCGCTGCCGGTGCTGCTCGAGCGTGCCCGGCACAACGCCGAGGCCCAGGTGGAGATCGCCGAGTCGCTGCAGGTCTTCCCCTCGACGCTGCCCACCCGCCGGGAGTCGGTGTACGCCGGCTGGGTCTCGATCAGCGTCGGTTGCAACAACACCTGCACGTTCTGCATCGTCCCGCACCTGAGGGGCAAGGAACGGGACCGCCGGCCGGGGGAGATCCTCGCCGAGGTCGAGGCCCTGGTGGCCGAGGGGGCGGTCGAGGTCACCCTGCTGGGGCAGAACGTCAACTCCTACGGTGTGGGGTTCGGTGACCGGGGCGCCTTCGCACCGCTGCTGCGCGCCGTCGGGGCGGTGCCCGGACTGGAGCGGGTCAGGTTCACCTCGCCCCACCCCGCGGCGTTCACCGACGACGTGATCGACGC
>CAYQFJ010000146.1:0-7461 GCA_964416715.1 uncultured Actinotalea sp. | reverse complement strand
CAGCGGCGCCTCCCGGCACCACAGGTCAGGTGTCACCTACCCGTGCAGCAGACCCCGCCGGTGGCCGGGACGTCGGCGGTGAACAGCAGTCCCGAGCCGTCCGGACGCGGGTCCAGCCCCACCGACGCGGTGGTGATGACCAGCCGGTCCAGCGCGTGCCCGACGAAGATCACGGACGTCACCTGCGGCGCATCGACCTGCACCACGTGCAGCACCTCACCCGCGGGGGAGTAGCAGCGAACCTGGCCGGCGCCCCAGATGGCGATCCAGAGGTTGCCGGCGGTGTCCGCGCACATCCCGTCCGGCGAGCCGTCCGTCACGTGCAGGTGCTCGGTGCGCGGACCGACCGCGCCCGTGGCGGGGTCGTAGGGGCGCCGCCAGACGGTGCCCGGGACCGTGTCCACGGAGTACATGACGGTCCCGTCGGGCGACCACGCCAGGCCGTTGGACAGCGTGAGGTCGCCGTCCAGGGTGGTGACCGAGCCGTCGTCCTCCAGCCGGACGAGCCGCTCGTTGCCGCCGGGGCCGGTCAGGACCATGCTGCCGACGACGAAGCGGCCGGCCGGGTCGCAGGCGCCGTCGTTCAGACGCCGGCCTTCCTCGCGCAACAGCGTCGGCCCGGGCGTGCGGGTGCCGTCGGGCTCGAGGGCGAACAGCCGTCCGCGGCCCGCGACGACCGTCCGGCCTTCGGCGGACGGGACGGCGGCACCGACCGTCCGGTCGACGCCGGTCCGCCGGTCCACCTCGAGGCGGGTCCCGCTGACGGTCCCCGCGAGGACCTCTCCCGACTCGATGTCCACCCAGTGCAGGCTGCGTCGGCCCGGCTCCCACGCCGGCCCCTCCGCCAGCAGGTGGACCTCGGACTGCAGCGGGACGGCACGGGACGAGCTCATGGCCCCCAACGTAGCCGTCCACGACCCCTGCCCCGGGGCCCGGCCGACCGCCCGTCAGGGTCCGGACCGGTTGAACGCGGCGACCAGTACCGCTGCGACGGCCACGTGCATGGTGACCAGCACGACGGCGGCAGCCGCCGACGTCGCGAGGGTGAGCGGCCCGGGCAGGGACAGCACCAGGACGACGAGGGCGATGACGGTCCACGTCCTCCGTGCGCGCGACGTCGACCGTTCCAGCACGGCGAGCAGTCCCCACCCGGCCAGTGCGGCCAGGAGCCCGGCGAGGCCCACCCCGGCGACCCCGACGGGTACGGGCTCACCTTCCGGCCCGATCGTCGTCGTCAGCTCGACCCCCAGGAGGGGCACGGCCAGGACCCAGAGCAGCAGCGCGGCCCCGGTCGCGGCTGCTACCGCGAAGCCCCGACGCCTGCGCCGCTGGGCAGTGCCAGTGGTGCCAGTGGTGCCAGTGGTGCCGGTGGCGCTTGTGGTGCTCGTGGTGCTCCGGCCGGTCGTGGTGGTGCTCATCGGACACTCCTCTCCGGGCGGCCCCGGGTGGGCTACCCGGTGCCCACGGTGCGCGGTGCGCCGGCCCGGCCGGTACCGACCCGAGGCTCGACCCGGCCGGACCAAGGTCGGGACGACCACCGACCTTCGTCGGTACGCGTGGCCGGTCCGCGGCTCTTACTGTCGGCGCATGAGAGCCTCACTCCTGGTCGCCCAGCGTGACGACGCGCCCTGGACACCACCGCTGCTCGTGCCGCTCGTCGTCGTCGGGATCGCGTGCCTGACCGCGTTGACCGTGGCCGCCGAGCTGCCCGGGGCGCCGACGCTGCGCATCGTCCTGGACGTCACCACCGGCGTCGTCGCCTGTGTCCTGGTCCCGGCGCTGCTGCGGTGGCCGGCCGCCGTCGCCACGCTGCTCGCAGTCCTCGCAGCGGTGTCGCCTGCTGCGACTCCCGCGGCCACCCTCGGCACACTGCACACGGCGCGGGAGCGGCCGTTGGGCCAGGCGGGCCTCGTTGCCCTCGCGGGGACCGTCGGGCACCTCGTACGGGGGGCGTGGCGCCCGCTGTCCGGCCTCGAGACGGGGTGGTGGGTGCTGCTCGTGGTGGTCGCGCACGCCGCGCTGCTCGGCTGGGGCGCGCTGGCCCGGGCACGGAGCGACCTGCTGACCTACCTGTGGGAACGTGCCCGACGCGCGGAGCAGGAGCAGGCGAGCCGGGTCCAGGAGGCGAGGGTGGCCGAGCGCACCCGGATCGCCCGGGAGATGCACGACGTCCTCGCCCACCGGCTCTCGCTGCTGGTGACCACCGCGGGGGCGCTGGAGTACCGGCCGGACGCCGACCCCGCACGGCTGGCCGGCGCCGCGGCGGCGGTGCGCACCGAGGCGCACCGGGCGCTGGACGACCTCCGGGGGGTGGTCGAGGTGCTCCGCTACGAGGACCTCGTTCCGGGCTCGGACGGTGAGCCGGTCCGTGGCGAGGCACGGGCCGGCGCCCCTCAGCCGGTTCTGGCCGACGTCACCGGCCTGGTGGCGGAGCTGCGCGGCGCCGGGCTGGAGATCGAGCTCGAGCAGGGCGTCACGCGGCCGGAGGACGTGCCCGCCACGCCCTCGCGGACGGTCTACCGGATCGTCCAGGAAGGACTGACGAACGCCCGGCGGCACGCCCCCGACCAGCCCGTCTCCGTCAGGGTCGTCGGCGATCGGGATGCCGGTCTGACGGTCGACGTCGTCAACCCGCTCCCTCCGGAGGTCCAGTCCGCCGCCGGCTCCTCGACCGGACTGATCGGGCTCACCGAACGCGTGGAGCTCGCCGGGGGACGGGTCCGTCACGGCGCCACCGCCCGCGGCTTCGTGCTGCACGCGTGGCTACCATGGCGGGCGTGACGACCCCGGTCCGAGTCATGGTCGTCGACGACGACCCGATGGTGCGCGCCGCGCTCAGCATGATGCTCGAGGGCGCGGAGACCACCGTGGTCGCGGAGGCGGGGGACGGCGAGGAGGTTCCCGCCCTGCTGGAGGCGCACCCCGTCGACGTCGTGCTGATGGACCTGCGGATGCCGCGGGTCGATGGGATCACCGCGACCTCCCGGCTGCGCACGGCCCGCCGCCCTCCGCAGGTCGTGGTGCTCACCACGTTCGACTCCGACGAGGAGATCCTCGGTGCGCTGCGCGCCGGGGCCATCGGGTTCCTGCTCAAGGACACTCCGCCGGCACAGATCGTGCAGGCCGTGCAACGCGCCGCGGCGGGGGAGCCGATGGTGTCGCCGCAGGTGACGAGGCGGCTGATCGCGCACGCCGTCGACCGCAGCGGACCGGCCCGGCGTGCCCGCGCCGCACTGAGCGGGCTCTCCGACCGCGAGCGCGACGTGGTCACGGCGATCGGGCGCGGTGCGACCAACGCGCAGATCGCCGAGGAGATGTTCCTGAGCGTCGCGACGGTCAAGGCGTACGTCTCACAGGTGCTCACCAAGCTCGCGCTGGGCAACCGCAGGCAAGTGGCGCTGCTGGCGCACGACGCCGGTCTGGTGCCCGACGACTAGACGGCGCCCGCCTGCCGGTCGCTCCGGTCGTGGGTACGACCGTCAGCGCGTGCCGTACTCCCAGTGCCACGGCTCCTGCGGCCCGCTCCCGCCCGGCTCCATCGACGGGGGATGGTGCCAGCCGAGCTCCCCGGCGTGCTGCTTGAGCCAGAGGTACTTCGGTGAGTCGAACTGGCCCACCGAGCCGGTGCCGCCCAGGTCGACGGCGAGGCCGCGGCCGTGGTTGGACGTGCCGGGCTCGGCGGCGAGATCACCGCGCACGTGCTTGGTGGCCACCTGCGAGTCGTAGTCCCGGTAGGAGCTCTGGACCTGCAGGTCCGTACCGAAGCGGGCCCGGTGGGCGGTGTTCAGCCGTTCCAGGGCCACGGCGGCGTCGCAGCGCAGGCGGACCGCGTCGTCGAACCCCACGCTGCACAGCGCGGACATCGGGATCCGTCCGTTGGCGGCGTCGGCCGCGACCGCCGTGCGTTCGGCGAGATCGGCGACTATCGCCTCGGTGCGCGCCGCGGCGAGCGCCGCCTCGGCGACCTTCGCGTCCGCGGTCGCCCGGACCTGGACCGACAGACGGGTCACGTCCTCGGCAGCGCTGAGCAGCGTCTCGACGTCGCCGCCCCCGTCCCGCGCGGGATCCGGGCTCCCGGCGATGAGCGCGTCGAGCGCGGCGGTGGCGTCCTCCAAGGGGGCCAGGTCGGCCGGGTCGACGACCTGGGCGGCCTGCGCCGACACCGCCTCGGCGCTGCGCAGCACCTCCTTCGCCTCGGCCAGCGCGGCATCGAGGCGTGCGACCGCCCAGGCGTCGGCCTGCGCGGTGAGACGCGCCGCGGTGGCTCGGTCGGAGCGGGTCCGACGTGCCTCTTCGGCGGCTACCGCGAGCCGCGCGTCCACCGCGGCTGCGAGCTGCGCCTCGGCGACTTGCTCGGCCTGCTGCGCCCGGACCTGGTCGACCACCCCGGCGGTGAGCAGGGCCCCGACCGCAACGACCGTGACGGGCACCAGGAGCGGAGAGCGCACGGGCGCAGGTCCGACGGAAGGTTCGGCCCGATGCCGTCCTGCGGGGGGCCGCGATCTCCGCGTCGGTAGGAGCGTCGCGAGCCGGATGCTCGTGAGCCGGGCGCCGCGACGTCGGGACGGGCGGTGGAGCTCACGCCGGGTCGGGAACCCGGTGCTGCCGTCGATCATCAAGCTCGGTGCTTTCCCTGCGTCTGGCGCCCGCGGAGGACCGCACGGGGCGCGGGCGTCGGACAGCACATACCCCGTACCCGGGATGTCGGTAGAAACCGGGGCCACCTGAAGCCGACGGAGGGTGCTCCGTGTCACGTTCACCCGTATGCGCGGGCTGCCGGGCCCGACGTCGGTCACTAGGCTCTGCGGATGCGCCGCCCCAGACGACTACGCCAGCTGGCGCACCGACTCCTCGGCGGACCGCCCGCGTACGAGGTCGGACGTCGCGCCACCGCCTCCGGCCTCGACGAGGCGGTCACCCGCGGAGCGCTCGAGCTCGCGCTGCGCAGCGGGGAGGCGATGCTCTCGCTCGGTGCCCCCGCGGCGGACGTCACGGCGGCGGTCCACGGCATGGTGAAGTCCTTCGGGCTGGACGGCTGCGAGGTGGACATCACCTTCACCGCGATCACGATCTCCTACGACCCGGGCGGCTCCGCGGTGCCGCTGACGATGCTGCGCGTGGTCGTGGCCCGGGTCGACGACTACGCGCGCCTGGCCGGCGTGGTCACCCTGGCCAGGGAGGTGGCGGCGACACGCCCCGGACGCGATGTCGGTGACCGCACGACGAACGGAGAGCCTGCGCCGAACGACGACCCGGTGACGAGCGCCGGGTCGGAGGGGTCGGTCGAGCACGAGACGCTCGCGCGGCTGGAGGCGGCGCACGCCCGTCTGGACGAGATCGTCCGGGCCCCGCACCCGTACCGGCGGTGGATGGTGACCTGCCTGCTGGGCGTGATGGCGGGGGGTGTCGCGGTGCTCCTGGGTGGTGGTCCCGGCGTGACGGTCGTCGCGGCGCTGACCACCGTCGCCATCGACCGGTCGGGCTGGCTCCTGGCGCGGTGGCGACTCCCGGTCTTCTTCCGCCAGGCGGTCGGTGCCGCCATCGCCACGCTCGTCGCAGTGGGGTTGCTGGTCGCCATGCCGCACCTGCCGGTCGAGCTGCGGGACTTCCCACCGTCGATCGTGGTGGCGTCGGGCATCGTCGTGCTGCTGGCGGGGCTGTCGCTGGTGGGCTCCGCGGAGGACGCGATCAGCGGCTTCCAGGTGACGGCGGGGGGTCGGGCCTTCGAGGTGGTGCTGCTGACCCTGGGCATCGTCGCGGGCATCGGCGCAGTGCTGGACATGGCCCGCCGGTTCGGCGCACCGCTGGAGGTGATCGCGCTGCCCGGGAGCCGCACACCACCGGTGGTCCTCGCTCTGGCGGCAGCCGTCGTCGCGGCGGCCTGGGGCCTGGCCTCCTACGCCCGGCCGCGAGCCGCGTTGCTGGCCGCGGGGGCGGGTGCGCTGGCGTGGAGCACCTACGCCGTCGGCACCGAGCTGGGGCTCGGCCCGGCGGTGGCGAGCGGTCTGGGCGCGCTGGTGGTCGGGTTCCTCAGCGAGTCCGTCGGCCCTCGCCTGCACGTGCCGCCGATC
The DNA here is from genome assembly GCA_964416715.1 of uncultured Actinotalea sp. Classification (GTDB taxonomy): domain Bacteria; phylum Actinomycetota; class Actinomycetes; order Actinomycetales; family Cellulomonadaceae; genus Actinotalea. Next base: position 1,390 of record CAYQFJ010000146.1, on the reverse strand, counting down.
GTCGTCTCGATCTGCGGGATCGTTCCGCTCCTACCCGGGCTGGCGATCTACCGGGCACTGTTCCAGCTCGTGAACAACCCCGCGGAGGCCGGCGGTCTCGGGCCGGGCGTCGTCGGGCTGGTCGGAGCCGCGATGATCGGGCTGGCCCTGGCGGCCGGCGTCACGCTCGGCGAGCTCCTCGCGGCCCCGCTACGCCACCGGCCCTTCCCTCAGCACGCCTGAGGAGAGGGCCGGTGGGAGCGGCGCACGGCTCGGCCGCGGTCAGTGCCGGTCAGTGCCGGTCATTTGCCGGTCAGTGCCGGTCATTTGCCGGTCAGCGCCGGTCAGTGCCGGTCAGCTGCAGCCGCTGGTGCTTCCGCAGCCCTCGCACACGTGGCAGGAGCCGGACGGACGCATCTTGATGCCGCAGTTGAGGCAGAGCGGCGCGTCGGCCTCGAGACCCTGCTTGAGCTCCATCAGCTCGGCCGACGAGCGTGCGCTCTCCGGTGCGGGCCGCGCCGTGGCAGCGGAGGCCGCGGCCGCTGGCACAGCGGGGGGCTCGGTGGAGGCACTCTCCTCGGCGTCCTGCTCGGGATCACCGAGGTCGGCGTTCACCGGCTCGTAGGACCCGGTCTCGAGCTGCCGGGTCCGCTCCTCGGTGGTGTAGATGCCGAGCGACGAGCGGGTCTCGAACGGCAGGTAGTCCAGGGCGAGCCGGCGGAAGATGTAGTCCATGATCGACTGCGCCATCCGGATGTCCGGGTCGTCGGTCATCCCCGCGGGCTCGAACCGCAGGTTGGTGAACTTCTCCACGTAGGTCTCCAACGGGACCCCGTACTGCAGGCCGATGGACACCGCGATCGAGAACGCGTCCATCACGCCGGCCAGCGTCGAGCCCTGCTTGCCGAGACGCAGGAACAGCTCGCCGAGCCCGTCGTCCGGGTACGAGCCGGCCGTCATGTACCCGTCGGCGCCGGCGACCGTGAACGACGTGGTGACCGACGGGCGCTGCTTGGGCAGCCGGGTGCGCACCGGTCCGGCCACCACGGGGGCCTGCGGCTCGGAGGTCTCGGTCGAGGCCTTGCCCGACTCGGACTTGCCGTCGGACAGCGGCTGGCCGACCTTGCAGTTGTCGCGGTAGATGGCCAGCGCCTTGATGCCCATCTTCCAGGACTTGAAGTAGATCTCCTCGATCTCCTCGACCGTCGCCGACTCCGGCATGTTCACGGTCTTGGAGATCGCGCCGGAGATGAACGGCTGCACCGCGGCCATCATCCGCACGTGGCCCATCGGGGCGATGGCCCGCGCGCCCATCGCGCAGTCGAAGACCTCGTAGTGCTCGGTCCGCAGGCCGGGGGCGTCGATGACGTGCCCGTGCTCGGCGATGTGCGCGACGATCGCCTCGACCGTC
>CAYQFJ010000145.1:0-7475 GCA_964416715.1 uncultured Actinotalea sp. | reverse complement strand
CTACGGGTTCGACGACGGAGCGTTCCGCCTGCCCGCCCTGGACGTGCGCGAGGTCCTCGTCGAGGCATCCCGACCGGCCGAGGGTGCACTGTTCGACGTCCCCGCGATCGGGCTCCGCGAAGAGCGGGAAGAGAACCGCCGGACGCTCACCGAGCGGTGCGAGGCAGCCGCAGCCGCCCTGGCTGATGCGGAGTGCGGGGTGGCCTGGTGCCACCTCAACGACGAATCAACGCTCCTGGCGCAGCTGATCCCGGGCGCTGTGGAGGTCACCGGCGCGGACTCCCCTGAGGCTAAGGAGGACAAACTGGCGGCCTTCACCGTCGGCGAGATCCCGTTCCTGGTCACCAAGCCGGCGATCGGGGCGTGGGGCCTGAACTGGCAGCACGCCCACCGGATGACGTACTTCCCCACCCACTCCTACGAGCAGTGGTACCAGGCCGTGCGCCGCATGTGGCGGTTCGGGCAGACCCACCCGGTCCAGGTCGACGTCATCACCACCGAGGGCGGGCGCAGCGTCCTGGCGAACCTGCAGCGCAAGGCCACTGATGCGGACGCGATGTTCACCGCCCTGGTCGCGCACATGAACGACGCCCGCGACGTCGACCCCTACGAGTACTCCACACGAATCGAGGTTCCTTCATGGCTGGCGTCCTGACCCAGCAGATCACCAACCGTTGGGCGATCTACAACGGCGACTCCATGGACCTGATGGCCACCATGCCCGCCGAGGCGCTCCACGGGTCCATCTACTCCCCGCCGTTCGCCGGGCTGTACATCTACTCCAGCAGCGACCGGGACGTGTCCAACGCACGTGATTACGCGGAGTTCCGGGAGCACTACGGCATGTTCGTCCGGGAGGTCTACCGGCTGACCAAGCCGGGGCGCACGACCGCCGTGCACGCCGCACCCATCCCCAACGGGAACACCGGTCGTGACGCCCTGTTCGACTTCCCCGGCGACGTGATCCGACTCCACGAAGAGCACGGGTGGGACTGGATCGCCCGGCACGTGATCTGGAAGGAGCCGCTGTCGGTCCGGCTGCGGACCATGCAGAAGAACCTGGCCCACAAGACGATCATCGACGATGGTGCCGCCGGTGGGGTCGCGTCGGCCGACGAGCTGCTGATCTTCCGCAAGCCCGGGGACGGGGAGCCCGTCTCGCACCCGACCGGGCTGGACCATTACGCCGGCGCCGAACCCGTCCCGTCCGACCTTCTGCGCTACCGGAACTGGTCAGGCAAGCAGACGGCCAACAAGTTCTCCCAGTGGGTGTGGCGGCACTACGCCTCGTCCGTGTGGGACGACATCCAGCTCGACCATGTGCTCCCGTTCCGGGACGCGAAGTCGGAGGATGACGAGAAGCACGTCCACCCGCTCCAGCTCGACGTGATCGCCCGCTACGTCCAACTGCGCACGCGACCAGGTGAGGTCGTGTTCACCCCGTTCATGGGGGTGGGCTCCGAGGTGTACGAGGCCGTGCGTCTCGGCCGGGTGGGTGTCGGGTGCGAGCTGAAGCCTGAGTACTACCAGCAGGCGGTCCGGAACCTCGCCGCGGTGGACACCGACGCGGCCGACGAGCTCGCTCTGTTCGCGGACCAGGACGTTGCGGACCCGTCCGAGGTGACGGCATGAGCGCGAACCTGACCATGACAGACCTGTTCTGCGGCGCGGGCGGGTCCTCCACGGGCGCGGTCAACGTCCCCGGCGTGACTGTCCGGTTGGCCGCGAACCACTGGGACCTGGCGATCGAGACGCACAACTCGAACCACCCGGACACCGACCACCTGCTCGCGGACATCTCCCATGTGGACCCGCGCTACGTGCCCCGCACCGATCTGCTGTGGGCGTCCCCGGAGTGCACGAACCACTCCCGGGCGAAGGGCCGGAAGGCGGCTCGGCAGCCGGACTTGTTCGGGGACGTCATCCCCGAGGAAGCGGTCGAACGCAGTCGGGCGACGATGTGGGACGTCGTGCGGTTCACCGAGGCGCACGAGTACCGGGCCGTGATCGTGGAGAACGTCGTCGAGGTCGTGGACTGGTCCTCCCCGAACGGGGTCCGGGGCGGCCTGTTCGAGTCGTGGCTGCAGGCGATGGCCGCCATGGGCTACCAGCACCGGATCGTGTCCCTGAACTCGATGCACGCCCAGGCGATGGGGCTGCCCGCACCGCAGTCCAGGGACCGGGTGTACATCGTGTTCTGGGCGGCCGGGGAGCGTGCACCGGACCTGGAGCGCATGCAGCGTCCCCGCGCCTACTGCCCGTCGTGCGACGAGCTCGGGGACGCCATGCAGACGTGGAAGCGCCAGCCCGCACCCCGCACGGGCCGGTACAGAAGCCAGTACCTCTACCGCTGCCCGAAGACGTCGTGCCGGGGGCAGGTCGTCGAGCCGGGGTGGCTGCCGGCGTCCACGATCATCGACTGGTCCCTGCCCGGGGAGCGCATCGGGGACCGTACCAAGCCGCTGGCCGAGAAGACGATGCGGCGGATCCAGATGGGCATCGACCGGTACTGGGCTCCGCTGCTGGTCGAGCACGGCGGGAACCCGTATGACGCGGCGGACCCGAAGCACCCGCGGTTCATGGACCCGGACTCCTACTACCGGGCCTGGCCGGTCTCCGAGCCGACGCAGACGATGCACACCCGGGAGTCGAAGGCCCTGGCCTACGACCCGCTCATGATCCCCGTGGAGGGCCGGGACGGGAAGCAGCCGGACACGATGGGCAACCCGCTGCGGACGCAGACCACCCGCAACGAGTCCGGCATGGCGTTCCCGCCGTTCCTGACCCAGTTCCGCGACCGGGTGCGCGACCTCGACCCTCGACGTGAGCCGCTACCGACAGTCGTGGCCGACGGAGCGAACCACGGGCTCGTGCAGTACCCGCCGTTCATCGCCGAGCTGAGGGGCGGCGGGTCCACCGCCCGGCCAGCCTCCGAGGCCCTGGCGACCGTCACCGCGTCGGGCAACCATCATGCGCTGATCACCCGCATGAACAACAACCGCGGCCAGGACCAGTCCTCGATGACCACGCCCGCGGGTGAGCCGATCCGGACCGTCACGACGAAGGGGCAGCAAGCGCTCCTCACCGGCCAGACCGTGAACATCGACGACGTGCGCTTCCGGATGCTCGAGCCCAGCGAGATCAAGCAGGCCATGGCGTTCCCCGCCGAGTACGTGATGGTCGGCAACCGCCGCGAGCAGGTCAAGTTGTCGGGGAACGCTGTAACCCCGCCCGCCGCACGCGACCTCATCGCCACCGTCGTTGAGGCCATCACCGGGGAGGTGGCGGCGTGAGGTTCCGGTGGACGTCTGCTGACGATCAGGCCCTGGCGCAGACCGTCGAGGACCACAGGGACGCCGAGGCCCTGATCCCCGTGATCGCGCACATGCTCGGCCTGGACCCCGACGACCTGCGGGTGGTGGGGGTGTACCGGCCGAAGCCGTGCCGTCACCTGAAGTGCCGGGTCCGCCGCTGGTGGAAGCGGGTGACCCGATGATCCCCCCAGACGACCCACGGCACGGCACCCGTGCGGGATACCTCGCCGGCTGCCAACAGCCAGACTGTGTGACGGCCCACACCCGCTACACGAAGCGGTACCGGGCACGCCGTGACCTCCACGGGAAGGTTCGAGTCCCCTCCGGTCGCGTCCGGGCCCACATCCAACGGCTGCAGGCGACGATGAGCCTGTCTGCGATCGCCGACGCCGCTGGGGTTTCCCCAACGACGGTTCGAGAGCTCCTGCGTCGCCCGACCGTCACTCCCCGGATCGAATCCAAGGTCCTGCGGGTCCGCCCCTTGACGTTGGTCGGTACCCGGCACGTCACCCCGGTTGGGACGGTCCGCCGCATGCAGGCCCTGAACGCGCTGGGGTACTCCCTGGAAGCGATCGCGCGTGAAGCGGGCATCTCCGCCACGTGGGTGCAGCGGTTGACCGCAGGTCAGGGATCACCGTGGGTGGAGTCGGCCACCGCCGCGGCCGTTGCCCGCGTCTTCGAGGCCTGGTCCATGAAGGTTCCGGTCGGGCGGACCCGGTTCGAGCGTGGCGCCATCACGAGGGTAAAGCGTGCGGCAGCTCGAAAGGGGTTCCTCCCGCCGTTGGCGTGGGACGACATCGACTCTGACCCCGCACCAGCGGTCCCCGACCAGACAGTGACCGTTGTTGACGAGGCCGAGTGGCTCGCCCAGGCCGGAGAGTCCATGGCTGACGCCGCGTCCCGCCTAGGTTACCGCGACATCCCGTCGTTCGAGCGGCTCCTGTACCGCAAGGGGCGCCCCGACCTCGTCGCGGCCCTGCGGGGTGCAGCATGACCGCGGACCTGAGGCAGGGGCTGTGCGTGGGGTACCCCCTGGACCTCACCGAGGTCTCGGAGGCGTCCGACCCGATGGACCTCGCCGAAGCCCGTGCCCTGTGTGCCGCGTGCCCCGTCCTGGCCGCGTGCCGCCGGTACGCCCTGCGTGAGACCGACGTTGCCGGGGTCGTCGCGGACATGACCGAGCAGGAGCGTCACGCCTGGCGGCGGCACAACCGGGTGACCGTCACGCCCGTGGACATCGTGGACGTCACCCCGGCCCAGCACCTGACGGCCGCGGTCACCGACGACCTCCCCACGGGGTCAGGGGTACCCGACCGCGTGGTGCAGGTGGTGCTGCGCATGACCGACGCGGGTGTGACGGCGGAGGACATCGTGGCCCACCTGTCCCACCCGGCTGTGACCCACCGGACCGTGAACTACATCCGCCACCGCTACGGGAAGGGCCGCACCTATGTCGACACCTGAGCCCGGTCAGCTGATCGAGGTGACCATCCGCGGCACCGTCCGCCGTGTGGCCCCCGGGAACGCCGTCCTGGTGGATCGCGACGACGGCGTGGAGCAGTGGTTCCACCTGCCGGACGACTTGAACCTTGCCGTGTCTTGGAGGCCAGCGTGACCGACTTCCGTACGTTGCCGCTGCGGTCGATCCGACCACACCCGGAGAACCCACGCTTCGACCTGGGCGACCTCGCCGAGCTCACCGAGGACATCCGCAACGCAGGCCTGATCGAACCCTTGGTCGTGATGCCCGGCACGTGGGGCAAGCCCCGCGGGGAGTGCCGGGACTGCGGGCAGACAGTGGCCCGCACCACCCGGGGGGTCCTGGCAGAGCACCAGGCGGGTCCCCTGCTGTGCCCGGGAGGGTCGGAACCGGCCGGGGATGACTGGTACCTGCTGGCCGGGCACCGCCGCCGCGAAGCCTCCATCGCCGCCGGGCTGTGGGAGGTGCCGTGCCGGGTGGTGTTCGACGTCAAGACCGCCGCAGACGCCTTGGAGGTGATGCTCCGGGAGAACACGCACCGCCGTGACCTGACCCCGCTCGAGGAGGCATTCGGGTATCAGCGGCTGTTCGACCTGGGGTACACGCCGACGAAGATCGCCCAGCGGATCCGCCGGTCGAAGAAGACCGTGGACCGGCGGATGGCCCTGAACCGCCTGCCGGACGCGGCGAAGCGTCGCCTGCGGTACGGGACGATCACTCTCGCCGACGCCGAAGCCATGCTTGACCTCGACCCCGCGCAGGCCGATGAGGTCCTCAAGTCGGTGGGTACGAAGGAGTTCCGGCAGGAAGTGGCCCGCCGGCAGGTGGCCGACCCGGACGACCCCGAGATGGTTGCGTCCCGGTTGCGGGACGAGTTCCTGGGCCCGTTCCTGTCCGGCGCGCAGAAGCCCCCCGTGGGGGCACGTGACCGCATCCTGCGTGAGGTGGTTGCCGCCGTCGCGGAAGCCTGGCCGAGGAAGGCCACCGTGCGGGCGTGGTGCGAATCCCTCGGCGTGGAGGACCCCGCCCAGCTCGGGACGGTCGACCCGGTGCGGGCGCTGATCGCCCTGGCTGTCACGGTCGAGGCATCCACCGCGGGGACGTATGACTTGCTGGAGGCCCTGGGGTACGAACCGTCCCCGGTGGAGCTCGACCTGCTGGCAGGTGCGTGATGACGGACCTGTTCACCGCCACCGAGCCTGCCCCGTCGGACCGGGCCATCACGGCCGACCTCATGGCCCGGCTCGAGCGGCACTACATCAAGCCCGGCCAGGACCTCGCTGGCGGCGTGTTCGTCCCGGAGGTTGGGCAGAACGGCCAGTGGGGCCGCGGCCGCAGGTGTGACGCCATCTACGTGGGGTTCACCTCCACGTCCGGGCGGCTCCTGGTCGGGCACGAGGTCAAGGCCAGCCGCGGCGACTGGCTCACCGAGCTGAAGAGCCCCGGGAAGGCCGACACGTGGGCTGACCAGTGCCACGAGTGGTGGCTTGTCACGGCTCCCGGCATCGTCGCCGACGGGGAACTGCCCGACGGGTGGGGTCACATGGTGCCTGGCAAGTCCCGGACCCGCATGAAGGTCCTCAAGCCGGCCCGGCGGCACCCCGACCGTCAGCCGTCGTGGGACGCGGTGCGGTCGATCATCGCCCGGCAGGACACCCTGCGCGCTCAGGCCATCACCGACGGTGTGACCAAGGCCGTGCAGAAGCGCCAGGCCGAGATGAACGCCGACGTGGAGCGACTGGTCGAGTCCCGGATGCGCGACCAGCCCGACGCCGTCGGATTGAAGCGCCGGCTGGACCGCATCGAGGCCGCCCTGGGTGGGCGTCTCGTCGACGACGGCAGGCAGGTGTTCTGGTACCCCCGGGACGACGGCCGGGACACGCCCGGGGAGTTCACCGCGGACACCCTGAGCGACCTTGCGTCGCTCCTGCGGTCGCACGCCACCCTGCCGGTAGCGGCCGGGGACCTGGTGGGGCGGTACGCGACCGACAGCATCAGCGGCATACGACGCGCCCTGGAAGAGCTCGAGCGTGCACGTGCGGCGGTCATGAAGTCCCTGCCGAAGGCGGGGGCCGCCTGATGGCCCGCACAGAGGCCCGGATCAAGACGTCGATCTGGGATGACCCTGACTTCCTCGCCCTGGACGGGGACGCCCAGCGGATGTACCTGTTCCTGCTGTCCCAGCCGGACCTGCTGCACCCGGGTCTGCTGCCGCTGCGGGCCAGGAAGTGGGCGCGCAAGCTCGGCACCGTGGCGGCCGTGACCGGGGCGCTGAACACGCTGTCGGCCGCCCGATTCGTCGTCGTGGACGAGGACACCGAAGAGGTCCTGATCCGCACGTTCGTGCGCAACGACGGCGTCTACAAGCAGCCCAAGGTGATGTTGCGGATGCGGGAGGAAGCCCGGCAGATCGAGTCCCCGGCCTTGCGTGAGGCGTTCCTCGTCGAGCTCGGCCGGCTGCCTCTAGACACCATGTCTTCGGTCTCGGCCCGGGCGACCGCCGAAGACGTGATCGAGGCCATCCGGGAGGCATTCGAGAGCCCCAAGGCAGGGGTATCCGATACCCCTGCGGAAGGGTATGGGCCGGGCGAGAGCGCCCCGCCCGACACCGACCCGAGCGGAACGGGTGAAACCGCAGGTGAATACCCTTACGGAAGGGTATCGGGAACGGTATCGGATAC
>CAYQFJ010000144.1:0-7686 GCA_964416715.1 uncultured Actinotalea sp. | reverse complement strand
CATCTCGGTCGCGGCCATCGCCGTCATCGGTCTGGTGGAACGCCGGACCGCGCTGGGGGTGCTGACCGAGGCGGTCGGGATCAACCCGGACGCGAGCCGGCTCGCCGGGGTGCGCTCGCGCGGGATCATCTGGGGCGCGTACGTCGTCAGCGGGGTGCTGTCCGGCGCCGCGGGGATCATCTACGCCTCGAACATCAAGGCCGCCGACGCCAACGCGGCCGGCCTGTTCATCGAGCTCTACGCGATCCTCGCGGTCGTCCTGGGCGGCACGTCGCTGATGGGCGGCAAGTTCTCCATCGCGGGCACCGTGATCGGCGTGCTGATCATCCAGACCCTCGACTCGACGATCCTGTTCCTCGGCGTCCCGTCCGCGCAGAGCCCGGTGTTCTTCGCCGTCGTCGTGGTGGCCGTGGTCGTCGTGCAGTCCCCCCGGGTCCGGGGCGCGCTGCGGCGGATGACCCGCCGCCGGGACCGGGACACCGGGGACCCCGGGGGCCCACTCGACGCACGCGGGGCCGACGTGCGCCCGACGACGGAGGTGACCCGGTGACCGCCACGACGACCGAGACCGTCACCCAAGAGGTCTCGCGGTACCAGACCTTCCTGAGCCGGCACGCGGCCACCATGCCGACGTTCGCCGCGGTGCTGATCCTCATCCTGCTGCTGGCGTACGCCGAGGCCTTTGTGCGCGGGGACTTCATCACGCCGGGCAACCTCTCGGCCCTGCTGCTGGACAACGCCTACCTGCTGGTCCTGGCCGTCGGCATGACCTTCGTCATCCTCACCGCGGGCATCGACCTCTCGGTCGGCTCGGTCATGGCGTTCACCGGGATCCTCGGGGCACAGCTCCTCGCCCAGGGGCTGCCGGTGTGGATCGCCGTCCCCGCGATGCTCCTCGGCGGTGCCGTGATCGGACTGGTGATCGGCATCCTGGTGCAGTACTTCGACGTGCAGCCGTTCATCGCCTCGCTCGCCGGTCTGTTCCTGGCCCGTGGGCTGGCGTTCGTGGTGAGCCTGGACTCGATCCGCGTCGAGCAGCCCGTCGTGCTGTGGCTGCAGCAGCAGCGCTGGGGGGTCGCCGGCTGGTACATCACGCCGACCGGCATCCTCGCCCTGCTGTGCGTCGCGGCGGCCGCCTTCGTGCTGCACCTGACCCGGTTCGGCCGCACCACCTACGCCATCGGGGGCAACGAGCAGTCGGCACGGCTGATGGGTCTGGACGTGGCCCGCACGAAGGTCATGGCCTACGTGATCAGCGGCTTCTGCGGCGGGCTCGCCGGCCTGGTGCTCACCGCGTACTCCGGGGCCGGCTACCCGCGCAACGGCATCGGTACCGAGCTCGACGCGATCGCCGCGGTGGTGATCGGCGGGACGTTGCTCACCGGCGGCCGCGGCTACGTGCTCGGCTCGCTGGTCGGTGTGCTCGTGTTCGGGACGATCAAGACGATCATCTCGTTCATGGGTGCCGAGCAGTCGTGGATGCAGATCATCATCGGGGCCCTGCTGCTGCTGTTCATCGTCGTCCAGCGCGCGATCGTCGCCCGTTCCCAGCAGCGACAATAGGTACGGACCACGGGCGCGCCACGGACGATGGCCGACGTTGCTCACCCGAGTCGCGATAATGGCGCGATGGTCGAGGCGACGCCGCTTCTGGAGCTGACCGGCGCGACGGTCCGGTTCGGTGCCGACGCGGCGCTCGACGACGTCTCGTTCCGGATGTTCCGCGGCGAGGTCCACTCGCTCATGGGCGAGAACGGCGCGGGCAAGTCGACGCTGATCAAGGCGATCACCGGTGCGCTGCCGCTCGACGCCGGTGTGCTCACCCTGGACGGCGAGCGCGTCCACTTCGGCACGCCGCACGAGGCGCAGCGCGCCGGGATCAGCACCGTCTACCAGGAGATCGAGCTGCTGCCGAACCTCTCCGTGGCCGAGAACATCCTGCTCGGCCGCGAACCACGCTCCCGCGGGGTGATCAGCCACCGGCGCATGCGGGAGCGGGCGGCGGTGATCCTCGAGGACCTGGGCCTGGACATCGACCCGGCCTCGACCCTCGGCAGCCACTCCGTCGCGGTGCAGCAGCTCGTCTCCATCGCGCGCGCCATCTCGACCGACGTCAAGGTGCTCGTCCTCGACGAGCCGACGTCGAGCCTGGACCTGGACGAGGTCTCCGAGCTGTTCCGCATCATCCGCGAGCTCAAGGCCCGCGGCGTGGCGATCCTGTTCGTCTCGCACTTCCTGGAGCAGGTCTACGAGATCTGCGACCGCATCACCGTGCTGCGGGACGGCGAGCTCGTCGGCGAGTACCTGACCAACGAGCTGCTGCGGATCGACCTGGTGCACAAGATGCTCGGCCACGGCGTCTCCGAGTACAAGGCCCGACGCCGGGACGAGGCACCCGAGCCGGACGCCCCGGTCTTCCTCAGCGCACGCGGGGTCAGTCAGGGCCGTCGGATCACCGAGGCCGACATCGACCTGGGCGAGGGCGAGGTCGTCGGCGTCGCCGGGCTGCTCGGCTCGGGTCGCACCGAGCTCGCCCGGGCCCTGACCGGGGTCACCCAGCCCGACGGCGGCCAGATCCGGATCGAGGGCTCGCGGGTGCGGCTGGACTCGCCGCGACGGGCGATCGCGCTCGGCGTGGTCTACTCCTCGGAGGACCGCCGAGCGGACGGCATCCTGTCCGAGCTGTCGGTGCTGGACAACATCACCCTGGCCGTCCAGGCGCACCGCGGCATCTTCCGACGCATCCGCCCGACCCGTCAGCGCGAGCTCGCGCAGAGCTGGGTCGAGGCGCTGGGCGTGCGCCCGCCGGACCTCGACCGGGCCGCCGGCACGTTGTCCGGGGGCAACCAGCAGAAGGTGCTGCTGGCCCGCCTGCTGGCCCTGGCACCACGGGTGATGGTGCTCGACGAGCCGACCCGCGGCATCGACGTCGGGGCGAAGGTCGAGGTGCAGAACCTCGTCGGCGAGCTCGCCGACAACGGGCTGTCGGTGATGTTCATCTCGGCCGAGCTGGAGGAGGTGCTGCGCGTCGGTGACCGGGTCGCGATCCTGCGCGACGGTCGCCTCGTCGAGACGGTCGCCGCCGGTGACGTGACCGCCGACTCCCTCCTGGCGCTCGTCGCCCATCCCGACGAGGCACAGACCTGAGCATGGCCGACGAGAAGCCCGCACGGGCCGCGAACATCTTCGACGTCGCCCGCCTGGCCGGCGTGTCGCACCAGACCGTCTCCCGGGTGCTGAACGGCCTGCCGAACGTCCGGCCGGCCACCCGAGAGCGCGTCGAGCACGCCATCGCCCAGCTCCGGTACAGCCCGTCCCCGGCGGCCCGCTCGCTCGTCTCTCGGCGCACCCGCACCATCGGCCTGATCGCCCCGGCGGTCTCCGACCACGGCCCGATCCGGATCGGGATGCACTTCTCGATGGCGGCGCGCGCGGCGCGGTACAGCGTGGACACGGTCACCACGGTCGACGACGACCCCGGTGCCGTCCGGGCCGCGATCGAGGGCCTGCTGCGCCAGCGGGTCGACGCGATCGTGCTGATCGTGATGGACATCGGGGTGCTGGAGATGGTCCGCACCCTCGACCTGGCGATCCCGGTGGTCGCCGCCGCGTCGTCGTCACGGCGCAGCCCGTTGCTGGTCCAGTTCGACCAGTACCGCGGCGCCCGCTCGGCGGTGAGGCACCTGGCCGAGCTGGGGCACACCCGGATCGCCCATCTGGCGGGGCCGGCGCGAGCGGCCGACGCCGTGGAGCGGGTGCGCGGCTGGCGGGACGAGCTCGCCGAGCGCGGGCTGCCGGTGGTCGACCTGCTCTACGGCGACTGGTCCGCCGGCGGTGGCTACCGGCTCGGCAAGGAGATCGACGTCGAGCCCGGCATGGCGATCTTCACCTCGAACGACGTCATGGCGCTCGGGCTGATGTCCGCGCTGCGGGAGCGTTCGCTGCGCATCCCGGAGGACGTCTCCATCGTCGGCTTCGACGACATCCCCGAGGCGGAGTTCCTGCACCCCCCGCTGACCACGGTGCGGCAGGACTTCGCCGCGCTCGGCGAGCTCATGCTGCAGAAGGTCCTCGTCGCGCTCGAGGAGGGCGAGGGCGAGGTCGAGACGACGGACACACCGCTGCCGACCCGGCTCGTCGTCCGGCACTCCACACGAGCGGTCGGTGACCGGGCCGACGGGCTGGCCGAGGGCAAGGCGGTGTGAGCACCCGGGGCACGGCGGTCGCCCTCGGATTGCCTTGTCGACGTGTGGACGGTTGGCTGTACTGGACAGACGCAGGGCCGACGGCGCGAAGGACGTGATGACGTGGCCAGCACGGCGGGGACAGCGGGGACGGCGGGCACAGCGGGCACAGCGGGCACAGGCGCGGGCCCGGGGGCCACGGGCCCGTCCGCGACCCGACCGACCGTGGGAGAGCTCGTCGGCACCCTCGCCGAGCACCTCTCGACGCTGATCCGCAACGAGATCCGGCTCGCCAAGGCGGAGATGTCGCAGAAGGCGGCCGCCGCCGGCGTCGGGATCGCGATGTTCGTCGTGGCCGGGCTGCTCGCGCTGTACGCGCTCGCCGTGCTGCTCGCCGCCGCGGTGCTGGGCCTGGCGACCGCCGTCCCGGCGTGGCTGGCGGCGCTGATCGTGGGTGTGGCGCTGCTGGTGATCGTCGGGATCCTGGCACTGGTGGGCAAGAAGGCCCTGGAGCGCAGCACCCCGCCGACGCCGGAGCGCGCGCAGGCGAGCATCAAGGCGGACATCGAGGCGGTCAAGAAGGGGCTCGGCGTGGACGACGACCCGGCGCCGGGCCCGGGGCCGCTCCCGAAGGAAGGACTGGTCCGATGAGCGACGCGTCCCCCGAGCGCATCGAGGCGGAGATCCTCCGCACGCGCGCGGCCCTGCAGGCCACCGTGGACGAGCTGTCCGACCGGCTCGACCCGCGTGCGCAGCTCAACGAGACGGTCGCCGAGACCAAGGTCGCGTTCGCCGACCTGAGGCGGCGCATCGCCCGCGAGGAGCGGGTGCCGGGCGCCCCGGAGCCGACGACGCGTGGCTGGGCGGTCCTCGGTACGGCGGCGGGGATCGCCGCACTGATGGCGCTGCGGGCGCTGCGCCGCGGCTGACCGGCGCGCTCGCCCGCTGCGCGGCGCTGCGGCCGCCGGTCGGCACTGCGCTCGCGCGGACGTGCGGTGGTCAGCCGGGCGTCGCGACCGACTGGCGCGGGACCCGGGACGGTGCCGCCGAGGGCTGGCCTCCGCCCAGGAGCGCGCGCACCTCGGTCTCGCGGTACCGACGGTGACCACCGAGCGTGCGGATCGACGAGATCTTGCCGGACCTCGCCCACCGCGTGACCGTCTTCGGGTCGACGTGGAAGAGGCCGGCCACCTCCGACGGGGTCAGGAGCGCCTCCGAATCGCCCGGTCGCACAGACACATCGCCCTCCTTTGGACACCCGGCACCGCCACGGCGGACGCCTCCGGCCGGACCACGCCCGGTCTGACCGCTTTGTCCAGATTACCCGGCCACCCGCCCGCAGGAGGCGATCGCACCCCGGCGTGTTCCCGGCGTCGTCGGCCGGGCCGGTCCTGGCACGCCGCCGACCCACCGGCGCGGGGGGCTCGCGGAGGGTGACGTCCGTCACCGTGATCGCCCGTCCGGTGCAACGGGGTCGCAGGAATGCACGCGAACCCTGTACCGTTAGCAACTACGAGACCAGTACCCCGGGGCCGCACGTGAGAGCACGGTGCCGCCCCGCTTCTACGTCAGAGGGGGTCGGTGCCATGGGGCGCGGCCGTCAGAAGGCAAAGCAGACGAAGGTTGCTCGTTCGCTCAAGTACTCGAGCTACGAGCCGAACTACCGGGCTCTCGAGCAGGAGCTCACGTCCGCCGGACGCCGCAGCGACCTTGCGACCGACACCCGTCACGGGTCGGACGCGCAGGACTCCGACGAGTACGCGGAGTGGTCCGGCGACGAGCGCTGAGCGCGCTCGTCCACGCACGATCCGCTCGAACGGTCAGCCCGCGCGGTAGGTGCCGTAGAGCCTGACCGCCCCCGCGTCGACACCCTTGGTCCCGCGCACCACGGTGCCCGCCGAGCCCGGTGCACCGCCGCCGTCGCGCACGTCGGCGGCGGACCGTACCTCGCCGAGCACCCACGCGCCGGTCCCCGCCGACGCCGAGGCGCGCAGCACCGGGTCCACCCCGTCCGGGCCGACCACGGCCACCATGCCCACGCCCAGGTTGAGCGTGGACTCCAGGTCGTCCCACGGCACGTCGCCGAGCCGACGCACCAGGTCGAAGACCGGGGGCACCGTCCACGAACCCCGGTCCACGCCGGCGACCAGACCCTCGGGCAGCACCCGCGCCAGGTTCGCCGCCAGCCCGCCACCGGTGACGTGGCTGTACGCGTGCACCTGCGCCGCCGGGTCGCGCGCCAGGTCCAGGCACAGCCGGGTGTACAGCCGGGTCGGCTCCAGCAGCTCCTCGCCCAGCCTGCGCCCGAGCTCGGGCACGTCGCGGTCCAGCGACCACCCGGCCGCCGCGATCACCCCGCGCACCAGCGAGTACCCGTTGGAGTGCAGCCCCGAGGAGGCCAGGGCCACGACGACGTCACCGGCCCGCACCCGCTGCGGGCCGAGCAGCTCGTCGGCCTCCACCAGCCCGGTCGCCGCACCCGCGACGTCGTACTCGTCCGGTCCCAGCAGCCCGGGGTGCTCGGCCGTCTCCCCACCGACCAGTGCCGTCCCGGTCTGTGCGCAGGCGGCAGCGATCCCGCGCACGACGGCGGCGACCCGCTCGGGCACGACACGACCGGTCGCGATGTAGTCGGTCATGAACAACGGCTCGGCGCCGACCACGACGATGTCGTCGACGACCATCCCCACCAGGTCGAAGCCGATCGTGTCGTGCACGTCCAGGGCCTGCGCGATGGCCACCTTGGTGCCCACCCCGTCGGTGGACGTGGCGAGCAGGGGTCTGCGGAACCGGGTCACCGCGGACAGGTCGTACAGCCCGGCGAAGCCGCCGACGCCGCCGAGCACCTGCGGTCCGTGCGTGGCCCGGACCGCGTCCTTCATCAGCTCGACCGCGCGGTCCCCCGCCTCGGTGTCCACCCCGGAGGCCGCGTAGGTGATCGGCCCGGTGCTCGACGCCGGGCGCGGGTCCGCGCCGCTCACGGGTGCTCGAGCGCGCCCGCGCCACCGTTCGAGGTCACCAGCGTGCTCAGACCGTCCTCCGGGGCACCCAGCGGCAGCTCGCTCTGCTCCAGCAGGTGCTTGCCGAGCCGGTCCGCCGGCGGCAGCTCGATCGGGTACCGGCCCGTGAAGCAGGCGGTGCACAGCCGGGACGCGGGCTGCTCGGTGGCGGTGACCATGCCCTCCAGGGAGATGTAGCCCAGCGAGTCGGCCCCGATCGACCGGCCGATCTCCTCCGGCGTCAGGCCGGTGGCGATCAGCTCGGCCCGCGAGGCGAAGTCGATCCCGTAGAAGCACGGCCACTGCACCGGTGGGGAGGAGATGCGCACGTGCACCTCCGCGGCGCCGGCCTCGCGCAGCATCCGCACCAGGGCCCGCTGGGTGTTGCCGCGCACGATCGAGTCGTCGACCACGACGAGCAGCGCACCGCGGATGACCTCGCGCAGCGTGTTGAGCTAGAGACGGATGCCGAGCTGGCGCAGGGTCTGCGACGGCTGGATGAA
>CAYQFJ010000143.1:0-7780 GCA_964416715.1 uncultured Actinotalea sp. | reverse complement strand
TGCGGCGCTGGTGACGCGTCTTGCGCAGCAGCTTGCGGTGCTTCTTCTTCGCCATCCGCTTGCGACGCTTCTTGATGACTGAGCCCACGGGTCCTCACAATGGTGGTCCGAGCAGAGAGGTGGTCTGTCGCGCGCACAGCGCGCCGACCGAGTCTAACCGGTCTGCCCGCTGCGCCGGTCCTCGCCGAGATCCTGGCCGGTCAGTGCGGACGCCTCGAGGTAGGCGTCCAGTGCGTCCTGGGGCACCCGGTACGACCGGCCCACCCGAACCGCGGGCAGCTGTCCGGCCTGCACGAGCCGGTACACGGTCATCTTGGACACGCGCATCGTCTCCGCCACCTCCGCGACGGTTAGATACCGCAGGCGTGACCGGTCCGGACCACTGCTCATGCTCGATTCGCTCCTGGCACTGCCGGCCGACCGCCCGTCCGGACGCCGGCATCGTCGTCGCGCGACCGCTGCCGCGCACCCGACACCCTAGGGCCTGGTGGGGCTGGAGTGAAAGGGGTGAACAGAGTGAAACGCCACTCGTGGTGCCCGGTGGTGACCCTCAGTCGTACAGCGGGTCGAGGTCGTGCCAGGGAAAGACCTCCTTGCGGGTGGCCAGGATCACCCGGTCCACCGGGTCGGCCGGGTCGTAACCCTCCTCCCACGGCCGCGGCTCCGGCACGGTGACACCGTCGCCCATGGTCTCGGGCAGCGGGAAGCCGAAGGTGACGGCCGCGTGCTCTCGCCAGGCCTCGGGGACCGGCGTCGCCGGGTCGATCGGCGCGTGCGCGGCGATCGCCAGCAGGTGGGTCCACACCCGGGGGACCACCTGGGCGATGGCGTAGCCTCCCCCGCCCAGGGCGAGCCAGCGGCCGTCGGACACCTCGTGCGCCAGGTCGTGCACCAACAGCATCGCCGCGCGCTGGGCGTCGACCGAGACCGACAGGTTGGCCAGCGGGTCCTTGGCGTGCGCGTCGCAGCCGTGCTGGCTCACCACGACCCGCGGTGCGAAGCGACGCACCAGCGGCCCGACGACGGAGTGCACCGCCCGCAGCCACGCCGCGTCGGAGGTACGGGCCGGCAACGCGACGTTCACCGCCGAGCCCCGTGCGTCCGGGCCACCGACGTCCGCCGGGTGGCCGGTCCCGGGGAACAGCGTCACCCCGCTCTCGTGCACGGAGATCGTCAGCACCCGCGGGTCGTCCCAGAACGCCCGCTCGACGCCGTCACCGTGGTGGGCGTCCAGGTCCACGTACGCCACCCGCTCGGCACCGTCGGACAGCAGCGCGCGGATCGCCGCCACGGCGTCGTTGTAGACGCAGAACCCGGACGCGTGGTCCGGCATCGCGTGGTGCATCCCACCGGCGAGGTTCACCGCGTGCCGGGCCGGGCCCTTCCACACCGCACGCGCCGCCTCGACGCTGCCGGTCACCACTCGCGCCGAGGCCTCGTGCATCCCGTCGAACACCGGGTCGTCGGCGGTGCCCAGACCGCGTCCGTCCTCGCACTCGCCGGTGGTCGACGCACGCCGCACGGCATCGACGTAGGCACGGTCGTGCGCGGTGGCCAGGACGTCGTCGTCGGCGGGCTCGGCACCCACCACCTCCACCCCGGGTGCGTCGAGCACACCGAGGTCGCGCGCGAGCCGGAAGGTCAGGTCCAGGCGCAGCGGAGCCATCGGGTGCTGCGGGCCGAAGTCGTACCCGAGCAGCGCCGGGGACCACACGATCCGCGTCTGGGGCATGCCTCACCGTAACCCGACCGACGTCGTGCCATTGTTGTCCGAATGGAGCTACCGGGGCCCGTGCTGGCCGGTCGTGAGCTCGTCGACCGGCTGGCGCGGCAGTCACCGGCCCGTCTCGCGCTGTCCGTCTTCGCCGGGGTCATCGCGGTCTTCACCGTGCTGCTGATGACCCCCCAGGCCACCGCGTCGGGCCGGTCCGCACCGTTCGCCGACGCGCTGTTCACCGCGGCGTCGGCGGTCTGCGTCACCGGTCTGACCGTGGTCCAGACCGCCACCTACTGGTCGGGCTTCGGCCAGGTGGTGATCCTGGTGGGGATCAAGGTCGGCGGACTCGGCGTGATGACGCTCGCCTCCCTGCTGGGGATGGCGGTCTCCCGGCGGATCGGCCTGACCGGGAAGATCATGGCCGCGTCGGAGACCAGGTCGGGCGGCCTGGGCGAGGTCGGGTCGCTGCTGCGGGTCGTGATCATCACCTCGACCACCCTGGAGGTGGTAATCGCGCTGGTGCTGATCCCGAGGTTCGCGATCCTCGGTGAGAACGTCGGAGAGGCCGTCTGGCACGGCGTGTTCTACGCCGTCTCCGCGTTCAACAACGCGGGGTTCGTGCCGACCGTCGAAGGTCTCGACCCGTACGTCTCGGACTGGTGGATCGGGCTGCCGATCGTGATCGGCGTGTTCATCGGGTCGCTCGGCTTCCCGGTCCTCCTGAACATCGCCCGGCAGCGCCGGGACGTGCGCCGGTGGAAGCTGCACACCAAGCTCACCGTCGTGACGTCGGTGGTGCTGGTCGGCGTCGGCACGGTGCTGGTGGGCGCGTTCGAGTGGGCCAACGAGCGCACCCTCGGCGGTCTCGACGT
Organism: uncultured Actinotalea sp.; assembly: GCA_964416715.1. Lineage (GTDB taxonomy): Bacteria > Actinomycetota > Actinomycetes > Actinomycetales > Cellulomonadaceae > Actinotalea. The sequence goes on along the minus strand of CAYQFJ010000143.1, from coordinate 5,191 downwards.
CCCGGGCAAGGTGCTCGGCGCGCTGTTCGCCGGGGTGATGCCGCGGTCGGCGGGGTTCACCACGGTCGACGTCGGCGAGATGCACGAGGCGAGCTGGCTGCTGACCGACGCCCTGATGTTCGTCGGCGGTGGCAGTGCCTCGACGGCCGGCGGGATCAAGGTCACCACGCTCGCGGTGATGGTGCTCGCCATCGTCGCCGAGGCCCGCGGGGACCGGGACATGGAGGCGTTCGGGCGGCGGATCCACCGCGACGCCCTGCGCCTGGCGGTGGCGGTCGCCTTCGTCGGGGCGACGACGGTCGGTGTGTCCTGCCTGCTGCTGCTGGAGATCACCGGGTGGCGGCTCGACGTCGTGCTGTTCGAGGTCATCTCCGCGTTCGCGACCGCGGGGCTGTCCACCGGCGTCACCGCGGACCTGCCCGAGGCCGGCAAGTACGTGCTGTCCGTGCTGATGTTCGTCGGACGAACGGGCACGATGACCATGGCAGCGGCTCTCGCCCTGCGCGACCGGCGCCGGGTGGTCCGCTACCCCGAGGAGAGGCCGATCATTGGCTGACAAAGAGTTCCAGAGCCAGCTGCACGGCAGCCGGCAGCCGCTCGGCGGCGACGTCGCGGCCTCACCCGGGCTGGACCGGCCGCGCCCGCCAGGGCTCGCCTCCGGCCGGTCCCGCGGCCGGTCCCGCACCGACGCCGAGAAGGACGGTGACGGGAACGGCGGCGTGCTCGTCATCGGGCTCGGTCGGTTCGGCTCGGCGATCGCGCTGACCCTCGACCGGCTCGGGCACGACGTGCTTGCGATGGAGCGCAATCCCGACCTCATCCACCACTACACCGGGCGCTTCCCGCTGGTCGAGGGCGACGCGACAAACCCCGAGGCGCTCGCCCAGGCGGGGCTCGCGGACTTCCCGGTCGCCGTCGTCGGGGTCGGGACCGCACTCGAGGCCAGCGTGCTGATCACCGGGAACCTGGTGGACGCAGGCACGCCGCAGATCTGGGCGAAGGCGATCTCCGCCGAGCACGCGCGCATCCTGCACCGGATCGGCGCGCACCACGTGGTGCTGCCCGAGGCCGACGCCGGGAACCGGGTCGCGCACCTGGTCAGCGGCAAGCTCCTGGACTACATCGAGGTCGAGGACGGCTTCACGGTGGTCAAGATGCGCCCGCCGCGGGAGACCCAGGGCTTCACCCTCGCCGAGCTGCAGATCCAGAAGAAGTACGGCGTCCGGGTGATCGGCGTGAAGCCGCCCGGCGAGGAGTTCGTCTACGCCACCGACGAGACCCGGATCTCCGCCAACGACCTGCTGGTCGTCTCCGGCCACGCCGACCTCCTGGAGCGGTTCGCCGCCCGCCCCTGACCCAGCCCCCTCCCCCTCCCGTGTCCACCCGTTGACGTCCGAGGATCTTCGGCCTATAACCCCGTAATCCTCGGACGCAAGGATGGGGTGGCGGGGGAGCCAGAAGGGAGTGCGCGGTGAGCGAGAACCCGCACGAGTCGTGGGACCCGCGGTCTCCGGCGGTGCTGATCGACCAGATCGGCGCGTACGACGCCGCCCGTGCGCGCTGCCCGGTGGCGCACAGCGACTACCTGGGCTGGTCGGTGTTCGGGCACGCGGACGCCGTGCGGATCATCGCGGACCACGAGACCTTCTCGAACACGGTCTCCCGGCACCTGAACGTGCCCAACGGGATGGACCCGCCGGAGCACACCCGGTTCCGCGAGATCGTCGACCGGTACTTCACCGCCGAGCTGGTCGACGCGTTCGAGCCGGAGTGCCGACGGATCGCCCGAGACCTGGTCGCGGCACTGCCCCGCGGCGGGCGGGCCAAGGTCATGTCCGAGCTCGCGGAGGTCTTCGCGCTGCAGGTGCAGTCGGCGTACCTGGGCTGGCCCGCGGAGGTCCACGAGCCGTTGCGGGCCTGGACGGCCAAGAACCGGGCGGCGACCCTGGCCCGCGACCGAGCCGCGACGGCGGCCGTGGCGCTCGAGTTCGACGCGCACATCACCGCCCTGCTCGAGGCGCGCCGGGACGACGCCGACGCCCCGGACGACCTGACCACCCGGCTGCTGTCCGAGCGGGTCGAGGGCCGGCCGCTGTCCGACGAGGAGATCGTCTCGATCCTGCGGAACTGGACCGTCGGGGAGCTCGGCACCATCGCGGCCTCGGTCGGGATCATCGCCCACTACCTGGCGACCAGCCCGGACGTCCAGCAGACCCTGCGCGAGGACCCCACACTGATCGGCCCGGCGGTCGACGAGATCCTGCGCATCCACCCGCCGCTGATCGCCAACCGCCGCGTCACCACCAGACCGGTCGAGGTGGGCGGCCGCGAGCTCCCCGCGGGCGAGCGGGTGACCGTGATGTGGGCCTCGGCCAACCGCGACGAGAAGGTCTTCGGCGACCCAGACGAGTTCCGCCTGGACCGCGACCCCGAGGACAACCTGCTCTACGGCAAGGGGATCCACGTCTGCCCCGGCGCACCCCTGGCCCGCCTGGAGCTACGCGTCATGACCGAGGAGCTGCTCGCCGGTACCACCGCGCTGGAACCGGCCGACGACGAGCGGGCCGTCCGCGCCGTCTATCCCGGCAGCGGCTTCACCCAGCTGCCGCTCGTGGTCCGCTGACCCGACGTGGTACCGCACGCCCGCAGCGACGTCAGGGGCGCAGGTCGGTGAGCGCGACGACGTTCACGCCGTCCTCGCGCCGGTAGGAAGGGCCGGTCGCCGTCACGACGGTCAGGGCCGCTGCTGGACGTGTCATGGCGTTGGCTGCTCGGATCAAGCCCGCCGCAGCCGCGTCGAGGATCTGCGGATTGCCGCCGGTGAGCTTGACCTCGAACCCCGCCCAGGCGCCGTCACGCACCAGCACGACGTCGATCTCCGAGCCGGCACCTTCGTAGGCGTACGGATCCCATCCGAGGGTCTGGGCGTAGATCGAGAGGTCGCGGAACGCCAACGACTCGAAGAGCTGGCCGAAGCTCTCAGGGTCGTCGATCAGTGCATGTGGGGAGGCGCCCAGGGCGGCAGCGGCGAGCGACGGGTCGACGAGGTGACGCTTGGGAGACTTCCGCGCCGGTGCACTCGAACGGAGGTGCCCGCCCCAGGCGCGTTGCTCGACGTACACCCACAGACGGGTGAGCGCATCAAGGTACGAGGTGAGCGTGCGGGGGTTCAGGGTCTCCCCCGTTGCCGTGACGTCTTTGATGAGGGTTGAGTCGCTGGCGTACGTCCCCGTCGACCTCGCCAGCGCGCGCAGCAGTGCGGCGAGCTTGACCGGGTCGCGGCGCGGTTCGTCAGGGAGGTCAGCGCCCGCCATCGTGCGCAGGTAGTCACGGTTCGCCGACTGCGCTTCCGACGTCGTACGCCGGAGGTTCGGCGGCCATCCCCCTCGGCACAGCACGTCCGCGACGTCCTGCAACGTCATCTCGTTCCCGGCGGACGATGGGTGCTCACCGGCGAGCAGCCTCTCGAGCGAGGCCCCGCCACCAGAGTCGTCGGACTCGATCAAGCTCATCGGCGACATGCGCACGCGGGCGATCCGCATCGCTCCAGTGTGGCGCGTGGCGTCGTCGGCCGGGGTGGCGGAGCCCGTGAGGATGAACTGCCCGTCCTCCTGACGCCGATCGACCTCGGCGCGGACCATGTTCCACACGTCCGGGACGAGCTGCCACTCGTCGATCAGCCGCGGGACCGGCCCGGGGAGCAAGATCCGCGCATCGAGCCGAGCCGCGGTGCGCAGTGGCGGGTCCTCGTCGAGCCGGACCTGCGAGCGCGACCGTTGCGCTGCGGTCCACGTCTTGCCTGAGGCCTTCGGACCTTCGAGGAGCACCGCACCCGAGGATCGCAACGCGCGGTCGAGCATGCTGTCGGCCAGTCTGGGCAGGTATCCGGTCACAGAGGGAGACTACAACAAGTCCTTGCAGTGGACTACAAAAATTTTTGGTAGTGGACTACAAGAATCCTGACCTACAATCCCTGGGCCAACCGGTAGTAGGCCTGGTTCCAGCGCAGCTCGCGGGCGAAACCGCGCGACGTCGTGCCCTCGTCGATGGTGAGCAGCTCGACCCGGGCGATCTCGGCGAAGTCCTCGAACGCCTCCACTCCGAGCTGCGTGGTCAGCACGGTGTGGTGCGCCGCACCCGCGGTCAGCCAGGCCTCGGCCGACGTCGCGAAGTCGGGCCGGGGCTTCCACACGGCCCGGGCGACCGGCAGATGGGGCAGGTCGTGCTCCGGGGCGACGACGTCGACCGCGTTCGCGGTGAGCCGGAACCGGTCGCGCATGTCCGACATGGCGACCACCACCCCCGGGCCCGCGTCGGTGTCGAACACCAGCCGCACCGGGTCCTCGCGCCCGCCGATGCCCAGCGGGTGGATCTCCAGCGACGGCCGCGACGTGGTCAGCGAGGGACAGATCTCCAGCATGTGCGCGCCGAGGATCTTCTCCTCGCCGGGGACCAGGTCGTAGGTGTAATCCTCCATCAGCGACGCGCCGCCGGGCAGACCCTGGCCCATCACCTTGGCCGCGCGGACCAGGATCGCCGTCTTCCAGTCCCCCTCCGCGCCGAAGCCGAACCCGCGCGCCATCAGCCGCTGCACCGCGAGCCCGGGCAGCTGGCGCAGGCCGCCGAGGTCCTCGAAGTTCGTGGTGAAAGCCGTCGCGCCGAGCTCACCGAGCAGGGCGAGCAGCGCGAGCTCCTGCCGCGCCCCGTACCGCAGCGACTCGTGCCGGTCCCCGCCCCGACGCAGCTGCGCGACGACGTCGTACGTGTCCTCGTACTCGGCGACCAGCGCGTCCACGGCGCCATCCTCGACCGCGTCGACCGCGGCCACCAGGTCGTTGACGCCCCAGGTGTTCACCGAGACGCCGAACCGCAGCTCGGCCTCGGTCTTGTCCCCCTCGGTGACGGCGACGTTGCGCATGTTGTCCCCGAACCGCGCTAGGCGCAGCTCGTGCGTGGCGGCCCAGCCGGCGGCGGCCCGCGCCCAGGTGCCGACGCGTCGGGTGACCGTCGGGTTCGAGACGTGGCCGACGACGGTCTTGCGCGCCACCGCCAGCCGGCTCGCGACGTAGCCGAACTCCCGGTCCCCGTGCGCCGCCTGGTTGAGGTTCATGAAGTCGAAGTCGATGGTCGACCACGGAAGCTCGACGTTGGCCTGGGTGTGCAGGTGCAGCAGCGGGGTGCGCAGCGCATC
>CAYQFJ010000142.1:0-7860 GCA_964416715.1 uncultured Actinotalea sp. | reverse complement strand
GCAGCTGCGCCTCGCACAGGATCTGGAACCCGTTGCAGATGCCCAACACCGGCATCCCCCCGGCGGCGGCGTCCACCAGGGACTCCATCACCGGCGCGAAGCGGCTGATCGCCCCGGCGCGCAGGTAGTCGCCGTAGGAGAAGCCACCGGGCAGGATCACGGCATCCACCCCGCGCAGGTCGGCGTCGGCGTGCCACAACGGGACCGCCGTGCCCCCCGCGAGCCGGACCGCGCGGGCGGCGTCACGGTCGTCCAGGGTTCCGGGGAAGGTCACGACGCCGATGCGGGCACCTCCGGCGGAGGCGCCGACGGCCGCGGGTGCTTCGGGGGCGACCGTCGTCATGCCGTCACGGCTCCGGCGGGCTCCTCGACGGCGGCGACCCGCACGACGTCCTCGATCACCGGGTTGGACAGCAGCGTCTCGGCCGCACGACGTGCGGTGTCGAGCACCTCCTCGGTGACCGGCCCCTCGACCTCCAGCTCGAACCGCTTGCCCTGGCGCACCGATGTGAACCCGTGGAAGCCGAGCCGGGGCAGGGCGCCGGCGACGGCCTTGCCCTGCGGGTCGAGGATCTCCGGCTTCGGCATCACATCGACGACGACTCGTCCCACGTCACGCTCCTGGGTCTGGTCCTGAGGCTGGCCGAACGGCCCTCCCCAGCCTACCGGCGCGACGGGTACACGACGTGTGGCCGGGCCGTCCCCGCGCTAGGCGTCCGCGAGCCCTCCACGCAACCGTTCGCCCGATCCGCGAGCCACGCCGTCCCTGGCGGCCACGGGCACCGGGACCAGTACCGGCACCGGCGCGTCGGGCAGCAGCGGGGCACGCGTCACCGCCCGCCACACATCGACCGCCGCCAGGGCCCCGGAACCGGCCCCGGCCTCACCGCGAGGCGTCTCGGAGCGCAGCACCGCGAGCGCCGTCACTGCGCCGGGCAGAACCGTCGCAGCCACGCACGCAACGACCACCCCGGGGCCGAGCACCAGTGCGCCGATCGTCTCCAGCCCGGTCTCGGTCACCACCACTGCGGTCAGGGCCAGCAACGCCGCCGCTCCGGCCCGGGAGACCGGACGCACCGCCCGGTACGGCCGGTCGGACCGGCGGACCAGTCCGCGCACCCTCCGCCGTACCGGCACGGCCAGACCCAGCCCGACGGCGCAGGCGAGAAGCACCGTCACCAGCAGGGCCCAGCGGTCCGTGATCGGGCCGCTGCCCGTCTCGAAGCCCGCCGGGATCGGTCGCACCCACGTGCCGAGCGGCGCCCGGAGCACCGCCACCAGCGCCGCCAGGGCGACCACCGTCACGCACCCGACCAGCCAGCGCAGACCGCTCAGAGCCCCCACCCGGGACCGCGGCGCCCGCTCGACCGACAGCAGACCGCCGTACACGTGACCGCCCTGGGCGCCGGTGAGATGGCGGGTCAGCATGCGCTGTCGTGACGTGGGGACCGCGAGCAGGGCCGCGACCGTCACGACGATCCACAGCCAGCGCGCCGGCCCTTCGGTCCACACCGCCGCCAGCACGGCCGGTACGGCCGGCACCAGCAGTCGGCTGCGCACCCCGTACAGCGCCCCTTCGATGTCGTCGCGCACCCAGGCGCGGTGCTGCGGCAGCTCCCGGTCGAACAGCCGGTAGGCCAGCCAGGGCCCCGGCGGCGGGTGCTCGCGCCACCGCGTCCCCCAGCCACCCCGGACCAGGTCGAACCCCGCGCGCGCACCCAACCGGCCGGCGTCGGGCCCGGCGAGATCCCGCAGCACACCCGACAGCTCCTCGCCCCGTGTCTCCCGCCACCGGCGTGGGTAGGCCCGCATCCAGCAGCGCACACTGCGCTCGAACCGGTCGTCCGGCCCGGTGCTCGCCGGCGCCCCGGGCGGGCAGGCCGACGACGTCGCTCGCGGGCCGGCCATCAGACGCTCCCGAGGCGCGGTTCGGGGTGCAGGACGGCGTCGGCGCGCTGGGCCAGACGACGCAGGCGCTCGGTCTCGGCCGTCAGCGCCCGCGTGCCGGACTCGGTGGTCCGGTAGTAGCGGCGCAGCCGTCCGTCGACGACCTGCTCACCGGCGGGCTCGATGTGGCCGGCGTCGCCGAGCCGGTCCAGCAGCCCGTACAAGGTGCCGGCGCCCAGCCTCGTGCCGCCGTCGGTCAGCTCGGCCACCGCCTGCACGATCCGGTACCCGTGCCGCGCGTGGTCGGCCAGCGCCAGCAGCACCAGGTACGCGGGCTCGGTCATCCGGAAAGCCATGCGTTGATATATATCGCATGACGACCTATGCGCGCCAGGGTCGAGGTTTCCGGACCCGGCGCGTGGGGCGAAGGGTCGCGGTCAGGAGCCCTCGGCGCGACCGGCACGCCAGTAGCCCATGAAGGCGACGGCCTTGCGGTCCAGGCCGACATCGCGCACCAGGAACCGGCGCAGCGTCTTGACCGTGCCCGCCTCACCGGCAACCCAGGCGTAAACCCCCTCCGGGGCAGCGGCGGACTCGGGCACGTCCCAGATGATCTGGCCCTCGAGGTCCACGTCCTCCACGTCGACGCCGGTGCGACGCGACTCCACCAGGCGGCGCACCCCCGCCCGGAGCGCCGACTCCAGCAGGCTGCCGTGCGGCGCGGGTGGACCGACCGGCGGGCTCGACTCGTCGTCGCCCACCTCCGCGAACGCGCAGTCGGCCGGCGGGAGGTCCGGCTGTCCGGCTCCGCGGGACCGCGGCAGCCAGTGCACCTGGACCCCGGCGGGCACCCGCACGTCGAGCTCGTCGTACTCGGTGGGCACCTCGAGGAACGCCTGCGCCTGGGCGTCCTGCGGCAAGGACTCGAGGATCGAGCAGATGGCCGGCACCGCCGTCTCGTCCCCGGCGAGCAGGTAGGAGCGCGCGTCCGCCGGGGGCTTCCACTCGATCCCGGTGGCCGGCCCCTGGTACAGCGCGTTCGGGCCGATCAGCACGATCGGGTCTCCGGGCCGCGCCGCCGAGCACCAGCGCACCGCCGGGCCGACGTTCGCCTTGCACACGCAACCGAGCAGCTCGGCCAGGCCGCAGCCCCGGGTGAACGTCTTGCCGGGCTCGACGCCGTGCAGCACCACGTCGACGTCGACCTCGGCCGCCGCGGGCCGCACCGCGCGGATCGTGTAGGTGCGCAGCGGGTAGCGCTCGTCGTCGGGCATGGTGCGCCAGGTGGAGTACCAGTCCGGGTCGTCGAACAGCTTCGGGTCGACCTTCGCGCCGCAGGCGGCCGGCAGTACCAGCTTGATCCGCTGGTCGAGACCCTCGGTGCCGAACTCGTCGAGGTCCGGACCGGTGAACGTCATCCGCAGGAAGCTCGGGGACAGCCGCCTGGCCCGCAGCAGCCGGACGGCGAACGCCCGGTACGACGGCTGTTCCCGCTGCTCGGTGGTGGCCGCAGCGGTCACGGTACGGGCGGGCATGGAGCTCCTACGACGACGGCAAGGGGATGGTCCAGCACTGCAAGTAAAGCAGAGGCTTACCTAAGTAACGAACCCGGCGGGGGCCGCGGTTCAGATGACCGGGTCGTGCCCGGTCAGCCGGCGGAAGGCGTCCACGTAACGCTCCTGCGTGCGCGCGACGACGTCGTCGGGCAAGGGGGGAGGGGGCGCCCCGCCCGCGCGGTCCCAGCCGGAGGCGGGAGAGGTCAGCCAGTCCCTGACGAACTGCTTGTCGAAGCTGGGTTGGGGGCGACCGGGCTGCCAGGCGTCCGCGGGCCAGAACCGCGACGAGTCCGGCGTCAGGACCTCGTCGCCGAGCACGATCGTGCCCGTGTCCGGTCCGCTGCGGGCACGACCGAACTCCAGCTTGGTGTCCGCGAGGATCACGCCGCGCTCCCGGGTGACCTGCTCGGCCCGGGCGTAGACCGCGAGCGTGAGGTCCCGCAGCGCAGCGGCGTCTGCCTCCCCGATCCGCTCGGCGACGACGTCGAAGCTCACGTTCTCGTCGTGCTCGCCCACGGCGGCCTTGGTGGCGGGGGTGAAGATCGCCTCGGGCAGCCGCGAGCCGTCCTCGAGCCCGTCGGGCAGCCGGACGCCGCAGACCGCGCCACCGGCCCGGTACTCGACGAGCCCGGAGCCGGTCAGGTAGCCGCGCGCCACGCACTCCACCGGGAACATGTCGAGCCGCCGGCACACCATCGCACGCCCGGCGACGGCGTCCGGCACCCCGTCCGGGCCGGCGTCGGCGGTGATCACGTGGTGCGGCACGAGGTCGGCGAGCTGGTCGAACCACCACAGGCTGAGCTGGGTGAGGATCGCCCCCTTGCCCGGGATGGGGGTCGCCAGCACGTGGTCGTAGGCGCTGATCCGGTCACTCGCCACCACCAGGACGACGTCGTCCCGCGCCGTCCCCGCGGGGGCGTAGATCTCCCGCACCTTGCCGGAGTAGACGTGCGACCAGCCCGGCAGCTCAAGCGTCATGTCGTCAGTGTTCCAGCCGGCCGGACGGTCACGCCACGACGTCCACGGGGGTCCCCAGCGGCAGCCCGAGCTCCTCCACCAGGCGGGTGACCTCGGCGTCCGCGATCCCGATCGATCCGGGCTCCGTGTCCGGGGCGGCGGTCGAAGCGTCTGGGGATCCGGCGTCGTCGGCGACCTCGGCGCCACCGTGGATGCCGACCACCCCGGTGACGGAGCCGAAACCGACCAGCGCCGTCGGGTACCCGGCCAGCGCGTAGGCGTACGCGCCGTACGGGCCGTCGGTCGCCGGGGGCGTGACCAGCTCGGTGAGGAAGGTCCGCCCGGGGCGAGGCGTGGCCGGCCCGAGCCGGACCGGGGTGTCCAGCACGACGTCGTCCGCGCGGTGCAGCACCAGTCGCTGCTCGCTCAGGCGTACCTCGATCCGGTAGTCCGTGGTCGCGACCGTGACGTCGCTCTCCCGGACCCAGCCGGTGGGGAGCACGAGCGGGGAGTCGGGTGTGGCCGCGGCGTCGGTGTCGGCGTCGACCGGGCCGGGCAGCAGCACGCGCAGGCGAGGTTCCGTGGCGTCTGCGGGCTCGTTGTCGTCGGCGTCGGCCTCCCCGGCGTGAGTCTCGTCGTCCAGCACGAGGAAGGTCACTGGTGTGGCGTCCGGGTAGGAGACCGCCTCGGCCGCGGTGACGGTGAACGACGGCTGGGCGGAGTCCGGGGCGTCGAACACCTCGACCGAGTCGCTGCTCGCCGTGGTGATCAGCGAGACCCAGGGGTCGGGCTCGGGTTCGGTTTCGCTCACCGTCGGTTCCGGCTGCGTGGGCTCGGACGGCGACGGGTCGGGCCCGGCCGACGGCGAGCACGCGGCCAGGAGCACCGCCGCGAGCACGGCCAGCACCGGGCCGACCGCTGCGCGGGGCACGAGCGCCCTACGGGCGCGGGGCACGTCCGGCGGGTCCGTCACACGTCCAGGTCGGCCGTCACCGGCACCGCGAGCTCCGGCATGACGGCGGCGATGTCCGAGCGGTGGTGCGACCCGCGCAGCCGGATCCGCTGGACACCGGCGTAGGCCCGGTCGCGCGCCGCCGCGATGTCCGCCCCCGTGCCCACCACCGACAGCACCCGACCACCGGAGCAGACCGGCCCGTTCTCGCTCGCGGCGGTCCCGGCGTGCAGCACGTGCACCCCGGCGAGCGAGTCGGCGTCGTCCAGACCCTCGATCTCGTCCCCGGCCCGTACCCCACCGGGGTAGCCGTGCGCCGCGATCACGACGGTCACCGCGGCGTCGTCGGCCCACCGCAGCGGCGGCTGGGCGTCCAGCGTCCCGGTGGCGGCCGCGAGCAGCACGTCGGCCAGCGGCGTGGCGAGCCTGGCCAGGACCACCTGGGTCTCAGGGTCGCCGAACCGCGCGTTGAACTCGATGACCCGCATGCCCCGAGAGGTCAGCGCGAGGCCGCAGTAGAGCACCCCGGCGAACGGCGTCCCGCGGCGGCGCATCTCGTCGATCGTGGGCTGGGCGACGCGGGTCACGACCTCCTCTGCCAGACCGGCCGGAGCCCACGGCAGCGGCGAGTAGGCACCCATCCCACCCGTGTTCGGGCCGGTGTCGCCGTCCAGTGCGCGCTTGAAGTCCTGGGCCGGGGCCAGCGGGACGACCGTGACGCCGTCGCTCAGGCAGAACAGGGAGACCTCGGGGCCGTCGAGGTACTCCTCGATCACCACGGTGCAGGACGCGCCCGCCGCCGTGCGCTCCAGACAAGCGCGCGCGTGCGCCAGCGCCTCGTCCCGGTCGTCGGTCACGACGACCCCCTTGCCCGCGGCCAACCCGTCGTCCTTGACCACGTACGGTGCACCGAAGGCGTCGAGCGCGTCGGCCACCTGCTCGACGGAGGTGCAGACCCGGCACAGCGCGGTCGGCACGTCCGCGGCCGCCATGACCTCCTTGGCGAATGCCTTGGACCCCTCCAGCAGGGCCGCCCGACCGCTCGGGCCGAAGCACGGGATGCCGGCCTCCCGGACGGCGTCGGCCACCCCGGCCACCAGGGGGGCCTCCGGCCCGACGACGACGAGCTCCGCCCCGATCCTTCGCGCGAGCTCGGCGACGGCCGCGGGGTCGAGCGGGTCGACGTCGTGCAGCGCCGCGAGCGCACCGATCCCCGGATTGCCCGGTGCGGCGTGAACCTCGTTCTCCGGGGCGATCTCGAGTTCGGCGCCGAGCACGGGAGCGTCGTTCGATGCGGTGCCGGTCCGGAGAGCGCCGTTCGACCCGGTGCCGGTCCGGAGAGCGCCGTTCGATGCGGTGCCGGTCCGGAGAGCGCCGTTCGATCCGGTGCCGGTCCGGAGAGCGCCGTTCACGGTCATCCCGTTCGACGCGGCCCCGTTCGCGGCGCTGCCGTTCGCGGCGACGTCGGCCGCTACCGGCCGGGTGAGCGCGGTGACGATGGCGTGCTCACGCGCGCCTGAGCCGATGACGAGGATCCTCACGGACCACGAGTCTACGTTCCCGCGGTACAACGCTCCGCGCCGAGTTGACCTCGAACCGCGCGGAGCCGGTGACTGGTGGGGCCTGAGGGACTCATGTGACACCCCTTCAGCACCACCATTCACTTCAACCACAGGCTCCGCGCAATCCGAGGTAGGCCTGGCCGTACCTGCCGGGGAGCGTCGCAGCACCCCGGGGTTGGGGACGACTGTCGGCGCCGAGCGGCCCGGGTGCTGCGCCGCGGTGGCCCGGGTCAGACCTAGGTGGCTGCAGACCAGGTGGCTGCAGACCAGGTGGCGGAGGTCAGGCGAGCAGGTCGTGGCGGACGATCGTGGCCTCACGGCCCGGGCCCACGCCGATCGCGGAGATCCGGGTGCCGGACATCCGCTCCAGGGCGAGCACGTAGTCGCGGGCGTTGGCCGGCAGCTCGTCGAAGTCGCGGCAGCCGGTGATGTCCTCCGACCAGCCTGGGTACTCCTCGTAGACCGGGACCGCGTGGTGGTAGTCGCTCTGGTCCAGCGGCATCTCGTCGTGCCGCACACCACCCACGTCGTACGCCACGCACACCGGGATCGTCTCCAGGCCGGTAAGGGTGTCGAGCTTGGTCAGCACCAGGTCGGTCAGCCCGTTCACCCGGCTCGCGTACCGCGCGATGACGGCGTCGTACCAGCCGGTGCGCCGCGGGCGCCCGGTCGTGGTGCCGTACTCCCCGCCCTGCTGCCGCAGCCACTCGCCGGCGTCGTCGTCCAGCTCGGTGGGGAACGGCCCCTCGCCGACGCGCGTGGTGTACGCCTTGATCACGGCCACGACCCGGTCGATCCTGGTCGGCCCGACCCCGGCCCCGGTGCACGCCCCACCCGCCGTCGCGGACGAGGACGTCACGAACGGGTAGGTGCCGTGGTCGACGTCGAGCATGGTCGCCTGCCCGGCCTCGAACAGGACGGTCTTGCCCTCGTCCAGCGCCGTGTT
>CAYQFJ010000141.1:0-7914 GCA_964416715.1 uncultured Actinotalea sp. | reverse complement strand
CCCGGATCGCAGGTGGGGCCGTCCACGACCGGCCCGTTCGTCGGGCGACGTGCCGAGGACGCGCACGGCCGGTGGTGGACGGCCCCATGGCTGCACACGGTTCACACCGGCGTCACCGGCGGTGGGCGGCGGTAGCCGTGTCGCTGGGGCGGGACACGCGCCGCCAGGAATGTCAGTGGTCGGGTGTTGGGTGGTCCCATGACCCGGACCGGTGACTCGGCGGACCTCGTGCCCTCGCACGAGTCGTCGCCCGTGCCGCGGACGGCGGTACCTGCCTCGGCGTGGGAGACGGTCGACGAGCTGGTCGCCGCGGTGGCCGATGCGGACCGCGCGATCCATGCGATGACGGCGTGGCGCACGGTCCTGATCGACCAGGCCCGGCAGCTGGGCGAGGCGGTCCAACGCGCCACCCAGACCGAGCCCTCGCCTGCCGCCGACATCCCCCGCCGCACGATGATCGCCGAGCTCGCGTGCGCGCTGCGGGTCACGGAACGGTCGATGGGCGCGCTGGTCGACAACGCCGAGATCCTCGTCGACCGGCTCCCAGGCACGCTGGAGGCGATGCGGCGCGGAGATCTGTCGGCGCGGCACGCCGACGTGATCATCGAGACCACCGCCGACCTCGACCCGAGCGACCGGGCCGACGCCGAACAGCACCTGGTCGGCCTGGCGTGCCGCCAGAACCCGGCCCGCTTCCGGACCACCGCGCGACGCTGGCGTGAACGCCACCATCCCCGGGACCTGACCGAACGCCACCGCGAGGCGCGTCAGGAGCGGTGTGTGGTGCTCGACCCGGCCGCCGACGGGATGGCCTGGCTGTCCGCGCTGCTGCCGGTCCCGCAGGCGTGGGCGATGTTCGATCGTCTCGATGCCGCCGTGACCACTCTGCATGGCCCGGACGAGCCTCGCACCACCGCCCAGCTGCGCGCGGACGTGCTGGCCGACCTGGTCCTGGACCCCCAGGCCGCTGCCGTCCTCGACGGAGCGCAACCCGACGCAGGCGCCCCCGCGATCCGGACCTCCGTCAACGTCACGGTCCCGGTGCTCACCTTGCTGCGCCACGGCGACGAGCCCGGTCACCTCGAGGGCTACGGGCCCATCGACGCCCGGACCGCGCGGGAGCTCGCCGCGGACGCACCGTCCTTCACGCGCCTGCTGACGGACCCCGGCACCGGCACGGTCCTGTCCGTCGGGCGCGACCGCTACACCGTCCCTGCGGACATGCGCCGGTTCCTCCGGGTGCGCGACGAGACGTGCCGATTTCCCGGCTGTGGCCGGCGCGCCGCTCGCTGCGACGTCGACCACACCCAGGCCTGGGAGCATGACGGACACACCGAGTGCGACAACCTCGCCCACCTGTGCCGCCACCACCACCGGCTCAAGCACCACGGCGGCTGGACCGTCATCTCCCGGGGCGGAGGAACCCTCGACTGGACCTCACCGGCCGGACGTGACTACACCACCGACCCCGCGCTGCCCATCGCCGACGCGGTGCCCATCGCCGACGCGGTGCCCATCGCCGACGTGGTGCCCAGGACCGACCCCGCGGTGCCCACCACCGGAAACGACAGCTCCGGAGCTCATCACGACCCGCCGGGACGGCTGGACAGCGAACACGCCCGACCCGGCGGTGCCGATCCGCCGGCACCATCGGGACGAAGACCACCTGGGCCGACAGCGCCAGAATCAGTGAGGTCGGCAAACGAGCCACCCGAACCGGAATCCGGCGGACTGTCCACCACCACGTCCGGGGACCCTCCCTTCTGAGCACGACGGACGACCGGCGCCGCGGTCCCCAGCGCGCGAACGGATCCCTCCAACGAGGCAAGCGGCGCCTGGGCGCCGCGACTCGCCGCTGTGACGGGGGTCTGCGACGGCCGCTGTCCCTGGGACCTGCGACTGGCCGCTGTGACGGGGGTCTGCGACCGGCCGCTGTGCCTGGGCTCTCCGATCGGCCGCTGTGACTGGGGTCTGCGACCGGCCGCTGTGCCTGGGCTCTCCGACCGGCCGGTGTGACTTGCCCAGCTGTGCCTTGCCCCGCTGACCCGTGCCCACCGACGGTCCCGTCGCGTGTGTGCACGGCGCGCCGCGGCCTTGCCGCTGACGACGTCGGTCCGGTACGGCCACGAGTGGATTCCGCACGATCGGGCTCGGTCCGTCAAGGCCACGAGTGCGCCCCGAAACGAGTGGACTCCGGCACCCGTGAGCCGGACCCGACAGCGACCGTCGAACCGCCGGCTCCAACGTGGAGGAACACCCGCACCGCACGCCGGTATGCCTCCACGATCCGGCAAACGGAAGGAGCGGGCCCACGGCGGGCGGCATCGACAAGGCGTGGGCAGGCGCTGGAGGCTGGACGCGCTGAACGTCGGACGCGCTGAAGGCTTGGCAGGCGCTGAAGCCGAGCCGGGTCAGACGTTGAAGCCGAGGGCGCGGAGCTGCTCCTTGCCGTCCTCGGTGATCTTCTCCGGACCCCACGGCGGCATCCAGACCCAGTTGATCCGCATCCCGTTGACCAGGCCGTCCAGGGCGGTCGCGGTCTGGTCCTCGATGACGTCGGTCAGCGGGCAGGCCGCCGAGGTCAGCGTCATGTCGATGACCGCGTGGTTGTTCGGCTCGACCATGACGCCGTAGACCAGGCCGAGGTCCACGACGTTGATCCCCAGCTCGGGGTCGATGACGTCGCGCATGGCCTCCTCGACGTCGGCCGCGGTGGTCGGGCTCGGAGTCGCACCGGGGTTCGGTGTCGTCGTCGTCATGGGTTCTCCTCCTGGTTCGTTCCCGATCATCTCGTACCGGTGCCGTGCGTGCCGGCGTCACCCGGGTCCGTGTCACCCAGGTCAGCGTCCGCGCCGGTCTCGGCATTCCTCGAAGGTGCACCGTCCGTGGAGAGTGCACCGTTCGGCGAGAGTGCGCCGCTGCGCAGCAGCGCGTCGTGCAGCGCCATCCACCCGAGCAGTGCGCACTTGATCCGCGAGGGGTAGCGGGCGACGCCGGTGAAGGCCGTCGCGTCCCCCAGCCCTTCCTCGCGATCGCCGATCCCCTGACCCCGCGCACCCATCAGGTCACGGAAGTCCGAGCCCAGGCGTTCGGCGTCGGCTGGGCGCGCACCCGTCACGAGGTCGGTCAGCACGGAGACCGAGGCCTGCGAGATGGAGCATCCCAACCCCTCCCAGCTCACGCGTTCGATCACGGTCCCGCCCTCGGGATCACCCGTGGCGTCGCCCAGCCGGACCCGCAGCCGCACCTCGTCCCCGCAGGTCGGGTTCACCTGGAACGACTCCGCGTCGTACGGCTCCGCCAGCCCGCGCCCGTGCGGCTCACGGGCGTGGTCGAGGATGACCTGCTGGTAGAGCTGCTCCATCGCGGTGCTCACGACGTACCACCACCGGTGGGGGCCGGGGCCGGCCCGAAGAACTCCCGCACCCGGGCGAGACCGTCCGCGAAGGCGGCGACCTCCTCCGCGGTGTTGTAGATCGCGGCCGAGGCTCGCGCCGTCGCGGCGACGCCCATGCGACGGTGCAGCGGCTGGGCGCAGTGGTGCCCCACCCGCACCGCGATTCCGGCGTCGTCCAGCACCTGGCCGACGTCGTGCGCGTGCACCCCGTCCACGACGAACGAGACCACCGCAAGACGGTCGGCCGGCGTCGTCGGGCCGATGACCCGCACCCCCGGCACCGCGGCGACGGCGTCCAGCAGCAGGGCCGCCAGCCGTGCCTCGTGCGCCGCCACCGCGGACATGTCCAGATCGCGCAGGTACCGCGCGGCGGCGCCCATCGCCACGGCCTGGGCGACCATCTGGGTGCCGGCCTCGAACCGCTGCGGGGGCGGCGCGAACGTCGTCGACTCCATGGTCACGGTCTCGACCATCGAGCCACCGGTGGTCACCGGGGGCATCGCCTCGAGCAGCTCGCGCCGGCCGTAGAGCGCCCCGACACCGGTGGGGCCCAGCATCTTGTGGCCGGAGAACACCGCGAAGTCCACGTCCAGCGCCGCCAGGTCCACCGGCAGGTGCGGCACGCTCTGGCAGGCGTCGAGCACGGTCAGCGCCCCGACCTCGCGGGCGCGGCGCACGAACGCGGCCACGTCGGTGATCGCACCGGTGACGTTCGAGGCGTGGGTGAACGCAAGGACTCTGGTCCGGTCGGTGACGACCGTGGCCAGCTCGTCGGTGCGCAGGCGACCGTCGTCGGCCACGCCGATCCAGCGCAGCGTCGCACCGGTCCGGGAACACAGCTCCTGCCACGGCACCAGGTTCGCGTGGTGCTCCGCCTCGGTGACCACCACCTCGTCACCCGGTCCGAGCGCGAACCGGCGTGCCGGGGCACCGCCTCGACCGAGCGAGGCGTTGGACATCGCGTACGCCACGAGGTTGAGGCCCGCCGTGGCGTTCGTGGTCCAGACGATCTCCTCCGGCGCGACGCCGACCAGCCCGGCCACCTCGGCGCGCGCCCGCTCGAACGCCTCGGTCGCCTCCTCGGCGAGCTGGTGCGCCCCGCGGTGCACGGCGGCGTTGCGCTGCAGGTAGAAGTCCTGCTCGGCGTCGAGCACCACCTCGGGCTTCTGGGAGGTCGCCCCGGAGTCCAGGTACACCAGCTGGACCCCGCCGCGCACCGTGCGCGTCAGCAGCGGGAAGTCCGCGCGCACGGCGGCGAGCTCCGGCGCCGTCAGCGCGGGGCCGGCAGGTGGTTCCAGAACTGCCGTCATGGTGCTCCCTTCGACAGCCGGGTCAACCTTGGCCGCCGGGCTGTGCCGGTGGTGGCCGGTGGGCCGTGGTGGCCGGTGGTGGCCGTGGCGGCGCCGGGGGTGGGGACCGGACCGGGCACCTGCCCGGTCCGGGTCGCCCGGTCAGACCGCCGCGGTCAGGAACCGGTCGTAGCCCTCGGACTCCAGGCGCTCGGCGAGCTCCGGGCCGCCCTCCTCGGCGATCTTGCCGTCGACGAAGACGTGCACGAAGTCCGGCGTGATGTACCGCAGGATGCGCGTGTAGTGGGTGATCAGCAGGATCCCGACGTCGCTGCCCGACCGCACGCGGTTGACGCCCTCGGCGACGACGCGGAGCGCGTCCACGTCCAGGCCCGAGTCGGTCTCGTCGAGGACGGCGAACTTCGGGTTGAGCAGCTCCATCTGAAGGATCTCGTGCCGCTTCTTCTCACCGCCCGAGAAGCCCTCGTTCACGTTGCGCTCGGCGAAGTCCGGGTCCATGCGCAGGTTCGACATCGCCGTCTTGACGTCCTTGACCCAGTGCCGCAGCGCGGGGGCCTGGCCGTCGATCGCCGTCTTCGCGGTGCGCAGGAAGTTCGACACGCTCACCCCGGGCACCTCGACGGGGTACTGCATCGCCAGGAACATGCCCGCGCGGGCGCGCTCGTCGACGCTCATCTCCAGCAGGTTCTCGCCGTCGAGCGTCACCTCACCCGAGGTGATCTCGTACTTGGGGTGGCCTGCCAGCGAGTAGGCCAGCGTGGACTTGCCGGAGCCGTTGGGGCCCATGATGGCGTGGGTCTCGCCCGAGCCGATGGTGAGGTCGACGCCGCGCAGGATCGGCTTCGGCCCTTCCTTGGTCTCGACGCTGACGTGCAGGTCACGGATCTCGAGAGTGGACATGGTGCTCCTTCAGTCGTTCAGGGTCGTCTCGACGTCCACGAGCACGCGCTCGCCGTCGATGGTCAGGGGATAGACGGCGACGGGGCGCGTCGCCGGCAGGCTGAGCGCCTCACCGGTGCGCAGGTCGAAGGTCGATCCGTGCAACCAGCACTCGATCGTCCCGCCCTCGACCTCGCCCTCCGACAACGACACCGCCCCGTGGGTGCAGACGTCGTTGATCGCGTGCAGCTCGCCGTCCTCGTCGCGTACGACGGCGACCTCGACGGTCCCCGAGGACCCTTCGAGCTCGACGCGCAGCGCAGCGCACGGCGGCACGTCCGCGGTCAGGCAGGCGAGCTGGGCGCTCACACCGTCACCGTCCCGTTCTGCACCCGCGGCGCCTCGTCGGAGGCGGCCGAGGCGTTGTCGAGCGCGCTCATGCTCTGCTCCAGCTCCTCCTCGATCGCCGCGATCAGGCGCTCCTCGACGTCCGGCAGGCCGATCTCCTGGATCAGCTCGGCGAAGAATCCGCGGACCACGAGACGCCGGGCATCGGTCTCCGGGATGCCGCGGGAGCGCAGGTAGAACAGCTGCTCGTCGTCGAACCGCCCGGTCGTCGACGCGTGACCGGCGCCCTCGATCAGGCCGGTCTCGATCTCCAGGTTCGGCACCGAGTCGGCGCGGGCACCGTCGGTGAGCACCAGGTTGCGGTTCAGCTCGTAGGTGTCGGTGTTCTCCGCGTTGGCGCGGATGAGCACGTCCCCGACCCAGACCGTGTGCGCCCCGGCACCCTGCAGCGCACCCTTGTAGGTGACGCGGGAGCGGCACGACGGCACCGCGTGGTCGATGAACAGCCGGTGCTCCTGGTGCTGGTGGCCGTCGGCGAAGTACAGGCCGAGGCCGGTGATGTCCCCGCCCTCACCGTTGAGCTCTGCGTCCGGGGTCACCCGCACGACGTCGCCACCGAGGGTGACCACGACGTGCTTGACCGTCGCGTCGCGACCCAGCACCGTGCGGTGCGACGACGCGTGCACCGCGCCCGCGTCCCAGTCCTGGATGCTCACGACCGTCAGGTGCGCCCCGTCCTCGGCGACGATCTCCACCGTCTCGGCGAGGTTCGCCCGTCCGACGTGGTCGATGACGACGACCGACTCGCTCAGCGCCTCGGCGCGGACCAGCAGGTGGGTGGCGGCCGGCGTGTCGTCGGTGCCGGTGCCCTCGACCCGGATGCTGGTCGCCGCCGACGCCACCGCCTGCGCCGGGACGGTCACGACCGTGGCCTCGCGGAAGGAGTTCCACGCCGCCGCGGCGGTCCGGTCCCCCGGACGTCCGGCGGAACCCAGCCGGGGGTCGTCCCGGCCGACGATCTCGACGGTGACCTCCGGCGGGTTGACCACGGTGACCTGGACACCCGTCCCGGTCAGCCCCGATCCGTCGGCGTCGAACAGCGGCGCGAGCCGGTCGACCGGCGAGAACCGCCACTCCTCCTCGCGCCCGGTCGGCACGGGGAAGTCCGCGAGGTCGAAGGACGTGCGGCGCTCGGCACGGGACGACTCGGGCGTCCCTCCGCGGCCGTGGGTGTGCGCGCCGTCGACCGCGGCGCGGCTGTGGTCGGTGGACAGGTCGGTGGTCATCTGGCGTTGCGGCCTCTCGACGTGGGGGTGGACGTAGGTGCTGCGGTGACGGGAGCGGGCATCAGCCCACGGACCCTTCCATCTGCAGCTCGATGAGGCGGTTGAGCTCCAGGGCGTACTCCATCGGCAGCTCGCGTGCGATCGGCTCGACGAACCCGCGCACGATCATCGCCATCGCCTCGGTCTCGGTCAGACCGCGCGACATCAGGTAGAAGAGCTGCTCCTCGCTCACCCGCGACACCGTGGCCTCGTGGCCCATCGACACGTCGTCCTCGCGGACGTCGACGTACGGGTAGGTGTCCGACCGGGAGATCTGGTCGACCAGCAGCGCGTCGCACAGCACGTTGGACGCCGAGTGCTCGGCCCCCTCGAGGACCTGGACCAGGCCGCGGTAGGACGTCCGCCCACCGCCACGGGCCACCGACTTCGAGATGATCGACGACGACGTGTGCGGTGCCGCGTGCACCATCTTCGACCCGGCGTCCTGGTGCTGGCCCTCGCCGGCGAACGCGATCGACAGGGTCTCGCCCTTGGCGTGCTCCCCCATCAGGTAGATCGACGGGTACTTCATGGTGACCTTCGAGCCGATGTTGCCGTCGACCCATTCCATGGTCGCGCCCTCGTGCGCGACCGCGCGCTTCGTCACCAGGTTGTACACGTTGGTCGACCAGTTCTGGATCGTCGTGTAGCGCAC
>CAYQFJ010000140.1:0-7935 GCA_964416715.1 uncultured Actinotalea sp. | reverse complement strand
CCGTCTTCTGACTGGTCTAAGGTGGACTGGTGACAGGGGCAGAGCATGTGGTGCGTCTGCTGCTCGTACAGTGCCACCGGGCACCCGACGTGGGTGCAGATCTTCGAGTAGGCGACGATGCCCTCGTAGGACCAGTCCTTGCGCTCGTCGGTCTCCTTGAGGATCGCCGGGTCCATCCGGACCATGAGGACGACGGCCTTGGCCTTCTCCTCGATCCAGTGTTCCTCCTCGCGGAGGTTCTCGGGGATCACATGGTACACGGAGCCGACGGTGACGTCGGTGGCCTTGATCGGGGTGCCGGACGGGTCACGGGCCAGGCGGCGGCCCTTGCGCCAGACGGTGTGCCGGAACTTCGAGACGTTCCAGTCGCCGCCCACCTCGCCGATCAGCGGGACCGCGATGGTCAGCGGGGCGAGCGCGGCCGCCGAGACGACGGCGCCCTTGAGCAGGCCGCGCCGTCCGATCCCGACGCCGGATTCCTTCGCGCCCTCGGTCAGCTCGGCGATCGCCCCGGCGCGGTCCTCGTCGGAGCTGCGCTGCGGGTGACGCGGCTCGACCCGTTCGTGGTCCGACATCAGCGTCTTGGCCCAGTGCACGGCCGCGATCCCGATGCTGAACATCGCGAGGAACAGCCCAACGCCGAGCAGCAGGTTGGACAGGCGCATGCTCGCGACGGTCTCGCCCGGGGGGACGGCGAAGTACGCCACCAGGAAGCCGATCGTCCCGAGCGCGGAGATCGCGAACAGCACGACGACCTGCCGCTCCGACCGCTTGGCCGCAGCGGGGTCGGTGTCGCCCATGCGCTCGACGTGCGGTGGCAGGCCGGGGTTCTCGAAGCGCTCGGGCAGCGGCGCGTCCCTGCGGGGGGCGAGCTCGGACCCGGTGCTCTCGTTGCTCATGAGGACTTCGCTCCGATCCATACCGCGCAGCCGATCAACGCGCCGATGCCGATCACCCATACCCACAGGCCCTCACCGACCGGTCCGATCGACCCGAGGTCCAGGCCACCGGGAGAGCCCGCGTGCTGGGCATCGAGGAAGGCGATGATGTCGCGCTTCTCCTCCGGGGTGAGGTTCGCCTCGTTGAAGACCGGCATCGACTGCGGGCCGGTGAGCATCGCCTCGTAGATCTCGGTGGGCGTGGAGTGGGTCAGCGAGGGGGCGTACTTGCCCTCGGTCAGCGCACCACCCTTGCCGATCGCGCCGTGGCACATGGCGCAGTTGGTCCGGAACAGGGCCATGCCGTTGGCGGCGTCACCCAGGGCGGGGTCGACCTGCTCGGCGCTGGGGATCGCCGGCCCGGCACCCAGCGACGCCACGTAGGCGGCGAGCTGGCGGATCTGCTCCTTGTCGAACTGCGGGGGCTTCGCGTGCGCCTGCGGACCGCTCATCTGCATCGGCATCCGGCCGGTGCTGACCTGGAAGTCCACCGCCGCGGCACCGACACCGATCAGCGAGGGCGCCCCTTCGCGCCCCTCCGCCGACGGTCCGTGGCAGGTCGCGCAGTTCGCCTGGAACAGGGCGCGACCGGCGGCGATGTCGTCCTCATCCGGTACGTCGGCACCCGAGGCCGACGGTGCCAGGGCTGCGTACAACCCTCCGGTCACGAGCAGGGCCAGCAGGAGGAGAACCAGCGGCGCCAGCCGATGGTGCCTGCGGGCGGCGATGGCCTTCACTGGGCGAACCTCATCTCGTCGGTGCGGGGAGCTCGGCGACCCTTCATCGGATCAGGTAGATCGCGCCGAACAGGGCGACCCAGACGACGTCGACGAAGTGCCAGTAGTAGGAGACCACGATCGCCGACGTCGCCTCGTGATGGCCGAAGCGGCGCGCGCTGAACGAGCGTCCCAGCAGGAACAGGAAGGCGATCAGCCCGCCGATCACGTGCAGCGCGTGGAAGCCGGTGGTCAGGTAGAAGACCGAGCCGTAGGGGTTCGAGGAGATCGTCACCCCGTGGCCGACCAGCTCGGCGTACTCGAACACCTGCCCGGCCACGAAGACCGATCCCATGATGTAGGTCAGCGTCATCCACTCGTTCATGCCCCAGCGGTTGACCTGCAGCAGCGTCCCGCTCCGGTGCGGCTGCATGCGCTCCGCCGCCCAGACCCCGAGCTGGCAGGTGACCGAGCTGAGCACCAGGATCGTCGTGTTGACCGTGGCGAACGCAAGGTTGAGCTTGGGGGTCTGCTCCGCCCACACGTCGGGCACCGTCGCCCGGATCGTGAAGTACATCGCGAAGAGGCCCGCGAAGAACATGAGCTCGCTGGAGAGCCAGACGATCGTGCCGACGGAGACGGGGTTCGGTCGGTTCACGCTCAGGCGTGGCGAGGAGACTGGGGTGGCCGTTGCGGTTGACACCCCGTCATTATGGCCGACTCGTGGAGTGAATGTGTGCACCGCCCGTCCCGAGTCTCGTTCTGCCCGGTACCCGCCGGGGCCGCGGTCCGTGCCAAGATGCGTGGTGGGCAGTACGGATCGACCGAGGACGAGTGAGGCGTGATGGCCACGAGCGACGTGCAGGACGAGTGGGACGCCGTGCTGCGTGCCGAGGAGCCGACCACCCTGCGGGTCCTGCTGTACAGCGACCACGTGCAGACCCGTGAGTCGGTGATGCTCGCCGTCGGGCGCCGGGTGGCCAAGGACCTGCCGCCGGTCGAGTGGCTGCAGGTCGCCACTCCCGCGGCGGTGATCAGGGAGGTCGACGAGGGCGGGTGGGACCTGCTCGTCCTCGACGGTGAGGCCGGCGTGGCGGGCGGCATGGGACTGTGCCGCCAGGTCAAGGACGAGGTCTACCGGTGCCCACCGGTGCTCGTGCTGATCGGGCGCCCACAGGACGCGTGGCTCGCGTCGTGGTCCATGGCCGACGCCGTCGTGTCCCACCCGCTTGACCCGATCGAGGTCCAGCGCGCCGTCGGCGGTCTGCTGCGCGGCGCCGACGCGGCCTGATGTCCGACGCGCGCACCTGGCCGCAGATCCTGCGCCGGCTCGTCGCCCACGAGGACCTGACGACCGACGAGACGCGCTGGGCGATGTCCCAGGTGATGACCGGCGCCGCGGAGCCGGTGCAGCTCGCGGCGTTCCTGGTCGCGCTGCGCTCCAAGGGCGAGACCGTGGAGGAGTTCACCGGGCTGGTCGAGGAGATGCTCGCGCACGCGGTGCGGATCTCCGTGCCCGGTCGCTCGCTGGACATCGTCGGCAGCGGCGGCGACATGATGCACACCGTCAACATCTCCACGATGGCGGCGATGGTCGCGGCCGGTGCGGGGATCCGCGTCGTCAAGCACGGGAACCGGGCGGCGTCGTCCTCCACCGGGACCGCCGACGTGATCGAGGCGCTGGGGGTGCGGCTCGACCAGCCGCCCGCGCGGATCGCGGAGCTCGCCGCGGAGGTGGGCATCACGTTCTGCTTCGCCCAGGTGTTCCACCCGTCGATGCGGCACGCCGGTGCCGTCCGGGCCGGCCTCGGCGTGCCGACGGTGTTCAACTTCCTCGGCCCGCTGACGAACCCCGCCCAGCCGGCCGCCGCGGCGATCGGCGTGCCCGACCCGCGGATGGCGTCGCTCATGGCCGGCGTGCTGGCGGCCCGCGGTGCGTCGGCACTGGTGTTCCGCGGCCACGACGGGCTCGACGAGCTCGCCGCGACCGGGCCCGCCCGCATCTGGTGGACCAGGGACGGTGAGGTCACCGAGCACACGGTCGACTTCGTCGAGGAGCTGGGCCTGGAGGCCATCGACGTCCAGCAGCTGCGCGGGGGTGACGCGGCGCACAACGCCGGCGTAGTCAGAGCCGTCCTCGGCGGCGAGCCGGGACCCGTGCGCGAGACCGTGCTGCTGAACGCGGCGGCGGGGCTGGTGGCCGACGGGACCCTCGGCTCGACCGGGTCGGGCAGCCTGCTCGAGCGGTTGCGCTCCGGGATGGAGGTCGCGGCGGCCGCGGTGGACGAGGGCCGCGCGGCGGCCGTGCTGGACCGGTGGGTCGCGGCGTCGGGCTGACGACCGGCCGGTCACCGCGTCAGTCGTCGAGACCCAGGTCGAAGGCCTCGTCGAGCTCCGGGCCGGAGTACTCGCGGAACGCGATGTAGGTCTGCGTGCGCAGCACGCCGTCCACCTTGCTGATCCGATCGGCGATGACGTCGGCGAGCCGGTCGTGCTCGGCGACCTTGACCTGGGCGATCAGGTCGACCTCACCGGTCACCGAGTAGACCTCGCGCACCCCGCGGATCTCCGCGACGGCGTGGGCGACCTCGGGGATCCGGTCGGGCTCGGTGTCGATCAGGACGATGGCGGTGATCATGTCGGGCCTCTCGGTCGGGTGGGACCCGTCCATCATGCCGCGCCAAGGCCTCGCGCGTCGTCGCGCGCGTCGTCGTGCGCCGGCCCGAGCCGGGCGACCGCTGCGAGCGCCGCAGCCGTGGCGCCGTCGGCACGGTAGGCCTCGGCGCCTCGCACCGGACAGCTCCACCCACCGGTCAGCTCCACGAGGCGGACACCCGGCTGGTCGAGCCAGGCCAGCACCAGGTCCGTCTCCTCCGGGTGTGCCGCGGAGGCGGGCAGGCAGGGTGGCTCGACGTGCTCGGCGGTGGCCAGCAGCGACGAGAGCGCCGACCGTGGGTCCTCGCCGCGCCTCGTCGTGGCGGTGGCGCACAGGCGTCCGTACCGGACCACCACGAGCTCCCACCCGCCGTCGTACGGCCGTGCGGCGGCGAGCTGCGGGTGGTCGCTCAGGCGCCGGGAGCGCTGCGCGCGGGCGGCCCCCCGCAGGTACGCGTCGAGCCGGTCCCGCCAGGCGGCAGCCTCCTCGAACCGCTCCTGGGCGACCAGGGCGGCGATCCGTTCGACGTGGACCTGGACCACGGGAGCCGGGTCCCCGGTCATCGCCGCGCGTACCCGGGCGGTGACCTCTGCGTAGGCCGCCTCGCTCTGACGGCCGACGCACGGTGCCCCGCACCGGCCCATCTCCGCGAGCACACAGGCGCCAGCACCGGGGGCGGGAGTGCGGGGCAGCCGACGGGTGCACTGCCGCAGCTCGAACGCGGCGTGCAGGGCGTCGACCGCCGCCTGGGCGGCGGCCCGGCTCGGGAACGGGCCGATGTGCGCCTCCGTGGTGCCCGCCGCGTCGTCGGGCCGCACCTGCCGGACCACCGACAGCCGGGGGAAGGGCTCGCGGGTCAACCGGACCCAGGGCATCCGCTCGGGGAACCGGGAGCGACGGTTGTAGCGCGGGGTGTGCTCGGCTATGAGCCGGAGCTCACGCACACGTGCCTCCAGCACCGTGCCGCAGACGATCGGGACCACCCGCTCGGCGAGCCCGACCATCTCGTTCATCCGACGGCGGTGCTCGGCGGCGGTGAAGTAGCTGCGGACGCGGGACCGGATCGACGTCGCCGTCCCCACGTAGAGCACCTCGTCGCGGGCGTCGCGGAACTGGTAGACCCCGGGGGAGTCCGGCAGCCCGTCGGCCAGGTGCCGCTTACGACGCCGGGCGGCCGGCACGGGGTCGGTCGCGGTGGCGAGGTCCTCCAGGTGGGTCACACCGAGCGGGCCGAGCCGACCGAGCAGACCGTGCAGGACGTCGACCGTGGCGCGGGCGTCGGACAGCGCCCGGTGGTCGGGCGTCACGGCCGCACGGAAGTAGGCCGCCAGGGTGCCGAGCCTGTGGTTGGGCACCTCTCCCCGGGGGACGGCGCGCCGTGCGAGCGCCACGGTGTCCAGCACCTGGTTCGCGGGCCAGGGATGGCCGTGGTCGGCTGCGGCGGCCTTGAGGAAGCCGATGTCGAACGGCGCGTTGTGCGCGACGAGCACCGCCCCGCGGACGAACTCCAGGAACGAGGGCAGCACCTGCTCGATCCGCGGCGCGTCGCGGACCATCGAACCGGTGATGCCGGTCAGCGCGGAGATGTACGCCGGGATCGGCCCGCCGGGGTCGACGAGGGTCTGCAGCTCACCGAGCACCTCCCCGCCGCGCACCTTGACCGCGCCGATCTCGGTGATCGCGGAGGTCGCGGGGCTGCCGCCGGTGGTCTCCAGGTCGACCACCACGAAGGTGACCTCCGACAGCGGGGTGCCGATGTCGTCCAGCGTCGGCTGGACGACCGCCCCGGCCGGGCGTGCGACGACGGGTTGCTGCATGTCCCGGACGGTAGGCCCGACCGCCGACAAACCCGGGGAACCCGTGGCCCGGGGTGTCGATGTCGGAGGCCCGTCCTAGTGTCCGGCGCATGCTGATCGACTGCGATACGTGCACGGTGCGCGGTGACGCCTGCGCCGACTGCGTGGTGACCTTCTTGACGATCCCGGTACGCGAGCGGGTCGGCCCACCCGACCCGTCGCGCGCTGGGCCGACGGGGCCGACAGGGCCGACAGGGCGGACGGGGCCGACAGGACCGACGGGGCCGGCAGGGTTGACAGGGTTGACAGGGTTGACTCAACCGTCGGTGTCGAGAGAGCAGGCGGGGCTCATGGCACCGACGGGCCCGCCGACCCGGGACCTCGACGAGGCCGAGCGTCGGGCGATCGAGGTGCTCGCGTCCGCCGGCCTGGTGCCCCCGTTGCGCATGGTGCGGGCCGGCTGAGCCACGTGCGGCCGAGCCGTCCGATCGATCGAGCCGAGAGTCCGATCCTCAGGCCGTGGGTCCGCTCCTCGAGCCGAGGGTCCGCTCCTCGAGCCGAGGGTCCGCTCCTCAGGCCGAGGTGACGGACTGGCCGTTGGTCGGCGCGCTGCCGGTGTAGAGCTCGGCGATCCTGCCCTCGAAGTCCTTGAGCACCAGCGACCGCTTCACCTTGAGCGACGGCGTCAGGTAGTCGTTCTCGATGGTGAAGTCGTCGTCGAGGATCGTGTACTTGCGGATCGACTCGGCTCGCGAGACCGCCTTGTTCGCGCGCTCGACGGCTCGGGTCAGCGCCGCGCGGACCTCAGGGTGCTGAGCGGCCGTCCGCACGTCCATCTCCGGCAGGTCACGGGTGGAGAGCCAGCCGGGCAACGCCTCGGCGTCGAGGGTGACCAGGGCCGCGATGAACGGCCGCTGGTCGCCGACCACGACCACCTGACTGACCAGGGGGTGGCCGCGGAGCCGGTCCTCGAGCACCGCGGGAGCGACGTTCTTGCCCGCGGCCGTGACGATGATCTCCTTCTTCCGGCCGGTGATCCGCAGGTAGCCGTCCTCGTCCATCGACCCGAGGTCACCGGTGTGGAACCAGCCGCCGTCCCACGCCTCGGCCGTCGCCTCGTCGTTGTTGTGGTAGCCGGGGAACACACCGGTGCCCCGGGCGAGGATCTCCCCGTCGGTGTCGATCCGGATCGAGATGCCGGGCAGGGGAGGACCGACGGTGCCGATCCTGGTGGCGCGGGGCACGTTCACGGTCAGCGGCGCCGTCGTCTCGGTCAGGCCGTAACCCTCGAGGACCTTCAGCCCCACGCCCCGGTAGAAGTGCCCGAGGCGCTCCCCGAGCGGTGCCCCGCCGGAGATGGCCCACTCGGCCTGCCCGCCCAGTGCCGCGCGGATCTTGGACAGCACCAGCACGTCGGCGACCTTGTGCTGGAGCTTCAGCCACAGGCTCGGACCCTTCGGGGTGTCCAGCGCCCGGGAGTAGACGATCGCCGTCTTGGCCGCCCGCTGGAAGATCCCGCGCTTGCCGCCGGCGGCCGCCTTCTGCTCGGAGGAGTTGTAGACCTTCTCGAACACCCGCGGCACGGAGAGGATGAACGTCGGCTTGAACACCCCGAGGTCCGCGACCAGCGTCTTGGTGTCCGGGACGTGCCCGAGGATCGCCCCGGCCGGGACGATGAGCACCTCGATGAACCGCGCGAACACGTGCGCGAGCGGCATGAACAGCAGCGTGCGTGATCCCGGCGGGCAGACCTCACCGAGCAGGGCCACCGCGTTGCGGGTCAGCGAGACGAAGTTCTCGTGCGTGAGCTGGACGCCCTTGGGGCGACC
>CAYQFJ010000139.1:0-7957 GCA_964416715.1 uncultured Actinotalea sp. | reverse complement strand
GGTGCAGTTCGTGCCGTACTTTCTAGGTCAGCGCACCCCGCCATGGAACCGCGCAGCCAGCGTCCAGAAGTGTCTGCGCACCCCGGACATCGACGAGGTCGGCAAGACCACCCGGCACGGCACGTTCTTCCAGATGAACGGCAACTTCTCGTTCGGCGACTACTTCAAGGAGAAGGCGATCGAGTACGCCTGGGAGCTGGTCACCGGCTCACAGGCGGACGGCTGCTACGGCTTCGACCCGGACAAGATCTGGGTCACCGTCTATCACGAGGACGACGAGGCGGCGCGCCTGTGGAAGAAGATCGCCGGGCTTCCCGACGAGCGGATCCAGCGGCGCGGGCTGATCGACAACTACTGGTCCACCGGCCAGGCCGGGCCCGCGGGGCCCTGCTCGGAGATCTACGTCGACCGCGGCCCGCAGTACGGTCGGGACGGCGGGCCGGTGGTCGACGAGGACCGGTTCCTGGAGATCTGGAACCTGGTGTTCATGCAGTACGAGATCGACCAGGTGGTCAGCAAGGAGCAGTTCGACGTCGTCGGTGAGCTGGCGCAGAAGAACATCGACACCGGCATGGGCCTGGAGCGTGTCGCCTACCTGCTCCAGGGCGTCGACAACCTCTACGAGATCGACCAGGTGTTCCCGGTGATCGGCGCCGCGCAGGAGCTGTCCGGCAGAAAGTACGGCGCCGACCACGACGACGACGTCCGGATGCGGGTCGTGGCGGACCACGTGCGCTCGTCGCTCATGCTCATCGGGGACGGCATCACCCCGTCCAACGAGGGCCGCGGCTACGTGCTGCGTCGCCTGCTGCGGCGCTCGGTCCGCGCCATGCGGCTGCTCGGCGTCGACGAGCCCGCCCTCCCGGTGCTGCTGCCGGCCTCCCGGGACGCGATGGGCGAGGCGTACCCGGAGCTGGTCGCCGACTTCACCCGGATCGCGGAGACCGCGTACGCGGAGGAGGAGACGTTCCGGCGCACGCTGACCGCGGGGACGGCGATCCTGGACACCGCGGTGGCCGAGGTGCGCGGGGCCGGCGGCACGGTGCTGCCGGGGGACCGCGCCTTCGCGCTGCACGACACCTACGGCTTCCCCATCGACCTGACCCTGGAGATGGCCGCCGAACAGGGACTGTCGGTGGACGAGCAGGGCTTCCGCGACCTGATGACCGCCCAGCGGGAGCGGGCGCGGGCGGACGCCAAGTCGAAGAAGGGTGGGCACTCGTCGTCGGCCGCGTACAGCGACCTGCGCAAGCGTGGTGCCACCGAGTTCACCGGCTACACCGAGCTGACCACCGAGTCGACGGTGCGTGGGCTGCTGCGCGAGGGCGAGCCGATCGACCGCGCGGGCGAGGGGCAGGTCGTCGAGCTGGTCCTGGAGCGCACGCCCTTCTACGCCGAGTCCGGGGGCCAGGACTCCGACGCCGGGACCATCACCTCCACGGGAGCGCACCTGGAGGTGCTGGACGTCCAGCGCCCGGTCAAGGGGCTGATCGTGCACACCGTCCGCGTCGGGTCCGGCGAGATCGCCGCCGGCGAGACCGTCTCCGCACAGGTGGACCCCGAGTGGCGGCTGGGTGCCCGGCAGGCGCACTCGGGCACGCACGTGGTGCACGCGGCCCTGCGCGAGGTGCTCGGCCCGGGGGCGCTCCAGTCCGGCTCGTACAACAAGCCCGGGTACCTGCGGCTGGACTTCGGCTGGAACCACGGGCTGTCCGCGGCCACGCGCAGCGAGGTCGAGGAGGTCTCCAACCGCGCGATCCGCGAGGACCTCGGCGTCACCTCGCACTACATGTCGCTGCCGGAGGCGAAGGAGTGGGGTGCGCTCGCACTCTTCGGTGAGACGTACGACGAGCAGGTCCGGGTGGTGCAGATCGGTGGACCGTGGTCCCGCGAGCTCTGCGGTGGGACGCACGTGGAGCACTCGAGCCAGATCGGGCTGATCGCGTTGACCGGGGAGTCCTCGGTGGGCTCGGGCTCCCGGCGGGTCGAGGCCGTGGTCGGGATCGAGGCCTTCCACCACCTCGCCCGGGAGCGTGCCCTGGTCTCGGCACTGACCGACACCCTCAAGGTGCGGCCCGAGGAGCTGCCGGAACGCGTGGCCGGCGTGGTGGCGCGGCTGCGCCGGGCGGAGAAGGAGCTCGCCTCGTTGCGGCAGGAGCGTCTGCTGGCCCTGGCCGGAGCCATGGCCGACGACGTCGCGCACGTGGGCGGGACCCGTCTGGTCGCCAAGGACGTGGGCGCGGTGGGAGCGGCGGACGACCTGCGTACGCTCGCCCTGGACGTACGGGGGCGGATGGGGGAAGAACCCGCCGTCGTCGCGCTCGGGGGGGTGGCGAAGGACCGGCCCGTGGTGCTGGTGGCCACCAACGCCGCGGCGCGCGAGGCCGGGCACCGTGCGGGTGCGCTCGTCAAGGTTGCCTCGGCCGCCCTCGGCGGCGGTGGGGGCGGCAAGGACGACGTCGCGCAGGGTGGGGGGACCGACGCCTCGGCCGTACCGGCCGCGCTGACGGCGGTGAGCGAGGCGCTGCTCGCGGGGGGAGCCTCCTGAGTGCCCGACCGACGGTCCGCTGAGCCTGCTGAGACCCCGGTGCCCGCTGAACCGCGCACCGCGGGCCCGGCGCCGCCGCGCGGTGTCCGCATCGGCGTCGACGTCGGTGAGGTGCGGGTCGGCGTCGCGGCCAGCGACCCGGACGGGATGATCGCGACCCCCGTGGAGACGGTGCCGCGAGCACCCGCTCGGCCGGCCGACAAGGACGGCGCGGAGCCTTCGCAACCGCCGGCGGACCTCGCTCGGATCGTGGAGATCGTGCAGGAGAGATGTGCAGCGGTGGTGTACGTGGGGCTGCCGCGGCACCTGTCCGGGGCCGAGGGGTCTGCATCCGCGCTGGTTCGCACGTATTCTGTGGGGTTGGCGCAGGCCGTCGCACCCGTACCGGTGAGGCTGGTCGATGAGCGGCTGAGCACCGTCTCCGCTCATCAGGCGCTGCGCGCGTCCGGAAGGTCCGGGCGCCGTCATCGCGAGGTCGTCGACCAGGCGGCCGCCGTGGTGATCCTGCAGTCCGCGATCGACGCGGAGCGCACGACGGGGGCACGGAGCGGGGAACCGGTCGACGGTTCCGGTCGCACCGGGGCGCTACCCGAAGGTCCGGGTTCTCAGGGATGACGGGCACCGTCGAGAGAGGAACGGACCGGATGCACCAGCACAGGCCCGGCGCGCACGGGGAGGTCGGACGATGAACGACCTCTTCCTCGACGAGATCGTCCGCCCCGACGGCGCCGGCGGCGGCCCCACCGCCTCGCCACGGAGGGCCGAGCGCGCCGAGCGCGAGCGTCGGCGCAGGCAGCGCCGCCGACGCAACTGGATCGCCCTGCTGATCGTGCTCGCCGTCGGTGGCGGTGTGGCCTATGCCGTGGTCAAGTACGTCGTACCGGTGATCTCGTCCTTCGGTGAGGTCAGCGAGGACAAGGCGGCGGACTACCCGGGGCCGGGCCACGGCTCGGTCGAGATCACGATCCCGGAGGGGGCCACCGGCACCTCGATGGCCACGGTCCTGCACGACGCCGACGTCGTTCAGACCGAGCGGGCGTTCATCAACGCGTTCACCGCCGACCCGAGCGCCTCCTCCATCCAGCCCGGGACGTACCGGTTGCTGCAGCAGATGAAGGCCTCCGACGTGGTGACCTGGCTGCAGAACCCGGAGAACCGGGTCCAGATCAAGGTCACGATCCCGGAGGGCTTCCGCCTCGAGCAGATCCTGGACCGCCTCTCATCGGTGACCACCGTCCCGGTCGACGACTTCACCACCGCGATGGAGGACGTGACCGCGACCGGCCTGCCCGCCGAGGCCGAGGGCCACTACGAGGGCTGGCTGTTCCCGAGCACCTACAGCTTCGAGCCCGGCACGTCGCCGACCGAGATGATCTCGACGATGGTCGCGAAGACGATCGCCGTCCTGGAGGAGAACGCCGTCCCCACGGAGCGGCGCGAGGAGGTGCTGATCAAGGCCTCGCTCATCGAGCGCGAGTCACCGAACGCCGAGGCGAGCGTGAAGATGGCGCGGGCGATCGAGAACCGGCTCGAGCAGGACATGCGGCTGGAGATCGACGCCGCCATCGCCTACGGCGTCGGCAAGCCGGGGACCGAGCTGACCAAGACGGACCTGGAGACCGACGGCCCGTACAACCTGCGGACCCGTGCCGGCCTGCCGCCCACGCCCATCGCCTCACCCGGTGCCGAGTCGATCCACGCGGTCATGAACCCGGCCGAGGGCAACTGGCTCTTCTGGTGCACCGTGAACTGGGAGACCGGTGAGACGCGTTTCACCGACAACTACCAGGAGCACCTGGCCAACGTCGCCGAGCTGCGCGCGTGGGAGGAAGCGAACGGGATGCGGTGACCGCCCGACGCCGCGCCGCCGTCCTCGGTCACCCGGTGGCGCACTCGCTGTCCCCGGTGCTGCACCGGGCGGCCTACGCCGCGCTGGGACTGACCGAGTGGCGGTACGACGTGCTCGACGTCACCGAGGAGGCGCTGCCCGGCGTCGTCACGGCGCTGGACGACACCTGGGCGGGCCTGAGCCTGACCATGCCGCTGAAGAAGGCGGTGATCCCGTTGCTGGACCACGTCGAGCCGCTGGCCGAGGTGGTCGGTGCGGTGAACACCGTCCTCGTGCAGGGGGCCGGGGCCAACGTGAGTCTGGCCGGGGCGAACACCGACGTGCACGGCATGGTGACCGCGTTCGGCGAGGGCCTGGACGAGCTGGGTGCCCGGCGTCCGGTCGGCACCGCCGTGGTGATCGGCGCGGGGGCGACGGCCGCCTCGGCCCTGGCGGCCCTGGCGGAGCTGGATTGCCCGACGCCGCAGGTCCACGCCCGCTCGATGGCGCGTGCCGGGGCCACCATGAGGGCGGCCGCGCGGATGGGGGTCGAGCCGCGGTTCCTGACCCTGGACCCGATGGACCGGTTGATCGGTGCGATGGCCGAGGCGGACGTCGTGGTCTCCACGTTGCCCGCCCACGCCGCCGACCCGATGGCCGAGGCGCTCACCGGCCGGGCGGTGCGCGGCGCGCTGCTGGACTGCGCCTACGCCCCCCGCGTGTCGGCGCTGGGCCGGGTGTGGGCCGCCGCGGGCGGGGCGTTCGTGGGCGGTGAGCGGATGCTGCTGCACCAGGCCACCGAGCAGGTGCGCCTGATGACGGGCCGCGTCGCGCCCCTGGACGCGATGGAGTCGGCGCTGGAGGAGGCGCTGGACCCTTCAGTCACCGGCGGCTGATGCCGATAAGCCTGGGGAGCAGGGACCAGGCACCGCCGGAAGGACGCACGTGAAGCAGCTCGGAGACATCCTCCTCGACGAAGGGCTGGTCACCGAGGGGCAGCTGATGGCCGCCCTGGACGAGCAGGCCGTCCGCGGCGAGTCGCTGGGCCGGATCCTCGTCGAGATCGGCATGCTGACCGAGGCGCAGCTGGTCAAGGCGCTGGCGAGCCAGGTCGGGATGGAGTTCGTCGAGCTGTCCGACTACCCGGTGGACCGCACGGCCGTGGCGTTGCTTCCGGCCTCGTTGTGCCGGCGGTACACGGTTCTGCCGATCGCCATCTCGGACGGTGCGCTAGTCCTGGCGATGTCGGACCCGGGCAACGTGGTCGCCGTCGACGACGCGCGCACGGTCGCCGCGATGCAGGTGGTCCCGGTCGTCGCGACGCACGACGACCTCGCCCAGGCCATCGACCGGTTTTGCCGTGCCGACGACGAGATCGACGACCTCACCATGTCGTTCGAGGAGGAGCAGGCCTCGGACCTGGAGGCCGACCTGGCGAAGGTCGGCGACATGGTCGACGACGCGCCGATCGTGCGGTTCGTCAACCTGCTGGTGAGCCAGGCCATCCAGGACCGCGCCTCGGACATCCACATCGAGCCGACCGAGTCCGACCTGCGGGTCCGCTACCGCATCGACGGCGTGCTGCACGAGATGCAGCGTGCACCCAAGCAGATCCAGGGCGGGGTGATCTCCCGCCTGAAGATCATGAGCGACATCGACATCGCCGAGCGACGCAAGCCGCAGGACGGCCGCATGTCGACGACGCACAACGGCCGCAAGATCGACCTCCGCGTGGCGACGCTGCCCACGGTCTGGGGGGAGAAGGTCGTGATGAGGATCCTGGACAACTCCACGGCGAGCCTGGACCTGCGGGACCTCTCGTTCCTCGACGACAACTACGAGACGTACGGCGAGTCCTACTCCAAGCCGTACGGGATGATCCTGGTCACCGGCCCGACGGGGTCCGGCAAGTCGACGACCCTGTACGCGACGCTCAACGCCGTCTCGCGCCCGGAGATCAACGTCATCACCGTCGAGGACCCGGTCGAGTACCGCCTGCCGGGGATCAACCAGGTGCAGGTCAACCCGAAGGCGGGGCTGACGTTCGCCGGTGCGCTGCGGTCGATCCTGCGATCAGACCCCGACGTCGTCCTGCTCGGTGAGATTCGCGACCACGAGACCGCGCAGATCGCCATCGAGGCGGCGCTGACCGGGCACCTCGTGCTCTCCACGCTGCACACCAACGACGCCCCGAGCGCGGTGACCCGGCTGGTGGAGATGGGGATCGAACCGTTCCTCGTGGGCTCGGCGCTGGACTGCGTCGTCGCTCAGCGACTGGCGCGCCGGCTGTGCGACAAGTGCAAGGAGCCGTACGAGCCGAGCGAGGTCGAGCTGATCGCCGCCAGGTTCCCGTGGAGCCCGGGGGAGGAGGTGCCCAAGATCTTCCGTCCGACGGGGTGCTCGTCCTGCTCCGGGACCGGGTACCGCGGTCGGCTGGCGATCCACGAGGTCATGCGGGTCAGCGAGGAGATCGAGCGCCACGCCGTCGCGCACTCGTCGGCCGCGGAGATCGGCCGGACCGCGCGCGAGCAGGGCATGCTCACCCTCCGCGACGACGGCTGGGCCAAGGTGCTCCTCGGCGACACCGCGATCGAGGAGATCCTGCGCGTCGTCGCGTGACGGCGCCCGGGCGAATTGTGGCTGGTGCGCTCAAGAGCGCACCCGCGACTGTCGATACAGCCTGCGGCGGGTCCCGCCCGCATGTCCGAGACCGGAGGCCAGTCCTGTGAACGACTTCTTCCCCACTCCCGGCACCGACCCCGCAGGGTCGCGGCCGCCGGAGCGGCCGGGTCCCGGCACGCCGGGGCCGGGTACCGCGCCCAGTGCCCCGCCGGGTGCGCAGCCCCATGCGGCACCGCAGAACCACTCAGGACCGCAGAACCACATCGCGCCGCCGAACTACGCCTCCACCACCGCCGCGCAGCCGCCGCCCGCCAACGGAGCGACCCCGCCGGCCGCAGCCGTCCAGCCGGCCACCCGCGCGGCGGCTCCCGCCCCGGCGGCACAGCCGACCGGTGGCGCCCCGGCGAGCGCCGGTGCAGCGCCGGCTCGTCCGCCGGGAACCCCCAGACGGTCCGAGCGCAGTGCGCGGGTCGGGCTCGCCCAGGCCGTGCACGAGGGCGACATCGACCTCGACCTCGCGCTTCGCACGATGATCGACCGCGGGGCGTCCGACCTGCACCTGACCTCCGGCGCCCAGCCGATGATCCGGCTCGACGGCGGCCTCAAGCCCCTCGAGGACTTCCCGGTGCTGTACCCGGACTCGTTGCAGCGGAGCCTCTACGCGGTGATCAACCAGCGCCAGCGCGAGGCGTTCGAGGAGAAGCTCGAGCTCGACTTCGCGTACGCGGTCCGCGGAGTGTCCCGGTTCCGCGTCAACATGTACAAGCAGCGGGACTCGGTGGGTGCGGCCTTCCGGATGATCCCGTACGAGATCAAGGCGCTCGAGGATCTCGGGGTCCCCGCGACGGTGGCCAACTTCGCCGGCCTCCCGCGCGGCCTCGTCCTGGTCACGGGCCCCACCGGCTCGGGCAAGTCGACGACGCTCGCCTCGATCGTCGACCTGGCGAACCGCACCCGCA
>CAYQFJ010000138.1:0-8045 GCA_964416715.1 uncultured Actinotalea sp. | reverse complement strand
TCGATCCGGTTGACGGTCTTGCGGTCCAGGCCCACGAGCTCGGCGAGCTTCTCCTGGGAGAGCCGCCGGGTGGTGCGGGCGGCGCGGATACGGTCTCCGATCTGTCGTCGGCGGGCGGGCACCCAGGCGGGCAGCGGATCGGAGGGCACGGATACACGCTGGTCGGGGCGGTGATCGGTGTCTGTACCAGCGTTGGTACATTTGCGAGAGGGGATTCCGGTCGGTGCGCAAGACCCCCCAGCAACAAACACACATTCGAGTGATCGTGCAGTCGGATCATTGCGCCTTGCACACTTCTACACGCACCGTAGAAACACCGCAGACCAGCCCCCCACAGACCGGCCTTCCCTCGCTTCCCAGGCAGGAAGGCCGCAGTGCCCCCGGCCCCCGCCGGGGGCACCGTCACTTCCACCGGATCTCCACACCCTCCGGATCCCAGTAGCCGCCGCCGCGCCGCCGGCCCACCCGTGCAGGCAGCACCCGCACGGTCATCATCCAATCCACCACCGACCGCTGCCGCGACAGATCCAGCCGCCGCCACTCCCCCTCCACGTCCTCCACCCCCACCAGCCCCGCCACGGGGTTGACCTGCACTGCGGTCGCCAGAACCGCCTCCGCCTTCTCCTTACGCACCCGCGCCGCCGCCCGCGCGATCCGCCACTCCTGCATATCCATCTCCCCCGCACCGAACGCCGCGGCCAGGTCGTCCAACGTCGCCCGCGCCTGACGCAACTCTGCCTGCGCCCCCCGCACGTCCACCGGCTCCTCCCGCACCGCGAGCAGCTCGGCCACGTCCGGGCGGGACAACCGCTTGATCAGGTGGGTGAGCACCCACTTGTCGAGCAACACAAGGTCACGGAGCACACAGTCGTTCTTGCGGCACTTGTACTTCATCGGCCCGCCGTTGCCCTTCGAGAACGACGACAGCGCTTCCCCGCACACACCACACAGGTACAGGCCGCTGCCGAGGTGACGCCGCGCCGTCGACGCGGCCTGCGCGCGGGCAGGGTCGGCGAAGATCCCGCACACGCTCCGCCACACCGCCTCGTCGATGGCGGGCTCCCACGCGGCAGGCCCCGCCTCCTCACCGCGGTGCTGGAGGATGCCCGCGTTGCGGGGCCGCTTGAGCATGCGGACGACGCTCCCGCCCTCCCAGCGGGCGCCGGTGCTGGTGGCCAGCCCCCGCAGGTTGAGGTCGGCGGCGATGGCCCGTGCGGACGCCCCGGCGAGGATGGCGTCGGCGCACTCGCGGATGACGGCGATCTCGTCCGGGACGGGCGTGATGCCGTCGCGTTCCCAGCCGTAGGGGCGAGGGCCGCCGGACCATTCGCCGCGCTGGACCTTCTGGTCGCGGGCGCGCCGCTGCCGCTCGATCATCCGCTCGACTTCGTAGCGGGCCTGCACGCCGAGCTGTCGGGCGATCATCCGGCCGGTGGCGGTGGCGAGGTCGAGGCTGCCGGCCTTGACGGTGCGGGTCTGGACGGCGCGGGGTTCGCATACGTCGATGTACTCCTCCAGCTCGGTGGGGGAGCGGTGGAGCCGGTCGGTGTGCCAGGCGAGGACGGTGCCGTAGCGGCCGTGGCGGATGGCGTCGAGCATGCGCGCGTAGTC
Organism: uncultured Actinotalea sp.; assembly: GCA_964416715.1. Classification (GTDB taxonomy): domain Bacteria; phylum Actinomycetota; class Actinomycetes; order Actinomycetales; family Cellulomonadaceae; genus Actinotalea. The sequence continues at coordinate 6,434 of CAYQFJ010000138.1, read as the reverse complement.
GGGGCGGGGTTTGCCGCTGTAGGCGCTGAGGTCGTTGTCGGTGTAGACCTGCACGACGGTGAGGCCGAGCTGGGCGGCGAGGGCTTCGCAGTCTTCGCGCTGTCGGTCGATGCCGAGGCCGCCGCCTTCGCGGTCTTCGCTCATGCGGCAGTAGATGCAGGCGAGGGTGGGGTCTGCTGGCTCGTGGTGCATGCCCCATGATGGCACCCTAGGGGTGGCTTGCGCAGCCGTTCGGCAGGCCGAAGGTTTCGGCAAGCCACCCCTAGCCGTGCAGGTCAGGACGCGAAGGCGCCCCTGAGCATGTCGAGCAGGCCGGTGCGGGACGGCTCGCGCGACCAGATGCCGAGCTGCGTCACCCGGTCCAGGTACCTGTTCCACTCGTCGTACAGGCGCCGGTCCATGCTGCCGGGGCGGATGACGAGGAGGGTCAGGTTGTCCAGTTCCAGCTCCATCATCATGCGTCCGCTGGGGAGCTCCAGCGGCGGGCAGCCTGATGGGAGTTCGTCGGTGAAGCAGATCTGGGCCCGGACTACCTTACGGACCGTGGTGGTGCACTGTTCCGGCATGGGACCCCCATGGACGCGCCGCATCAACTAATTCGACAGTCCGTTCGAACGGCTTCCGTTCTCGCAGGCTATCGCAACATCACGCTTCCCAGGCGAATCAGCAATGCTGCCACTTTGACCATGCTTCGACTACACCCCGCCGGGAACATTCACGCACTGTAGTCGCCACGGCCAACGCTCTTGCCGGGGATTCCGGCAGAATGCCCGGTTACTCCCCCTCGGCCAGCGAGCGCATCAGCGCCCGCACCGCCTCCCGCTGAGCAGGACTCAGCCGGTCGGCATCCTCCAAGAACGCCTGCCCCTCAGCCGACTCACTGAACGTCCGCTGCACCCCGAAGAACTGCGCGGACGCCGCGTCCTGCAATACGCCCACCGGCACCTGGAGGCCGGCGGCCATGCCGCGCAGCATCTCGTAGCTCGGGGGCTCGACCGGCTCGCCCGTGGCGAGGCGGTGCAGCCACGACGACTTGACCGTCTGCTCGCCCGACTCCGGGTCGATGCAGCGCGCGGCGAGCCTCGCGTACCCGAGACCGAGCGCTTCCTTCCGCTCGACGACGATGCTGCGGAGCTGGGTCCGCTCGCCCGACGCCTTCCGATCCTGCGCTGACATGAGGGTCATCCTGCCACTCCGAGTCGACTCATGGGCCGTGGGGTGTCCATGCGTCCGGCGGGAACCGTGGGGAATTCCCGCTGGTGGCGCATGGCCCGACACTCGATGCGCCGGACAGAGTGTCCATGCAAATGGATGGTCGGCGCCACCCCTGCCGGGCTCATTGGCGCAATCGCAACTCACCCGTCCAAGCAGATGGACAATCCGTCCACCGCGTGCAATGCTCTAGCCATCCAAGCGGTGCAACACCGCAAGGCGATCCATTGCACGAGGTGGACGTGTGACCACACCTACCCACAAGCCGGAACCACTCTTCGAAGTGGACCGCGACCTGCTGAAGCGCCTCATGAAGCGCACCAAGACCGGCTCCGAGATGAGCATCCGAGATCTGGCCGACGCCGCCGGCATCGCGCACGGCACGGTCGGCAACATCCTCAGCGGCGAGACCGAGAGGGTCTACGGCTCGACGGCCGAGGCCATCTGCCACGCGATCGGCGTGGAGCTGCTGGTGCTGTGCCGTCCGGTGTTCCGCCTGGCTGCGGTCCGGCAGAAGGCGCTGACGGCGTGAGCGGCGAGTTCTCGCTGGCTGATGCGGAGGCGACGTTCGGTTCTGCCGCTATGGAGCGGGTGGACCGGTCGGTGGCTGAGGCGCCTGTGCTGGGGGCGGAGTTGCGGGAGCGGCTTCGGTCCTTGTTCGTCTCGGCTCGCGTGATGCGCGCTGAGGACTCGTCGGCGGCTGAGGCTGCCTGACCCCATCAACGCCGAAGGCCCGCCCGACTTCCCGGCCTGGCGAGCCCACGACTCGGCGACCCCGATCAATCCCATCGAAGGAGAGGTCCCCGTGACCACTGAGATTACCGTCCACCCGCTCAACGAGCGTGAGGCGTTCTTCACGGCGCAGAAGCGGCGCAACGACAACGAGACCGACTACGAGGTCACCGTCAACATCCTCGGCCTGCCGACCGAGCGCACCGTGCACGAGGTCGACGCGGACGCGGTGCGCGTCACGTCGGCGGACATCGGGGTGCTGGCTGCGTGGCTGGAGGTGAAGGGCGGCACGGTCACCACGTGCGACACCGGGTTCGGGGTGACGGTGTGGACGTTGTCCACCGTGGCCGGTGCGGATGAGGGCTACGTGGGGTGCCGGGTGCTGGTGACGGTGCCGGTGCCGGCGTCGGGGTTCGTGCCGTTCGAGGTGTCCTCGAAGGCGGTGGCGTTGTGAGTGCTCCGCTGGTGGTGAACACGCGGGACGGCGTGTGCTGGACGCGCCGCACGGTGACGTCGGGCGGGATCGCCCTGTACGCCCCGGAGGGCATCCGGACCTGCCCCGAGTTCGTGATGGCGACGATCGACGAGCTGGCCGAGCAGGGGATTGTGGGGTCGGCGGATGTGCTGCCGGTGCCGGTCGCCCCGGAGCCGCAGGCGTCGAGCGCCGAGCGGCTGCGCGTGGAACGGAACCGGTACCGCATCGCGTGGAGGATGGCCCGCACCCGGGCGCTCTCCACCGGTAGTGCCGCTGACCGGTACGCGGCCCGCGCCCGGGACGCGCAGGACGCCTTGCAGCACATGCTGTTCACGGTCATCGCCGGGCAGATGGCGCTGAAGGCCGCGACCGACCGCGTCGCCGAACTGGAGGACGCCGCCCAGAAGATTGTCCACCTCCACAAGGACTCGCCGATGGGCCCGTGCCCGGTCTGCATCGACGGGGACGCGATGGTGCGGGGCGACGACTACACGCTGCCGTACCCGTGCCCGACGGCACGGCTGGCCGGGGCGAAGGACTGCGACCCGCCGTCGTACCGCACGGCGGACTTCTTCCAGCCCGGCCACGCCTACACCCACCGCCCCGGCCCGGACTCGCCCGGCGGCCCCCGCCTCCGCTTCTACTGCGAGTCCGTCACCACCGACAAGGCCACCGGCCAGCCGGTCGCCCGCGGCTGGGGCGGGCGCCGCTACGGCGACCGGTGGACGTCGGTGCAGCACACCCGCGGGCTGGAGGACTGGCAGTCCGGGGCGTGGGTCGACACCACCGACGACACACGGGAGAGCGAGAGCGTCGCCCCCGTCTGCCGCTGTGACGAGCCCGACGCGGACCCCTACGAGTGCGAGGCCGACGACTGCTCCGGCGAGTTCTCCGAGCTGAACCCCTTCGGCGGCAGCACCCTGCCCGTCGAGAAGCGCAGTGCCGAGGTCTCCCTCCCCTGCGGGTGCGGCTGGCGCACCAGCGTCTGGCACGTCGACGACGGGTCGGCCGAGGAAGAACTGCACCGCCACGTGTCCCGCGTACACGGCGGCACCTACCAGGCGCAGACGGACGGTGCCTGATGCCCGCCGCTTCCGTCGCCGAGTGGCTGACCGCCGGCGCTGTGGGCGTCGCCGCGTTCACCCCGGGCGCCCTGCTCATCCTCTCCCTCGACCACCCCCGCCCCTCCCTCGCCCCCGCCCGCGAGGCGGTCGGGCAGGCCGTGCTGTGGCTGGTCGTCCTCATCCACCTGATCCCGACGGGAGGCCGTCGATGACGACCCACTCCTCCAAGCCCGGCATGTCGTTCGAGACCCGGGTTGACCAGCTGGCCGGCGTGCTCCGCGTCGACCAGATCCGCACTGACACGCTCGTGCAGCTCGTACAGCACTGGGCCGAGCCGAAGGACCGGGACGCGGTGATCGCGGCGCTCGACGAGCTCGCCGACGTCGTCACCCGCCCCGCCCGCGAGGGCGAGCTGGACGCCGCGGTCGAGCAGGTCGAGGACACGGCCGGGATGGACACCGCGCAGGTCGACGTGCTGATCCCGGACGTGCGCCGGTTGTTGGGTGAGCTGACGGTGGTGGCCCGACGGTTGGGCCGGTTCGCTGTGCGGCGGGTGCCGGGGCAGCGGGGCGCCGCATGAGCATCCCCGCCCACATCCGCGCCCAGGTCATCGAAGAGGTGGCCCACACCCTCCGCCAGCGCATGTCCGCCACCACCGCCACCACCGTCAGCAAGACCGCCGTCCTCCGCCACCTGGAACTGGAGGCATCCGCCGCCCGCACCGCCGCCCGCATCACCCAGGGCGGCGCCACCCCGGACGACGCCACCCGCCAGGTCGCCCTCCTCACCGCGATCCGCGCGGAGGGCGGCCGGTGGAAGGCCGGCCGCGCACGCAAGGCGCTCGCCGCTCTCGGCTACCGGGTTGCGAAGGGCACCGCCGGCGCCGACCTGGCCCGTCTCGCGCGGGCCGGGCACCTCGTCCGGCACGACGAGCCGGGCGTCACCTACTACACCCGCACGAGCACCACGGGGACCCGATGAGCACCAACATCCGCGAACTCACCCGACACATCGTCGACGCCGCCGACGACCTCCACCTCCCCATCACCATCCGCCAGGCCGGGCAGCTCGCCACCCGCGTCGCCATGGCCACCAACACCCGCACCGGCACGGTCGTCCTGTCCGCCCGCAGCCTCGACACCCTCCTGTCCCTGGCCGGTGGGGAGCGTGTCACGGACACCGCGGCCCGGCTGGACATCGCGGTGGACACGGTGAAGTCCCGCCGTCGGGCGCTGTACCGGCGCCTGTCGGTGTCGACCGCTGGCGAGGCGGTGGCCGCTGGTGTGCGGCTGGGGCTGCTGCGCCTGGACGGGGAGCAGGGGGGCGACGCCTGATGACGACGACCGCGCAGGCCGGGGCTCAGGCCCCGGCCGCCGGGCCGACCGTCCTCGGATGGTTCGAACCCGGCACCCCCCAGTGGCACGCCGCCCGCGCCAATGGGATCGGCGGCAGTGAGATCGCCGCCGTCCTCGGTCTCTCCCCCTACGAGTCCCGGTTCGCCCTCTGGCACCGCAAGAAGGGCCTCATCGCCCCGCCCGAGGAGAACCCCGTCATGTACTGGGGCAAGAAGCACGAGCCCACCATCTGCACCGAGTTCGCCGACCAGCACCCCGAGTGGATCGTTCACCAGTCCCCGACCTTCGCGGCGGCCGGCCGCCCCTGGCAGATCGCCAACCCGGACCGGCTGCTGTACATCCCGGGGACGGACGAACCTGCCGCCCTGCTGGAGGCGAAGACCGCCCGCGACGACATCGGGTGGGGCGAGGACGGCACCGACGAGATCCCGGTCTACTACCGGGCCCAGTGCCTGCACTACCTCGACGTCCTCGGACTCACCACCTGCCACGTCGCCGTCCTCATCGCGGGCGCGGAGTACCGGGAGTACGTCGTCGAGTACGACCCCGCCGACGCGCTGATGCAGCGCAAGGCGGGCGCCGACTTCATGCGGTCCCTCGCCGACGACGTACGGCCGGACATCGACGGCCACACGGCTACCTACCAGGCCGTCCGCGAACTGCCTGAAGGGCTGGACGACGTCGACGTCGAGATCCCCACCGCCCTCCGGGACCGCTTCCACGCCGCCCAGGACGCGTTCTGGGCCGCCGAAGACGAACTCACCGCCTGCAAGGGCCTGCTGCTCGACGAGATCGGCACCGGCCGGCGCGCGGTCTGCGAGCGCGAGCGGATCGCCACCCGCCAGGTCCGCGACGGCCGCACCTACTCCCTCATGCCTGCCCGCACCCGAAGGAACGCCCGATGACCGAGAACACCGTCTCCAACGCCGTCGCCGTCCGCGACACCGGCCCCGGCGCCATGGTCGAGCACTACCGCAACGATCTGGCTCAGGTCATGCCGTCCCACGTCAAGCCCGACACCTTCGTCCGTCTCGCCGTCGGTGTCCTGCGCCGCGACCGCAACCTCGCCCAGGCCGCGCAGAACAACCCGGCCGCGCTGATGGGCGCGCTGATGGACGCCGCGCAGCTCGGGCTCACCCCGGGCACCGAGCAGTTCTACCTCGTCCCGAGGAAGCAGAAGGGCCGCCTGGAGATCCAGGGCATCCGCGGCTACCAGGGCGAGATCGAGCTGATCTACCGGGCGGGGGCCGTGTCCTCGGTGATCGTCGAGGTGGTGCGGCAGTCCGACATCTTCCGCTACAGCCCGGGCCGGGACGAGCGGCCGGTGCACGAGATCGACTGGGACGCCGAGGACCGCGGCCCGCTCCGCCTCGTGTACGCCTACGCGGTGATGAAGGACGGCGCCACGTCGAAGGTCGTCGTCCTGAACCGGGCGCAGGTGATGAAGGCCAAGGCGATGTCGCAGGGTTCGGACTCGCCGTACTCCCCGTGGCAGAAGCACGAAGAGGCCATGTGGATGAAGACGGCCGCGCACCGGCTGACGAAGTGGGTGCCCACCAGCGCCGAGTACATGCGGGAGCAGCTGCGGGCGCAGGC
>CAYQFJ010000137.1:0-8079 GCA_964416715.1 uncultured Actinotalea sp. | reverse complement strand
CACGAAGTGCCCGGCGCCGTCGGGCCCGACGTGCGTGCAGCACGGGACGCCGTCCACCTTCGCGGAGATCTTCTCCAGGATGGGCCCGAGCACCTGGTAGGACTCGACCGACCCACCGGGCATGATGCTCGGACCGAGCAGCGCACCCTCCTCGCCGCCCGAGACACCCGCGCCGACGAAGTGCAGCCCGTGCTGCTTGAGCTCGGCCTCCCGCCGGACGGTGTCCGGGAAGTGGGCGTTGCCCGCGTCGACGACGATATCCCCCGGGTCCAGGAGCGGCACCAGCTCGGCGATCACGGCGTCCGTCGGCCCACCGGCCTTCACCATGGCGACGACCTTGCGCGGCCGCTCCAGGGAGGCGACGAAGTCGGCCATCGACTCCGAGGGGACGAAGTCCCCCTCGTCGCCGTGGTCGGCGACCAACGACTCCGTCCTGGCGTAGGACCGGTTGTGCACGGCAACCACGTAGCCGTTGCGCGCGAGGTTGCGCGCGAGGTTGCGGCCCATGACGGCCAATCCGGTCACACCGATCTGCGCACGTGCCGACATGCTGGTGGGTATCCCTTCGACGGTGGGTGTCCGGGCCAGCGTAGTGCGGTCGGGATGATCCGCGAGGTCGGGTCCGCGCCGCCCGCGCGCCGGTACCGCACCGTGTCGGGGTCCGGTCGTACGCTGCCCGCGTGATCAACGCCGACGCCGACGTCCCCGCCGAGTTCACCCGTGCCCTGGCCGAGCTCCGCGCCGCCCGGCTCCGGCCCGAGATCGTGCTGACCGAGATCCCTGCACCGACGCGTATCGCACCCTACGCCGTCGCGGTCACCGGTGAGATCTCCGAGCGCCACCACGAGCCGTCCGGCGGAGGGGACCCCGCGGCGGGGCGCTTCGTCCTGCTGCACGACCCGGACGGGCAGGAGGCCTGGGAGGGCACGTTCCGCGTGGTCACACTGGTCCGGGCCGCCCTGGACCCCGAGGTGGGCACCGACCCGGTGCTGGCCGAGGCGGCGTGGACCTGGGTCACCGACGCGCTGCGTGACGCCGGTGCCGACCACCGCGCCCTCGGTGGGACCGTCACCCGGGTGGACTCGCGCTCCTTCGGTGGTCTGCAGGGCCGGCCCGCGGAGACCGAGGTGGAGATCCGCGCCACCTGGTCGCCCGACGGGGGCCTCGGCCCGCACTTCCTGGCGTGGGCCGCCGTGCTGTGCGCGGCCGAGGGCCTCCCCCCGCTGCCGGACGGCGTCACGCCCCTGGGACGAAGTCGCTGACCGCCGGGACCGCTGCGTGCCGATCTGACCAAACCGTCCGGCCCGACAGCGGGCCGATCGGACAATCCGCCTCAAGGTGACCCCACCACCTGCCGATACCACCAGGAGCAATGACGACGCCGTCCCCGGGAGTCACGTTGACCGTCCAGCACGTACGGACCGCCACGACGCAGCGCGCTGCCGTGCGTCCGGCGCCCGCCCGGGCCGACGCGAGGGTCACCGCCCGCTCGAAGTCCGACACCGGAGCGGAGCGCGGCCCGCTCTGCCTCGTGGTCCCCGAGATCGCCGACGGCGAGGGGGTGAACCTGGTCCGCTCGTTGCGCCGCCGGGAGTCCACCCGTGCCGTGCTGCTGACCCGTAGGGCGGGGCGCCGTGAGCTGGTCGTCCTGCTCGGCGGTGGCGTGCGCGGTGCGGTGGCCAGCGAACCCCCCGGCGCCGTGCGGATCGCCGCGCGCCCGCCCCAGGACCAGCCCCCGGCACCGGAGCTCAGCGCCCGCGAGATCAGTGTGCTGCGACTGGTCGCCGAGGGCCGGACGAACCGGGAGATCGGCGAGGAGCTCGAGCTGTCCGGCCTGACCGTCAAGAGCCACCTGTCGCGGATCTCACGCCGGATCGGGATCGGGGACCGCGCCGAGATGGTGGCGTTCGCCATCCGTCGCAACCTGCTGACCTGAGCCGCCGCGCGCCCGCCGGCGCGAACCGCCATCGGCCCGGCCTGCGCCGGACGCGCGGCCCGGCGTCGTAGTTTGGGGACCATGTCACGCACCGAGCCCGCCGTTCCCGATGCGCCCGACGCACCGGTGGCCGTGGTACCGCTGCGTGAGCCCACCGACGGCATCCCGCCGGTCGCCGACACCCCAGTGGCCCTGGAACAGGTGGTGGCGGCCTTCGCCGCGGGCAGCGGCCCGGTCGCCGTCGACGCCGAGCGTGCCTCGGGGTACCGCTACGGGCAGCACACGTACCTGGTCCAGCTGCGTCGCGAGGGCGCCGGGACCGCTCTGATCGACCCGATCGCACTGCCCGACCTGAGCCGGCTGAACGACACGCTCCGCGGCGTCGAGTGGGTGCTGCACGCCGCCTCGCAGGACCTGCCGGGTCTGAAGGAGCAGCGGCTGGAGCCGGACGCGGTGTTCGACACCGAGCTGGCCGCCCGGCTGCTGGGCATGCCGCGGGTGGGGCTGGCCGCGGTGGTCGCCGAGCTGCTCGGGCTCGGCCTGGCGAAGGAGCACTCCGCGGTCGACTGGTCCACCCGTCCGCTGCCGGAGGGCTGGCTCCGGTACGCCGCACTCGACGTCGAGGTGCTCGTCCCGCTCCGGGACGAGCTCGACGAGCGGCTGCGTACCGCGGGCAAGCAGGAGTGGGCCCGGCAGGAGTTCGAGGCGGTCCGGCTCGCCCCGCCACCGGCTCCCCGGGTGGACCCGTGGCGGCGCACGTCGGGACTGCACGCGATCCGCGACCCACGCCGGCTGGCCGTCGTCCGGGCGTTGTGGCGGGCCCGGGACGCGGATGCCCGCCGGCGTGACCTGTCCCCGGGTCGGGTGCTGCCCGACGCCGCGATCGTGGCCGCCGCCGTGGCGCTGCCCCGCACGGCGGCAGAGCTGGCCTCGCTGCCGAGGTTCTCCGGCAAGGCGACCAGGCGCCGGGTGGACCACTGGTTCGCCGCGATCCAGGAGGCGCTGGAGCTGCCCGAGGACGAGCTGCCCAGCACCCGCGGCCCACGCGGCGACGGTCCTCCGCCGCCGCGCACCTGGCCGGACCGCGACCCCGAGGCCGCGGCACGGCTGACCGCCGCCCGCGCGGTCGTCACGGAGATCTCGCTCGACCATCGGGTGCCGGTGGAGAACCTGCTCCAGCCGGACCTGCTGCGACGCCTGAGCTGGGACCCGCCCGGCGTCGAGGTCGGTGCCGTCAGCGAGTTCCTGGTCGAAGGCGGCGCCCGCCCGTGGCAGGTCGAGCTGGTGGCCGAGCGCGTCTCGGCGGCGTTTGTTACCCTCCGGTAACTACCCCGCCGTGCCGGCGGGAACCCGTCGATCGAGAGGATGCGATGACCGGCTCCCGGCAGGTGCGGGACGTGGTGTTCGTCGACGGGGTGCGCACACCGTTCGGCAGGGCACGGGCAGAGGGTCTGTACGCGAGCACGAGGGCGGACGACCTCGCCGTCGTCACCGTGCGCGAGCTGCTGCGCCGCCACCCGGAGGTGGACCCGGCCCGGATCGACGAGGTCGCCGTTGCCGCGACCACCCAGACCGGCGACCAGGGACTCACCCTGGGCCGCACGGTCGGTGTCCTGGCCGGGCTGCCCACGAGCGTCCCGGGGTTCGCGATCGACCGGATGTGCGCCGGCGCGATGACCGCCGTCACCTCGACGGCCTCGGCGATCGGCGTCGGCGCGCAGGACGTGGTGCTGGCCGGGGGCGTCGAGCACATGGGGCACCACCCGATGGGTGCGGGGGCGGACCCCAACCCGCGGTTCGTCGCCGAGCAGCTGGTGTCCCCGGACGCGCTCAACATGGGTACCACCGCCGAGAACCTGCACGACCGCCACCCCGAGCTGACCCGCGAACGCGCCGACGCCTACGGTGTGTCCAGCCAGGCGAAGTACGCCGCCGCCCTGGCCGCCGGGCGCATCACCCCCGACCTGGTCCCGGTCGCCGCCCGGGACGCCGACGGCGCGTGGCGGCTGGCCACCGCGGACGAGCCGCCCCGGCCCGGCACCACCATCGACCAGATCCGCGACCTGCCCACCCCGTTCCGCGCCGGTGGCCGGGTCACCGCAGCGACCAGTGCACCGCTGACCGACGGCGCCACGATGTGCCTGCTGGCCGATGCCGCCACCGCGGCGGATCTCGGCCTGCGGCCGCGGATGCGGCTGGTGTCCTTCGCCTACGCCGGGGTCGATCCCGCGCTGATGGGCCTCGGACCGGTCCCGGCGACGCACCGCGCGCTGGAACGGGCCGGGCTCGGCGTCGAGGACATCGGGCTGTTCGAGATCAACGAGGCCTTCGCCGTCCAGGTGCTCGCCTTCCTTGACGCGTTCGGGATCGCCGACGAGGACCCGCGGGTCAACCCGTACGGCGGGGCCATCGCCGTCGGGCACCCGCTCGCGAGCTCCGGGGTGCGGCTCATGACGCAGCTCGCCCGGCAGTTCGAGGAGCACCCGGAGGTCCGGTACGGGCTGACCACGATGTGCGTCGGCCTCGGCCAGGGCGGCACCGTGATCTGGGAGAACCCGCAGCACGAAGGGGGCTCGCGATGAACGGGACCGCGACGAACGGACCCGACCGCCCCGCGGGGGCCGAGCGGACCGACACCGGGGCCGAGCGCGCCGCCCACGCGCTGCCCCGCGACGTCACCCTGCCGGACGGCCGGACCCTCGTCCTGGTCACCATCGACAACGGGCTGGAGCCCACCCGGCCGACGACCTTCGGGCCGCGCGGGCTGGACAACCTGCGGGACGTCCTGCGCACCGCCCGGCAGCGGGCGGCCGACGGGGAGATCGCGGCGCTCGCCGTCACGGGCAAGCCGTACTGCCTGGCCGCCGGTGCCGACCTGAAGGCCATGGCGACGATCACCACCGGGGAGCAGGCACGTGCGATCGCCGAGCTCGGCCACGAGACGCTCGGCATGCTCGGCGAGCTCGGCGTGCCCACCTTCGCCTACGTCAACGGCACCGCGCTGGGCGGTGGTCTCGAGCTGGCGCTCAACTGCACGTACCGGACCGTCCGGGCCGACGTGCGCACCCTCGGTCTGCCCGAGACCTTCCTCGGCCTGGTCCCCGGCTGGGGCGGGTGCTACCTGCTCCCCCGTCTGGTCGGCGTGCGCCGGGCGATCGAGCTGATCGTCGAACGGCCGCTGGCCAACAACCGGATGACCGATGCCGCCGGCGCCGCAGAGCTCGGGATCGCCGACGCGGTGCTGCACCCCGCCGACTTCCTCGAGCAGTCCATCGCCTGGACCGCGCGGGTGCTCTCCGGGGAGGCAGTCGTCGAACGCCCTCGGCTGGACGACGAAGAGACCTGGGACGGCACCGTCGCGGCGGCCCGCGCGCGGCTGGACCGGCGGCTGCACCGCTCCCGTCCGGCGCCGTACCAGGCGCTGGACCTGATCGCCGCGGCGCGCACGAGCGACCGGGCCACCGGGTTCGCCGCCGAGGACGGCGTGCTCACCGAGCTGCTGCTCTCCGACGAGCTGCGTGCCGGGCTGTACGCCTTCGACCTGACCACGCGACGTGCCCGCAGGCCCGCCGGAGCTCCGGACGCGCAGCTCGCGCTCCCGGTCCGCAGCGTCGGCATCGTCGGTGCCGGCCTGATGGCGGCCCAGCTCGCGGTGCTCGTCACCCGCCGGATGCGCGTACCCGTGCGCATGCGGGAGATCGACGAGGAGCGCGCCGAGGCGGGCCGGACCAGGATCCGCTCCCTGGTGGAGACGATGGCCGCCAAGGGGCGGATCTCCGATGCGGAGGCGAACCGGATCCAGGAGTCGGTGACCGTCGGGACCGAGCTGTCCGCCCTGGCGGGGTCGGACCTGGTGATCGAGGCGGTCACCGAGGTGCTGGAGCTCAAGCAGCGGGTGTTCGCCGAGCTCGAGGACGTCGTCGGACCGCAGACCGTGCTGGCGACCAACACCTCGGCGCTGTCGGTCGCCGCGATGGCCGAGCACCTGCGTCACCCGGAGCGGGTGGTGGGTCTGCACTTCTTCAACCCGGTGGCCCAGATGCCACTGGTCGAGGTCGTCCGCACCGAGCGGTCCTCCGACGAGGCCGTGGCCACCGCGTTCGCGGTCACCAAGGACCTGCGCAAGACGGCGGTGGCGGTCGCCGACCGTCCCGGCTTCGTGGTCAACCGGCTGCTGCTGCGGATGCTCGCGGAGGTCGCCGGCGCCGTCGAGCGGGGTACCCCGGTGCAGGTCGCGGACGTCGCGCTGCGCCCGCTCGGACTGCCGATGGGGCCGTTCGCGCTGCTCCAGCTCGTGGGGCTGCCCGTGGCGCTGCACGTGCTGCGGTCCCTGCACCGGGACCTGGGCGACCGCTACCCGCTGTCACCCGGCCTGGAACGGCTGGCCGACGAGGGCCGGCGCGTGGTGGGTGAGGCGGGGACCGGCGCCGAGCACGACGTCGACCCCGCCATCCAGGACGCCTTCGGTACTCCCGGGGGCCCGGGCGCCCTGGACGAGGCGGGTGTGCTCGACGTCGTCCTGACCGGGTTGACGCAGGAGGTCGGCCTGATGCTCGACGAGCGCGTGGTCGACTCCCCCGAGCAGATCGACCTGTGCATGGTGCTCGGGGCCGGCTGGCCACTCCACCTGGGCGGGCTGACGCCGTACCTGGACCGGTCCGGCTACAGCGAGCGCGTCCTCGGCCGGCGGTTGCACGCCCCGGGCGTCGCCGACGTCCCCGCCTGATCCGGCCACGCCACCGCGCCACCCACTCGCTGCGCCGGTCAGTCGGCGCGGATCACCGTGAGCACGTCCTGTGCGATGTCCTCCGCGCGCAGCCGCAGCTCGGTCACGAGCTCCACCCGGCTCGCGTGGTCCAGGAACCGCAGCGGGATGCCGACCGCCTGCACCGGCGCGGCCAGCCCGGCCTCCCGGCACCGCTGGGCGAGCAGCGCACCGATCCCGCCCTCGACCAGCCCGTCCTCGACGACCACGACCCGGTCGTGCTCGCCCGCGAGCTTGACCAGCGCCGGCTGGACCGGCAGCACCCAGCGCGGGTCGACCACCGTCGCGGACACACCGGCGGCGGCGAGCCGCGCACCCACGTCCACCGCGGTCCCGGTCATCGGACCGATGCCGACCACCAGGACGGAGGGCTCCCCGGCGTCGTGCCGGGCGAGCACGTCGACCCCCTCGACGGTGTCCACCGCCTCGATCGGCTCCGGGAGGGGGCCCTTGGGGTAGCGGATCACGCTCGGTGCGTCGTCGATGTCGACCGCGGTGCGCAGCGCCGAGCGCAGGGTCGCCTCGTCGCGTGGCGCGGCGAGCTGCAGGCCGGGGACCGAGCGAAGCATCGCCATGTCCCACATCCCGTTGTGGCTCGCGCCGTCGTCCCCGGTCAGCCCCGCCCGGTCTAGCACGAAGGTCACCCCGGCGCGGTGCAGGGCCACGTCCATCAGCACCTGGTCGAACGCCCGGTTGAGGAACGTCGCGTACACCGCAACCACCGGGTGCAGCCCGGCGAAGGCCATCCCGGCGGCCGACGTCGCCGCGTGCTGCTCGGCGATCCCGACGTCGAAGACCCGCTCCGGGAACTCGGTGGCGAAGCTCGCGAGCCCGACGGGCTGGAGCATCGCGGCGGTCAGCGCCACCACGTCCTCGCGACGTCGGCCGATCCGCACCATCTCCTCGCCGAACACCGAGGTCCACGCGAACCGTGACGGCACCATCGGCAGGCCGGTCTCCGGGTGGATCTTGCCCACGGCGTGGAAGCGGTCGACGTCGTCGTGCTCGGCGGGTGAGTAGCCGCGCCCCTTCTGGGTGATCGTGTGCACGATGACCGGGCCGCCGAACGCCTTGGCACGGCGCAGCGCGGCCTGGAGAGCGGTGAGGTCGTGCCCGTCGATCGGGCCGACGTACTTGATGCCGAGGTCCTCGAACAGCCCCTGCGGTGCGACGACGTCCTTGAGGCCCTTCTTCATCCCGTGCAGCGCGCCGTAGGCCAACCGCCCCGGGGGCCCCGAGCGCCGCAGCGTGCGCTTGCCCCAGGCGAGCACCGTCTCGTAGCCGCGCGTGGTGCGCAGCGAGTCCAGGTGCTGTGCGAGGCCGCCGATCGTCGGGTCGTAGGAGCGCCCGTTGTCGTTGACCACGACCACCAGGCGGT
>CAYQFJ010000136.1:0-8168 GCA_964416715.1 uncultured Actinotalea sp. | reverse complement strand
GCCGTCCGGCGCGGGCAGGAAGCTCCACTTCAGGCCGGTCGGGAAGCCGGCACCGCCACGGCCACGCAGGCCGGAGTCCTTGACCGCGGTGACGATGTCCGCCGGTTCCATGTCCAGCGCCTTGCGCAGCGCCCGGTAGCCGCCGTTCGACTCGTACGTCGCCAGCGTCCACGACCGCTCGGCTTCCCAGTGCTCGCTGAGCACCGGAGTCAGGGTGGTGGCCATCAGGACTCCTCGCTCCCTTCGCGGCCGGCGTCACGGCCGGTCTCGCTGTCCGCGGTGCCGCCCTCCGGCGGGGCCGACGGGGTGTCGACGCTGGACTGCTCACCGCCGGGCTCGGGCTTGCCCTCCCCGGCCGACGCCGCGGTCCGCTGGTCCCCTGCTCCGTCGCCGTCCTCACCCGGCCGGCTCGGCGCACGCCAGCCCCTCTCCCTGGCCAGCCTCGTGCCCTCCAGCGTCGCCGGACCGGCGCCGACGCCCTCGTCCGCGCGGTCGTCCGGGAAACCGGCGAGGATCCGCGACATCGCCTTGAAGGAGCACACCGAGCTCGCACCGCGGGTCGGCGTGACCTGCTCGCCCGCGCGCAGCCGGTCGACCACGGCCTTGGCCGAGTCGGGGGTCTGGTTGTCGAAGAACTCCCAGTTGACCATCATCACCGGCGCGTAGTCGCACGCGGCGTTGCACTCGACGCGCTCCAGGGTGATCTTGCCGTCGGTCGTGGTCTCGTCGTGCCCCACGTCCAGGTGGTCGGACAGCTCGTCGAAGATCGCGTCGCCGCCCATGATCGCGCACAGGGTGTTGGTGCAGATGCCGACGGTGTACTCGCCGTTGGGGTGGCGCTTGTACTGCGTGTAGAACGTCGCGACGGCCGAGACCTCGGCGGTGGTCAGGCCCAGCACGTCGGCGCAGAACGCGATCCCGTCCGGGCTGACGTACCCGTCCTCGGACTGGACCAGGTGCAGCAGCGGCAGCAGCGCCGACCGCGCCTGCGGATAGCGCGCGACGGCCTCGGCGGCGTCCTTGCGCAGCCGCTCCAGCTTGGCGCCCTCGTACGGCTCGTAGGCCCTGTGCGACACGGTGGTCATCAGCGGTCCACCCCTCCCAGGACGGGGTCCAGCGCGGCCACGGAGACGACGACGTCGGCCACCTGGCCGCCCTCGCACATCAGTGAGACCGCCTGCAGGTTGTTGAAGGACGGGTCGCGGAAGTGGGCCCGGTACGGTCGCGTGCCACCGTCGGAGACGACGTGCACGCCCAGCTCGCCACGCGGGGCCTCCACGGTCTGGAAGACCTGGCCGGCGGGGACCCGGAAGCCCTCGGTGACGAGCTTGAAGTGGTGGATCAGGGCCTCCATCGAGGTGCCCATGATCTCCCTGATGTGGTCCAGCGAGTTGCCCAGGCCGTCGGACCCGATGGCGAGCTGCGCCGGCCACGCGATCTTCTTGTCCGCGACCATCACCGGGCCCGGGCCCATCGACTGCAGCCGCTCGACGCACTGCTCGACGATCCGCAGCGACTGGTAGATCTCCTCGATCCGCAGCACGGTGCGCGAGTAGCTGTCGGCGTCGTGCGAGGTCGGCACGTCGAACTCGTACGTCTCGTACCCGCAGTACGGGAACGCCTTGCGCACGTCGTACGGCAGGCCCGCGGAGCGCAGCACCGGCCCGGTCACCCCGAGCGCCATGCAGCCGGCCAGGCTCAGGTGCCCGACGTCGACCGTGCGGGCCAGGTAGATCGGGTTGGCGAGCATCAGGTCGCCGAGCTGCCGCGTGTAGTCCCGGACCTTCGGCAGCGTCTCCCGGATGGTGTCCAGGGCGCCCGGTGGGATGTCCTGGATGACCCCGCCGGGACGGATGTACTCGTGGTTCATCCGCAGGCCGGTGATCAGCTCGAAGATCCGCAGGATCTCCTCACGGCCGGTGAACGCCGTGGTCATGATCGTGGTGGCACCCAGCTCGTTGCCGCCGGTCCCGAGGCAGACCAGGTGGGAGGTGACCCGGTTGAGCTCCATCATCAGCACCCGGATCACGGTGGCCCGCTCGGGGATGTCCTCGGTGATGCCCAGCAGCTTCTCGACGCCGAGGCTGTAGGCCGCCTCCTGGAACAGCGGGGCGACGTAGTCCATCCGGGTGCAGAACGTCACGCCCTGCGTCCAGGTGCGGTACTCCATGTTCTTCTCGATGCCGGTGTGCAGGTAGCCGATGCCGGCCCGCGCCTCGGTGACGGTCTCGCCGTCGATCTCCAGCATGAGCCGGAGCACGCCGTGGGTGGACGGGTGCTGCGGGCCCATGTTGACGACGATCCGTTCCTCGCCGAGCCGAGCGGCCTCCTCGGCGATCTCGGACCAGTCGCCACCGGACGCCTCGAAGGTCGGGACGCCCTCGGCGGACTCGTCGACGATGTGCGGGCTGGCGTACGGGGTCCGCTCGCCGGTCCCCGGACGGGGCTGTGAGTCGGTCATCAGTTGTAGGCCCTCCGCTCGTCGGGCGGCGGGATGCTCGCGCCCTTGTACTCCACCGGCACGCCACCCAGCGGGTAGTCCTTGCGCTGCGGGTGGCCCGGCCAGTCGTCGGGCATCTCGATCCGGGCCAGGCCCGGGTGCCCGTCGAAGATGATGCCGAAGAAGTCGTACGTCTCCCGCTCGTGCCAGTCGTGGCCGGGGTAGACCGGGACGCTGGACGGGATGTGCGGGTGGTTCTCGTCGACCGCGACCTCCAGGCGCAGCGACCGGCTGTGGGTCACCGAAGTCAGGTGGTAGACCGCGTGCAGCTCGCGCCCGCGGTCGCCGGGGAAGTGCACGCCGGAGACGCCCAGCCCGAGCTCGAAGCGCAGGTCCTGGTCGTCCCGGAGCGCCTGGCACACCGTCCGCAGGTGCTGGGCGACGACGTAGATGGTCAGCTCACCGCGGTCGACGACGACCTTCTCGATCGCGGAGTCCGCCGGGGTACCGCCCTCCTCGAGGACCTCGACGAGGATGTCGACGACCTCGTCGAACCAGCCGCCGTAGGGACGGGCGCTCGGCCCGGGCATGGCGACGGTGCGCACCAGTCCGCCGTAGCCGGAGGTGTCCCCGGTGCCGGAGACGCCGAACATCCCGGTGCGGACGTCGACGACCTCCATCTGGGCACGCCCACCGGCGTCGACCGGGGTGAGGTTCTGCGAGCCCGCCTCGGCCGCCGCCTCACTGGTGGTCAGCGGGGTGGTGACGTCGTCGGTCCCCACCGGGGCGTCGCCCGGCTTGACCGCCGCGGAGGCGTCGACGCTCTCGGCGGTGTGCTGGACGTCCTGGGCCTCCTGCGCGCGCCGGACGCCGCGCTTGTCGCCCGCGTCGCTGCGCACCGGTGCGTCGTCGGTTGTCTCTTCGTCGGGCCGGGTGCTGTCGTCGGTCACCGCAGCAGACCCTTCATCTGGGACGTCGGCGTCGCCTCGAGCGCAGCGGCCTCGGCGGCACGGATCGCGTTCTCGCGGTTCACCCCGAGCGGCTCGTTCTGGATCTGCTGGTGCAGCGCGAGGATCGCGTTGAGCAGCATCTCCGGCCGCGGCGGGCAGCCGGGCAGGTAGATGTCCACCGGGATGATGTGGTCGACGCCCTGCACGATGGCGTAGTTGTTGAACATCCCGCCCGACGACGCGCACACGCCCATCGAGAGCACCCACTTGGGCTCGGACATCTGGTCGTAGACCTCCCGGACGACGGGCGCCATCTTCTGGCTGACCCGGCCGGCAACGATCATCAGGTCGGCCTGGCGCGGCGAGGCGCGGAACACCTCCATGCCGAAGCGGGACATGTCGAACCGCGGAGTACCGGCGGCCATCATCTCGATGGCGCAGCACGCCAGGCCGAAGGTGACCGGCCACAGCGAGGCCTTGCGGAAGTACCCCGCGAGGTCCTCGATCGTCGTCAGCAGGAAGCCCGACGGTGCGTCCTCGATGCCCACGGCCCTCCTCCTCTCCTCGCTCGTCCGGTCCACCGTCTCATCGATTCCACCGGAGTCAGTCCCACTCGAAACCGCCGCGTCGCCACTCGTACACGAAGGGCACGGTGATCAGGACCAGGAACGTCATCATCGCCACGATCCCGAACAGGGCGAGCTCGCCGAACGTCACCGCCCAGGGGTACAGGAACACCACCTCGATGTCGAAGATGATGAACGTCATCGCGACCAGGTAGTACTTGATCGGGAACCGGCCGCCGCCCACGGCGTGCGGCGTGGGGTCGATGCCGCACTCGTACGCCTCGAGCTTCGCGCGGTTGTACCGGCGCGGGCCGATGACCGCGCTGGCAGCCACCCCACCGAGGGCCAGGACGACGCCGATCCCCATCAGGACCAGGATCGGCACGTAAGGGTTGCTCATCGGGGCCTCCACGTTCTGGCCGAGTCTGGTCGGGTCATGCTGCGGGCGCAATCCGGGTCAGCGACGAGATCACGCGGTCGGACAGGTCCCCGCCGCGCGGCTCGTACACGTCGGCCAGCAGCTTGAGGGTCAGGCGCATCAGCGCCGGCCGGGGCAGACCGTAGCGCGTGCACACCCGCATCACCTCCGGGTGCTCGATCAGCTTCACGAAGACCCGCCCCAGTGTGTAGTACCCGCCGAGCTCGGCGGACATCACACGCGGGTAGGTCGCCAGCGTCCGCTCACGGGCGGCGTCGGTGGGGCGCGCGGCAGCCTGGGCGATCACCTCGGCGGCGCGGCGGGCGGCCTGCATCGCATAAGCGATGCCCTCGCCGTTGAACGGGTTGACCATGCCGCCGGAGTCGCCGACGAGCACCAGCCCGCGGGTGTAGTGCGGCTTGCGGTTGAAGCCCATCGGGAGCGCCGCGCTGCGGATCGGCCCGACCTGGTTCTCCGCGGTGAAGCCCCACTCCGGCGGGGTGTTCGCGACCCAGCGGCGCAGCAGCTCCTTGTAGTCGATCTTGGTCGCGGCCGCGTTCGAGCTCACGCTGCCCAGGCCGACGTTGGCCGTTCCGTCACCGAGCCCGAAGATCCAGCCGTACCCGGGCAGCAGGTTGGACCGGCCACGTTCGCCGTCCCAGAGCTCGAGGTGGCTCTCCATCCAGTCGTCGTCGTGCCGCGGGGTGGTGTAGTAGGTCCGCACCGCGACGCCCATCGGGCGGTGCTGGTTCTTCTCGATGCCCAGGGCCAGCGCCAGGCGGGCCGAGACGCCGTCGGCGGCGACCACGACCGGAGCGCGGTAGGTGACCTCGTCCCCCGCGCGGCGGCCGTTCTCGTCGACCGGCCGGGCGGTGACGCCGACCACGCGGCCGGTGCGCTCGTGCAGCACGGGGCCGGTGACGTTCATCCGCTCGACGATCGTGGCGCCGGCGGCCCGGGCGTGCCGGGCCAGGGTGTCGTCGAAGTCCTTGCGGGTGCGGCTGACGCCGTAGTCCGGGAAGGCGTCGAGGTCCGGCCAGGGCAGCTCGATCCGGTGCCCACCGCCGTAGACGCGCAGGCCCTTGTTGCGGATCCAGCCGTCCTCCTCGCGCATGGGTACGCCCATCGCGACCAGCTCGCGGACCGACCGGGGGGTGAACCCGTCGCCGCAGACCTTCTCCCGAGGGAAGGAGGTCTTCTCCAGGACGAGGACGTCGAGCCCGGCGACCGCCAGGTAGTAGGCGGCGGTGGAGCCCGAAGGCCCGGCACCGACGACGATGACGTCTGCATCGTCGCGCTGACGCACAGTCACAACGTCCGCCCCATACTTGTGAAGGGATTCACTAGTCCGACCAGCGCAGTCTATCGACGGCTCTGAGGCGTGTCTGCTGAGGCTTGCCTCACTTGCTGGGCCATCGGCGGTTCCTGGTTCGTCGGGATCACGCGGGACGCACCGCCCGGTGCAGGGCGACGATGCCGCCGGAGAGGTTGCGGTAGGCGACCTGGGACCAGCCCGCGCCGCGGATCATCCTGCCCAGTGCGTGCTGGTCCGGCCAGGCCCGGATGGACTCGGCCAGGTACACGTACGCGTCCGGCTCCTTGGACACCGCGCGCGCCACCGGCGGCAGCGCCCGCATCAGGTACTCGGTGTAGATGGTGCGGAACGGAGCCCAGGTCGGACGGGAGAACTCGCACACCACGAGCCGGCCACCCGGGCGGGTGACCCGCAGCATCTCCGTGAGGGCCGCCGTCGTGTCCACCACGTTGCGCAGGCCGAAGGAGATGGTCACCGCGTCGAAGGAGCCGTCGGCGAACGGGAGCCGGGTCGCGTCCCCCGCGATGAACGGCAGGTCGGGACGTCGCGCCTTGCCCACCTGCAGCATGCCCACGGAGAAGTCGCAGGGGACCACCCGGACGCCGTCGGCGTCGAACGGCTCGCTGGAGGTGCCGGTGCCCGCGGCGAGGTCGAGGACGACGTCCCCCGCAGCGGCGTCGACCGCACGGATGGTGGCCGCCCGCCAGCGACGGTCCTGGCCGAGGGAGATGACGTCGTTGGTCAGGTCGTACCGCCGCGCGATCTGGTCGAACATCGCGGCGACCTCACCGGGCAGCTTCTCCATCGTGGCGCGGGGCATGCACACATCTTGTCAGCTCGGTCGGGCCGGCCTGCATACGGGCGGGTACGGACGTCGCACGCGCGGGCGCCGTTGCGGTCCTACGCTTGCAGCGATGACCACCGAACCGATCCCGACCGACGAGGTCGGCACCGACACCGGAGCGCTCGCGCTGCCGGTGGTCTCGCGGACCGTCGCGCTCGACCCGGCGGGCCTCCCGCCCGACCTGATCGACCTGCTGCCGGCCGTGGGAGGGAACGCCTGGGTCCGCCGCGGCGACGGTCTGGTGGCCTGGGGTGAGCTCACCCGGATCGACACCGGTGGCGCCACACGGTTCGCCGACGCCGAGGCGCGGTGGCGCGAGCTGACCGCCCACGCGGTGGTGCGGGACGAGGTGCGGGTGCCCGGGACCGGACCGCTGGCGTTCGGGTCGTTCGCCTTCGCGGACGACTCACCCACGGGAGGCAGCCTGGTGGTCCCGCGGGTCGTCGTCGGCCGGCGCGGTGGCGTGGCCTGGATGACGACGATCGACGCCGGCTCGGTGGGGACCGCGCCCGGGCCGGAGCTGCTTCCCACGGCGGACGGCGGTCACGCGCCACGCCCTCCCGGCCCGGTGAGCTACACCGACGGTGGGCTGGATGCCGAGCGCTGGCAGGACGCCGTCGCCCAGGCGGTCACGCGGATCCGGCGCGGGGACCTGGACAAGGTGGTGCTGGCCCGCGAGGTCATCGCGACCACGACCGAGCCGCTGGACCCGCGCTGGGTGCTGCACCGGCTCGCGGCCGACTACGGCTCGTGCTGGACCTTCGCCGTCGACGGGTTGCTCGGGGCGACGCCGGAGCTGCTGGTGCGCTCCGAGCGCGGTCTGGTCACCTCCCGCGTGCTGGCCGGGACGATCCGGCGCACCGGCGACGACGAGGCGGACCTGTCCCGGGCGGCGATCCTGGCGCACTCGTCCAAGGACCTGGAAGAGCACGAGTACGCGGTCGAGTCGCTCACCCGGGCGCTGGAGCCGTTCTGCTCCTCGACCAACGTGCCGGAGACGCCGTTCGTGCTGCACCTGCCCAACGTGCTGCACCTGGCCACCGACGTGACGGCGGTGCTCACCGCCACCGGGAAGGACGCGCCCTCCTCCCTGACGCTCGCCGACGCCCTGCACCCGACCGCCGCAGTCGCGGGGACCCCGACCGACGCCGCCCGCGAGCTCATCGCACGGATCGAGGGGATCGAAAGGGCCAGGTACGCCGGACCGGTGGGCTGGCTCGGGGCCGACGGCGACGGTGAGTGGGGCATCGGTCTGCGCTCGGCCGAGACGGACCGCGACGACCCCCGCCGGCTGAGGTTGTTCGCCGGCTGCGGGATCGTCGCGGCGTCGGTGCCGGCCGCCGAGCTCGCCGAGTCCGAGGCGAAGCTCGAACCCATGCGACACGCGCTGTCGGCGGACTGACGGGGCTGCGTGCAGGGACCGGTTCGGCGAGGTCAACACTGCTGGAACCACTCCCGGTTCAGCCCTGCTGGAACCACTCCCACGGGTCGAACGGAAGCGGGTCGGACGGTCCCTGATCACGGTCTGAACCTGGTCCGCGGTCCGAACCCGGGCGGTCAGGACCTTGGCGCCGGTCGGAGCCCTGCTGTCCGGGACCCTGCTGCTCCGAACCCTGCTGGTGCTCGACGCGAACC
>CAYQFJ010000135.1:0-8170 GCA_964416715.1 uncultured Actinotalea sp. | reverse complement strand
CGTACGACTGGTGGCCGGTGTCGAAGACGACCGTGTCCCGCGGAGAGTCGAACGTCCGGAGGAGCGCGAGGGTGAGCTCGACCACCCCGAGGTTCGGCCCCAGGTGTCCGCCGGTGCGCGAGACCGAGGTGACGAGGAACTGACGGATCTCCCGGGCGAGCCGCTCGAGCTGCGTCGGGCTCAGCGCACGCAGGTCCGCGGGCTCGCTGATCCGGGGCAGGATGGCCATCGCGCCATCGTACGGCCTGCCGCCCCTACGGAACGGTCAGGCGGCGGCGACCGGACGCGGCGGGTTCCGGTGCGCGCCGACAGCGGCGCGGTAGACGCGCTCGTATCCCGCCGCCATGACCGGAAGGTCGAACCGCTCCTCGACGTGCCGGCGGGACCACGCGGGGTCCAGATCCTCGGCGCGGTGGATCGCCGCGGCGATGTCCTCCACACGGTCCACCACGATCCCGGTGCGCCCGTGGGCGACGACCTCGGGCACGCTCCCGCGCCGGGTGGCCACCACCGGGGTACCGCACGCCATCGCCTCGATCATCACCATCCCGAAGGGCTCGTCCCACTGGATGGGGAAGACCAGGCTGCGCGCGCCGGCGAACAGCTCCCGCTTGAGGGTGGCGTCGGCCTCCCCGACGTACTCGGTGTCCCGGCCCAGCCGTGGCTCGATCTGCGCCGCGAAGAACTCGCGCTCGGCGGGCTCGTTGAGCTTCCCGGCGAGGACGATCCGCCGTCCTGCGGCACGGGCCGCATCGATGGCCAGGTGCGGCCCCTTGTCTGCGGTGAACCGACCCATCCACAGGACGTAGTCGTCCTTGGCCGCCCGGAACGGGAACGACGCCACGTCGATCGCGTTGTGGACCGTGGCGACCCAGTTCAACGTCGGGTTGAGACGCCGCTGCGACGTCGAGATCGCGATGACGTCCACGGCGCGCCCGAGCCGCTCGTAGTACTCGCCCGGCCGTCCCTCGACCGGGCCGTGCATGGTGACGAGCGTGGGCACGTCGCGCCCGCGCGCCAGCAGAGGTCCCGCCAGCGTGTGGTCGTGCACGAGGTCCACGTCGAGCGCCCGGAGCACGACATCGGCCGCCGCCGCGTGGATGACCTCGGGTATCGGGTCCCCGAGCTCTGCCGTCGGCGGTACGTCGAACACAGGGACGAAGCGCTGCGCCGCGGTGCGATGACGACCCGCGCCGATGAGTGTCACGTGGTGGCCTCGTGCGACGAGCTGGTCGACCAGGGTCGCGACCACGGCCTCGGTGCCGCCGTAGCCGCGAGGCGGGAGCTCGAACCACGGAGGGGCCACCATGGCGATCCGCAGCGGACGCGGCGGTTCATGCATACCAAGGGCGGCGTCGAACACTCCCTCATCGTGCTCGGCGCGGTCGGGCGCAAGCGTTCCGCCTCCCACCGTGTCGATCCTCGTGCCGACAGCCGCGCCGTTGGACACTTAACCTCCCGCTGTTTTATTAGGTTTTAGACATCTTCACTACTACGATTTATAGCACGCACTGTCAAGGTCAACCTCAGGAGCATCACCCCGTGCCAGCGAGTCAGCACCCCGTCGCCACACCGCCGGACATCCTGGAGGCCGTGGACGCCGCAGACGCCGAGGCGCGAGGGACCACGCTCGTCGCGGGCACCTCCTTCTGCGTGTGCGAGACGTCCGGCGACATCGAGCCCGACCGCGGGCAGGGCCTCTTCGTCGACGACACGCGGGTGCTCTCGACGTGGCGCCTCGCACTCGACGGCCAGCGGACCGACGCGCTCTCGGTGGTCCCGGCCGAGCCGTTCGAGGCCACCTACGTCGGTCGTGGACGGCCCCGGCGCGGGCACGACGACGCAACTCTCGTCGTCGAACGTCGTCGGCTGGTCGCCGGCGGGCTCCGGGAGGACATCACGCTGCGCAACTTCTCCGCCGAGGCAGCGGGTGTCCACCTGTTCCTCGAGGTCGATGCCGACTTCGCCGACCTGTTCGAGGTCAAGGACCGTCGCGTCGGTCACCCCGGTCCGGTCGCCCGTCGACCCTCCGGCGACAGCCTCGTCCTCTGGCTCGACCGTGCGGGGGATCGTCGCGGCGTCCGGGTGACCGCCCCCGGTGCTGAGGCGACGCCATCGGGTCTGTCCATGCGGGCCGTGGTCCCCCCGCACGGTGAGTGGACGTCGACGGTCGAGGTCCTGCCCAGCACCCAGGACGGTGAGCGCGAGCCCAGCTTCCCGGTGGACCGGCCGGTGGAGACGGCCCCGGTGGCCCGCCGCATGCACCGTTGGAACTCCGCCGCGGCCGGCGTGTCCACCGGCAACACATCGCTCGCCGCGGCGCTGGCCCGCACCCAGAAGGATCTCGGCGCACTGCGGATCACCGATCCGCAGCACCCGGGCGACGACGTGGTCGCCGCCGGCGCCCCGTGGTTCATGGCGCTGTTCGGCCGGGACTCGTTGCTCACGAGCTGGATGGCGGTGCCGTTCGCCCCGTCGCTGGCGATGGGCACCCTGCGCACCCTGGCCCGGCTCCAGGGACAGGCCGAGGACGCGATGACCGAGGAGGAGCCGGGCAAGATCCTGCACGAGGTCCGTCTGGGGATGGATCCCTCACAGGCACTCGGCGGGGCGTCCACGTACTTCGGTTCCGTGGACGCGACACCCCTGTTCGTCGCACTGGTGGACCGGGCGGCGCGCTGGGGCGCCCGGATGGAGGAGATCCGTGCACTGATGCCCGCGGTCGACGCCGCCATGGAGTGGATCCTGCACTACGGCGACCGGGACGGCGACGGCTTCGTGGAGTACCGGCGCCACACCGATCGCGGTCTGGTCAACCAGGGGTGGAAGGACAGCTTCGACTCCATCGCGTTCGCCGACGGCACCCTGGCCACACCCCCGATCGCCCTTGCCGAGGTCCAGGGATACGTCTACGCGGCCCACCGTGCCCGCGCCCACCTCGCCGAGGTTCTCGGCGAGGACGGGGTCGCCGCGGACTGGGGCGCACGTGCCGCGCGCCTGCGTGCCGCCTTCGACGAGCACTTCTGGCTCGCCGACCGCGGGTACTACGCCATCGGGCTGGACCGGGACAAGCGACCGATCGACGCGATGGCGTCCAACATGGGCCACTGCCTGTGGACCGGGATCGTCCCGGCCGAGCGTGCCGCTCAGGTCGCCGACACGCTGACCTCCCCGGAGATGTTCAGCGGGTTCGGGGTACGGACCCTCGCGACGAGCTCCGCGACGTACAACCCGGTGAGCTACCACAACGGTGCCGTGTGGCCGCACGACACCGCTCTGGCGGTGGCAGGGCTGAGCCGATACGGCTTCGCCGACCACGCCAGGTCCGTACGCTCGGGCCTGCTCCGGGCGGCGCGCTACTTCAACGGCCGGCTGCCGGAGCTGTTCTGCGGGTTCGACGTCTCGGAGAAGCCTCGGCCGGTGCCGTACCCGACCTCCTGCTCCCCGCAGGCATGGGCGGCCGCCGCGCCCTACGAGCTGTTGCGTGCCGCGCTGCGGATGGAGGTGTGCGTCCCGCACGGCGTGATGCACGTGGCACCCGTCCCCGCCTCCCTCGCGCCGGTCGACATCGAAGGCCTCACCGTGGGTGAGCACCGGGTCCGGGTGCACGCCGACGACGTCGACGTGCACGTCGACGGCCTGCCGAAAGGTATGGTCGTGCGGACCGACGGGGCACCGCCCGCATGTGACACCCCCCTGGTGCCCGACGCAGCTCCACAGGACGACGGATGACGACGCCGACCCGCAACGACCGCAGCGATCCGGACTCGCCCGTGACCCAGGGGCAGGCGAAGCCCGAACCGTTGCAGGTCCTGGACGACGCCGACGCCCCTCTGTACACGGTGGGCCAGGTGTCGGAGCTGCTCGGCACCCCGATCGCCCAGCTCCGACGGCTCGACGTCCAGGAGATCGTCCAGCCGCACCGGTCGGAAGGCAACCAGCGCCGTTACACGCGCCGGGAGATCCAACGGCTCCGGGACGTCAACGAGCTGATCGGGGAGGGCCTCACCCTCGCGGGCGTCCGGCGCGTGCTCGCCCTGCAGGACCGGGTCGTCGAGCTCGAGCGGCAGCTGTCCGAGGCGGAGGGACGGCTCGAGCGGGTCTCGACCTCGTGAGCCCCGGCCCGTGGGCCGGACGAACGTAGCATGAGCTCATGCGCTTCCTGCCCGGTCACCAGCCGACGAGCGACCTGACGTACGGCGACGCCTTCCTGGTCCCGTCCCGCTCGGAGGTCTCCTCCCGGTTCGACGTCGACCTGACGCCCACGGACGGGACCGGCACCACGATCCCGCTGGTCGTGGCGAACATGACGGCGGTCGCCGGGCGCCGGATGGCCGAGACGGTCGCCCGGCGTGGTGGCATCGCGGTGATCCCGCAGGACATCCCGGTGCCGGTGGTCGCCGACGTCGTCGCGTCCGTGAAGGCGCGGCACACGGTGGTCGAGAGCGCCGTCGTCGTGGAGCCGACCGACACGGTGCACAACGCGCTCACGCTGATCGGCAAGCGTTCGCACGGCGCGGCGGTGGTGGTCCGCGACGGCCACCCGGTGGGCGTCGTCACCGAGAACGACTGCCTCGGGGTCGACCGGTTCACCCAGGTCGGCGACGTGATGACGCCGGACCCGACCGTGGTCGAGGCCTCCGTGCTCGCGGCCGACGACGGGCTGGAGGCCGCCTTCGAGCGGTTGCACCGGACCCGGCGTCGGTTCGTCCCGGTCGTGCAGGACGCCACGGTGGTCGGTGTGCTCACCCGGACCGGGGCGCTGCGCAGCTCGATCTACTCCCCCGCGCTGGACGCCGACGGACGGCTGCGTGTGGCTGCGGCCGTCGGGATCAACGGCGACGTGGGCGCCCGGGCCGCCGCCCTGCTCGAGGCCGGCGTCGACCTGCTGGTGGTCGACACCGCGCACGGGCACCAGCGCAGGATGCTCGACGCGCTGGCCGCCGTGCGGGCCCTGAACCCCGACGTGCCGGTGGTCGCGGGCAACGTGGTCACCGCCGAGGGCACCCGGGACCTGGTCGAGGCCGGTGCGGACGTCGTCAAGGTCGGCGTCGGGCCCGGGGCGATGTGCACCACCCGGATGATGACGGCGGTCGGGCGCCCGCAGCTGTCCGCGGTGCTGGACTGCGCGGCCGAGGCGAACCGGCTGGGAGCCGCCGTGTGGGCCGACGGCGGGGTCCGCTACCCGCGCGACGTCGCCCTCGCACTGGCCGCCGGGGCGTCGCAGGTGATGATCGGCTCCTGGTTCGCCGGTACCCACGAGAGCCCGGGCGACCTGCACGCCGACGCCGACGGGCGGCTCTACAAGGAGAGCTTCGGGATGGCCTCGGCACGGGCGGTCGCCGCCCGCACTGCCGAGGGGTCGGCCTTCGAGCGGGCCCGCAAGGCGCTGTACGAGGAGGGCATCTCGTCCTCCCGGATGTACCTGGACCCGGACCGGCCCGGGGTCGAGGACCTGATCGACCAGATCACCTCCGGGCTGCGCAGCGCCTGCACCTACGCCGGTGCGGCGAACCTCGCCGAGTTCGCCGAGCGGGCCGTGGTCGGCCTCCAGTCCACCGCCGGGTACGACGAGGGTCGCCCCTTGCCGGACGGCTGGTGAGCGATGGCGTCCGACCGCGCGCCAGCTGACGGCACGCCCGCCGACGGACCTCGTGCTGGCGGCGCGGCCCGCCCGGTCCGGGACCAGCTCCTGGGGCTGGCCACGGACCCCGCACCCTTCCGGCTGCCCGGGCTGCCACCGGGCCTGGTGTCCACCGGCCGCGGGCGACCCGCCGCGGTGCTCGTCCTGTTCGGCGTTCTCGACGACCGGCTCGCCCACCCGCGCGTCGCCGACGTGGCCGTGCCCGCCGACCTCGACGTCCTGCTGGTCGGCCGCGCCACCACCCTGACGCACCACCCCGGTCAGGTCTCCTTCCCCGGCGGGAGGCTCGACCCGGACGACGCCGGCCCGGTCGCCGCCGCGCTCCGGGAGGCCGAGGAGGAGACCGGGCTGGACCCCACCGGCGTCGACGTGCTCGGAACGCTCCCCGAGCTGCCGCTGCCGGTGAGCCGCCACATGGTCACGCCGGTGCTGGCGTGGTGGACCCGACCGTCGGCCGTCGCAGTGGTCGACCATGCCGAGTCCGCCGCCGTCTTCCGGGCCCCGGTCGGGGACCTGCTGGACCCTGCCAACCGGCGGACGGTCGTCCATCCCGGTCAGGGCGATCGCGGCCCGGCGTTTCTGGTGCCGCACACCACCGCGGACTCCGGGACCCACCTGGTGTGGGGGTTCACCGCGCTGGTGCTGGACCAGCTCTTCGACCGGCTCGGCTGGACGGAACCCTGGGACCCTGGCCGGCGCATCCCGCTGTCCGGGTAGCCGGCGACCGGTCAACGGCTCAGCCCGCGTGCGCCAGGTACGAGCGACGCACCATCCCGGCCAGCACGTCCAGGTCGACCCCGTCGAGATCCTTCAGGTACAGGCAGGACTTGCCGAGGGAGTGCGATCCCAACCGGGTCAGGTCGGACTCGTACGGCTCGAACCCGTCCAGCAGGTACACCGTCATGGCGGCCTTGCGCGGTGAGAAGCCGACGGCTGCGGCGTCGCCCGAGTGGCCGGAGTCGTACTGGTAGTGGTACCGCCCGAAGCCGACGATGGACTTGCCCCACATGGTGGCCGGCTGCCCGGTGGCCTCCTCGAACAGTGTGCGCAGCGCGAACGCGTCCCGTCGGCGCACCGGGTCCTGGACCGTCTCCAGGAAGGCAGTCACGTCGTCGTCGTTCGCCGTGGTCTTCGGCTCGTAGCGGGCCATGGGCCCCAGCGTAGGCCTCCCGCACCGTGTCGCCCGGCCTCCTAGAGTGGGCGCGTGGCGCGACCCGTTCCCGTCCCGCAGCACGGCCGTGGCTGACCGGCCCGCCGCCGAGCACCCGGTCACCGGCGCCCTGGTGCGTGCCCTGCTGGCCGAGCAGCACCCCGACCTCGCCGAGCTCGCGTTGACGCCGGCGGCCGAGGGCTGGGACAACACGATTTGGCGCCTGGGCGAGGACCTCGCGGTCCGGATGCCCCGACGCGAGCTCTCGGCGACCCTGGTGCACCACGAGCAACGTTGGCTGCCGGTCCTCGCACCGCGGCTGCCCGTCGCGGTGCCGGTGCCGGTTCGAGTGGGTGTCCCCGGGCACGGGTACCCCTGGCACTGGAGCGTGGTGCCGTGGTTCACCGGCCGGCACGCGATCGACCTGGGCCTCGAGCCGGCCGCCGGTCTGATCACGGGGTTGGCGGGGTTCCTCGGCGCCCTGCACGTCCCCGCACCGCCCGACCACCCCGTCAACCCGTTCCGGGGGGTGCCGCTGGCCGCCCGCGACGACGTCGTGCGGGAACGCCTCACCGTCCTCGCCCCGGACGAACGCCGCCGGGCCGAGGCCGTCTGGCGGGACGCCGTGCAGGCACCGGTCCGGCACGGTCGCCCGGTCTGGCTGCACGGCGACCTGCACCCGGGGAACCTCGTGGTGTCCGACGCCGGGACGCTCGCCGCGGTCGTGGACTTCGGGGACCTGACCGCGGGCGACCCGGCGGTGGACCTCGCGGTCGCCTGGTCCCTGTTCGACACCGAGACCCGGGCACGCTTCGTGGACGCCGTCACCGCGGCCCGCCCCCGGGACGCCGCCGTCTGGCGCCGTTCCCGCGGTTGGGCGCTGTCGTTCGCTACGGCGCTGCTCACCCGGTCGGACGACGACGCGGCCTACCGGGTCCTCGGGAGGCGCACCCTGGCCGCGGTGCTGACGGACTGAGCGGCCCGGCGCCGGCGGTCAGACCAGCGAGCGCAGCACGTACTGCAGGATTCCCCCGTGCCGGTAGTAGTCCGCCTCACCGGGGGTGTCGATCCTGACCACGGCGTCGAAGGCGACCTCGCGACCATCGGCGGCCGTCGCCGTGACCGCCACCGTCCGCGGGATCCGGCCCTCGTCGAGCTCGGTCACGCCGTTGATCGAGAAGGTCTCCGTCCCGTCCAGCCCGAGCGACTCGGCGCTCTGCCCGGCGGGGAACTCCAGCGGCAGCACACCCATCCCGATCAGGTTCGAGCGGTGGATCCGCTCGAAGCTCTCCGCGATGACCGCCCGCACTCCCAGCAGGCTGGTGCCCTTGGCCGCCCAGTCCCGCGACGAGCCGGAGCCGTACTCCTTGCCCGCC
>CAYQFJ010000134.1:0-8174 GCA_964416715.1 uncultured Actinotalea sp. | reverse complement strand
GTGGCCGGCGGGGACGCGGTGTTCTCCCCGCGGCTGGCCGGGTTCGTGCTCGACGCCTTCGGCACCGGCGCGGGGGACGTGGCGACGGGGGACGACGAGCTGGACCGGCTGTCCGCGCGCGAGCGCGAGGTGATGCGGCTGATCGCCCGCGGCTACAGCTACCGCGAGGTCGCCTCCGAGCTGTTCATCTCGATCAAGACCGTCGAGACGCACGTGTCCGCGGTGCTGCGCAAGCTCCAGCTCTCCTCCCGGCACGAGCTGACCAGGTGGGCGGCGGCGCGGCGACTGCTGTAGAAGGGCACCAGCACACCACCGGCCACGACAACGAGGAGCGGCGCGAGTCGATGAGTGACGCCAGGACGATCGTCGCGTTGGACGGCGTCACCAAGCGCTACCCCGGTGCATCGACCCCGGCGCTCGACGGGGTCACGTTCGACATCCGCGCAGGCGAGATCTTCGGTGTGATCGGTGAGAGCGGCGCCGGCAAGACGACGCTCCTGCACCTGCTCAACGGGCTCCTGAAGCCGGACGCCGGCACCCTCCGCGTCGCGGACCACGACGTGCCCTCGCTCGGTCGCGGCGAGCTGCGGACCTTCCGGCGCGACATCGGGGTGCTCTTCCAAGGCGTGCACCTGCTCGGCAACCGGACCGTGCGACGCAACGTCGGCATGCCGCTCGAGCTCGAGCGCCGCACCGCGAACCGCACCAGGAGCCAGGAGCCGGTGGCGGTCGACGAGATGCTCGACTTCGTCGGTCTCGCGCACCGGGCCGGGCACTTCCCGGCGCAGCTCTCCGGTGGTGAGCGCCAGCGCGTGGGCCTCGCCCGGGCGCTCGTGTCGCGTCCGTCGCTGCTGCTGTGCGACGAGCCGACCTCGTCACTCGACGCCAAGACGGTCGCCGACGTCCTCGGTGTGCTCGAGCGGGCCCAGCGCGAGCTCGGCACGACGATCGTCGTCGTCACGCACGACCTGGACGTCGTCAAGGCGCTGTGCGTCCGCGCGGCGCTGCTGGAGGAGGGCCGGCTCGTCGAGGTGTTCGACGTCACCCGGACCGACTACCGCACGCTGCCGAGCTATCGCGAGCAGGTCCGACGGGAGCTGATGGGATGACCTGGCTCACCGACCTCCTCGCCGAGTACGGCGACGACATGCTCGAGGCGCTCACCGAGACCGGCTACATGCTCGTCGTCTCGCTCGCCGCGGCGGTGCTCGTCGGTCTGCCGCTGGGCGTCACGGTCTTCTGCACCCAGCGCGGCGGCCTGGTCGAGAACCGGACCGTGTGGGCCGTCACCGACGCGTTCATCAACGTCGTCCGCTCCTTCCCGTTCCTCGTGCTGGTCGTGTTCCTCATCCCGTTCACGCGCCTGGTCATGGGCACCAGCTTCGGGACGCAGGCGGCGACCCTGCCGCTGTGCATCGTGGCGATCGCCGTGTACGGGCGGCTGACCGAGCAGATCCTGCGCGAGCTCCCGACGGGCATCTCGAAGGTCGCTCAGGCGATGGGGGCGGGAATCTGGCAGGCCGTCTTCAAGTTCCTACTGCCGGAAGCTCGTTCGGGCCTCGTGTACGCCCTGACGTCGGCAGCGATCAGCCTGCTGTCGTACTCGACGGTGCTCGGCGTCGTCGGCGGTGGCGGGATCGGTGACTTCGCGATGCGCTACGGCTACCAGGAGTACAACGAGGCCCTGATGTATCTCGCGATCGTCGTCACCATCATCTGCGTGCTGGCGATCCAAGCGGTCGGCCACCGGACCTCGCGGCGGCTCGACCGTCGTTGACCCGGGCCGGCCCCGGACCTCCACGAGAGAGAAGGAACACTGTGCGATCCACCCCTCGTACCGCCGCGCTCGCAGCCGTCGCGTCCGCCCTGGTGCTCGCCGGCTGCTCACCCTCCGGCGGCGACGGGTCCGCGGACGTGCGGACTCTGCAGGTCGTGGCGGTCCAGTCGCCGATGACCGACGTGGTCGAGGCTGCGGCCACCGCGGTCGACGACGGCTACGAGATCGAGCTCGTCGAGGTCTCCGACTACGTCACGGCCAACACCATGCTGAGCTCCGGCGACGTCTACGCGAACTTCTCCCAGCACGTGCCGTACATGGAGACCTTCAACGAGGGCAACGACGCGACCTTGACCGGTGTGCAGCCCGTGTACAACTTCACGATCGCGTTCTACTCCAAGACGGTCGACGACATCGCCGACCTGCCGCCGGGCGCCACCGTCGCGATCGCCGACGACGCCTCGAACCGCGGCCGCGCGCTCAAGCTGCTGGCCGACGCCGGCCTGATCGCTCTCGACGACGGGGTCGACCCGTACGAGGCGGACGTCGACGACATCGTCGACAACCCGCTCGAGCTCGAGTTCCTGCAGGTCGGCATCCCGCTGCTGAACGCCGCCTACGACGAGGCGGACCTGGTGTACCAGTGGCCCTCGCACATCGCCGCGCTCGGTCTCAACCCGGAGGACGACGGGCTCATTACCGAGCTCGACGACCGCTTCGCGCTGTACCTCGTCGTCCGTGAGCAGGACGCGGACTCCGAGGCGACGCAGGCGCTGAAGGAGGCCTTCCGCAGCGACGCGGTGCGCGAGGTCATCGAGGCGAACGAGACGATCGAGGTCGCCTTCTGACCGGAGGATGAGCACCGCCGAGCTCACCGACGTCCGGGTCACCGGCCACTGGTGAATGATGCGGGCAGCACGATTCGCCGCGACCGACGGGAGATCGACCGATGACGACATCCGCTCTGCGGGAGCAGCGGGCACGGATGCTGTCCGGGCAGATGTACGACGACCTCACGCCCGAGCTGGTCCGGGCGCGTGAACGGACCGTCCTGCTCACCGACGAGTACAACGCCGCCTTCGGTCGCCCGGCCGCCGAGCGCGAGGCGATCCTGCGCCGGCTCCTGGCCGAGGTCGGTGACGGCGCCCACCTCGAGCCGACGTTCCGCTGCGAGTTCGGGTTCAACATCCGGGTCGGTGCCCGGTTCTACGCGAACTTCGACTGCGTGATGCTCGACGGCGGGGGCATCACGATCGGGGACCACGTGCTGTTCGGCCCGCGCGTGGCGGTCTACACCACCAACCACGCCGTCGACCCGGCCGAGCGCCGCGCGGGCGCCTGCTACGCCCGGCCCGTGGTGATCGGCGACGACTGCTGGATCGGCGGCGGGGTGACGATCAACCCCGGTGTGACCATCGGCGAGGGCTCGATCATCGGTTCCGGGAGCGTGGTGACCAAGGACGTGCCGGCGAACAGCATCGCCGTCGGGGTGCCCGCGGTGGTCCGGCGGACCGTCACGGACGCGGACCGCACCGGCTGGCCCGACGGCCGCTGACCGGTCGCCGTCCGCCCGGACGCGGCACCCGGCCGTCGGTGGTCGCGCCTACCCTGGGACCAACATGAACACGCTCTTCTCCGACCTCCCGCTGCCCGGCCTCGACCGCACCTCTGCTCCCCGGCCGGAGCGGGCCGACGGCGCCCGACTTCCGTCGATCACGCCGCTGCACCGCGAGGCGTCGGACGACGACGCGGCCCGGGCCGAGGAGGAGCGCGCGGTCGAGCGGGAGCGGGCCGAGCAGGAACGGGCCGAGCGGGCCGAGGCGCTGCTGGTCGGGCTCAACCCCCAGCAGCGGGAGGCGGTGCTGCACACGGGTTCGCCGCTGCTGATCGTGGCGGGTGCCGGCTCGGGCAAGACCCGCGTGCTCACACACAGGATCGCGCACCAGCTCGCCACCAGGCAGGTCCGCGCGTCGGAGGTGCTGGCCATCACCTTCACCAACAAGGCCGCCGGGGAGATGCGCGAGCGGGTCGCCGACCTGGTCGGGCCGGCGGCGCGGGCGATGTGGGTCTCGACGTTCCACTCCGCGTGCGTGCGCATCCTGCGCCGCGAGCACGAGGTCCTCGGCATGCGCTCCACGTTCTCGATCTACGACGCCGCGGACTCCCAGCGGCTGCTCACCCTGGTCGCCCGCGAGCTCGACCTGGACCCGAAGCGGTACCCGGCCAAGTCGCTGGCCGCCAAGATTTCCAACCTCAAGGACGAGCTGGTCGACCCGGAGACGTACGCGACGACGTCGGGCGCGAGCTCGGGTGGCGCGAACAAGTTCGACGAGGCGCTGTCCGCGGTCTACACGCGCTACCAGCAGCGGCTGCGTCAGGCGCACGCGCTCGACTTCGACGACCTGATCATGACCACGGTCAACCTGCTGCAGGCCTTCCCGGCCGTCGCCGAGCACTACCGTCGCCGGTTCCGGCAGATCTTGGTCGACGAGTACCAGGACACCAACCACGCGCAGTACGTGCTGGTGCGCGAGCTCGCCGGGGTCTCCAAGGACCAGCAGGCCGGCGACGGCGCGGTGCCGCCCGCGGAGCTGACCGTCGTCGGTGACGCGGACCAGTCGATCTACGCGTTCCGGGGCGCCACGATCCGCAACATCATGGAGTTCGAGGCCGACTACCCGAACGCCCGCACCATCCTGCTGGAGCAGAACTACCGGTCCACCCAGACGATCCTGTCCGCCGCGAACGCGGTGATCTCCCACAACCCGGGCCGCAAGCCCAAACGGTTGTGGACCGACGCCGGCGCCGGCCCGCAGATCGTCGGGTACGTCGCGGACAACGAGCACGAGGAGGCGCGGTTCGTCGCCGAGGAGATCGACCGGCTCGGTGACACCGAGGGCGTGCGACCCGGCGACGTCGCAGTGTTCTACCGGACCAACGCCCAGTCCCGGGCGCTGGAGGAGGTGCTCATCCGGGTCGGCCTGCCGTACAAGGTGGTCGGCGGCACCCGGTTCTACGAGCGCCGCGAGGTCAAGGACGCCATCGCCTACCTGCGGGCCATTGCCAATCCGGACGACGACGTCAACCTGCGCCGGGTGCTCAACGTCCCCAAGCGCGGGCTCGGCGACCGGTCCGAGGCGATGGTCGCCGGATTCGCCGAGCGAGAGCGGATCTCGTTCGGCGCGGCGCTCGACCGCGCCGACGAGGCCCCGGGACTGGGCACCCGCGCGCTGACCGGCCTGCGGACGTTCGCCGAGCTGATGGCCGGGCTGCGTGAGCTCGCGGCATCGGGCGCGGGGCCGGCCGAGATCCTCGGCGCCGTGCTGGACCGGACCGGCTACCTGGCCGAGCTGCGCGCCAGCGACGACCCGCAGGACGCCTCACGGGTCGACAACCTCGCCGAGCTGCACGCGGTGGCCTCCGAGTTCGAGCAGGCAGAGCCGGACGGCGACCTGGCGGACTTCCTGGAGCGGGTCTCCCTGGTGGCCGACGCCGACCAGATCCCCACCGACGACACGGCCGGGGGAGCGGACGACGAAGCGGCGGAGCCGGCGGTCGACCAGGGCGTGGTGACCCTCATGACCCTGCACACGGCCAAGGGCCTGGAGTTCCCGGTGGTGTTCGTCACCGGCTGGGAGGACGGGACGTTCCCGCACATGCGCTCCCTGGCGGACCCGGACCAGCTCGCCGAGGAGCGTCGGCTCGCCTACGTCGGTCTGACCCGGGCTCGGGAGCGTCTCTACATCTCCCGTGCGGCGGTGCGCACCGCGTGGGGTGTGCCGAACGAGTTCCCGGCCAGCAGGTTCCTGGACGACGTCCCGGAGGAGCTCGTCGACTGGCGGCGCAGCGAGTCGTCGATGGCGGTGCTGCGCGGTGCCGGCAGCGGCTGGGGTGGTGGCGCCTCGGCCTGGGGTCGTGGCCGGTCCGGTGGTTCGAGCGGGGCGGGCGGTCCGGGTGGTGCGTCGGGCAGCCGGCCCGTACGGTCCGGTGCGGTGGCCACCGAGCGCACGACGTCGTCGTCGGGCACGGGGGCGAGGTTCGGCTCGGCCACCCCGCGGCCGGCCGGTGAGGTCCCGACCCTCGACGTCGGCGACAAGGTGACCCACGACGCCTACGGCGTCGGGACCGTGGTGGGCATCGAGGGTGCCGGGGCGAACGCCGTCGCGAAGATCGACTTCGGCTCCGACGGAACGAAGCGCCTCCTGCTGCGCTACTCCCCGGTCACCAAGCTCTGAGGTCGAGAGCCCGCTGAGCGGGCTCTCCTGCCGTGGACGGTCGTGGGGCTTCGCGGACAGCGTCCCTGCGCCGTGCGCCCCTCGCCGGTCTTGCGGCGCGCGGTCAGGCGGCCTCCGGGCGCCGGGCGAGCACCTGCGCACGGACCGCGGCCGGGTCGGCGCCGGACTCCACGAGGAGCCGGTGCGCCGCGGAGTCCTTGATCCGGACCATCGCCAGGACCATGTGGTCCGTGCGGATCTCCCGGTCCTTCAGTGCTATCGCCTCGCGCAGCGCGATCTCGAGGACCTTCTTCGCGTCCTTGGTGAACGGGAGGTGCCCCCGCCGTGGGGACCCTGCGGAGGTCCGGTCGAGGGCGCCGGGACCGAAGACCTCGTCGGCGCGCTCGCGGACCGCCGACAGGTCGATGCCGATCGAGGCGAGGGCGTCGGCGTCGAGCGGGTCGGCGGCGCCGGCCAGGGACCGGCGCAGTGCCCCGGGGTCCAGGCCGGCGTCGACCATGGCGTCCGCGACGGGGCCGCCGGCCCGGACGATGACGTGCAGCAGGTGCTCGGAGCCGATCGACGAGGCGCCCAGCTCGCGTGCCGCGGACTGGGCGCCGGTGACGGTCTCGCGGGCGTCCTTGGTGAAGCGCTCGAACATGATCAGTCCTCTCGGTGCGTGG
This sequence comes from uncultured Actinotalea sp., assembly GCA_964416715.1. Lineage (GTDB taxonomy): Bacteria > Actinomycetota > Actinomycetes > Actinomycetales > Cellulomonadaceae > Actinotalea. The sequence continues at coordinate 1,500 of CAYQFJ010000134.1, read as the reverse complement.
CGGGGTCGTTCCTGGGGTGGGCCGTCGGCGCGAGCGACGGCACGGGTGTGGAGCGGTGCTTCTGGTGGACCGCCTGGCGACTCACGCCGAGCGCCTCGGCGATCTGCTGCCAGCTCCAGCCCAGCGCCCGGGCCCGCCCGACCTGGAGCGCCTCGAGCCTGTTCGCGAGCTCACCCAGCGCCCGCACGGCGCGAAGTCCTACGGCGGGGTCGGCGTCGGTCGCCCCGCTCGCCATCGTGTCCACCTCCGCAGGGTCCTGAGCTCTGCTTTGCTCCCCGTGTGCGCTCATGTCGTCAACCTACCTTGACAATCCTGGATGCGTCAAGATCGCTTGACGGTCTCGGTCACCTTCAACCACCGCGAGTGCCCCGCTGGGCTCTCCGGTCGACCTCAGAAGGCGCGGAGCGTGTTGCGCGTGGTGCTGGAGGTGCTGGAGTGACGTCACATCGGCACCACGCGCAACTTCAGTCACTCGGTCCGCGCGCTCGGTGCAGGCGCCGGCGCGAAGGCGCTGGCGGGGCGCACGGTCCACGCGGCTGGTCGCGCTTCGGCGGAGCTCTGCCCCGACGGGGTCTCTCGATGTGAAGATACTTACCGTCCACGGCTACCATCGCTGAGGGTGGCACCAGCGAGGGTGCGGCGCGACGACGGGAAGGCGGAGCAGGGTGGACCTGTTCGAGTACCAGGCACGTGATGTCTTCGAGAAGCACGGCGTCCCCGTGCTGGGCGGCATCGTCGCCCGCACGCCGGAGGAGGCTCGTGAGGCGGCGGAGCGCCTCGGCGGCGGGACCGTCGTGGTCAAGGCCCAGGTCAAGATCGGGGGCCGGGGGAAGGCGGGCGGGGTCAAGCTCGCCCACTCACCGGAGGAGGCCGCCCAGCGCGCGGAGGAGATCCTCGGCCTGGACATCAAGGGGCACGTCGTCCGGACGCTGATGGTCGCCGAGGGCGCGGACATCGCCGAGGAGTACTACTTCTCGGTGCTGCTGGACCGGGCCGAGCGGCGCTACCTGGCGATGGCGTCCGTCGAGGGCGGCATGGAGATCGAGCAGCTCGCGGTCGAGCGTCCCGAGGCGCTGGCCAAGGTTCCCGTCGAGCCGGGGGTCGGGATCGACGCCGCCAAGGCCGCGGAGATCGTCGCGGCCGCCGGCTTCGCCGACGACGTCGCCCCGAAGGTCGCCGAGGTGATCCAGAAGCTCTGGACCGTGTACGACGCCGAGGACGCCACCCTGGTCGAGGTGAACCCGCTGGTGCGCACCGGTAGCGGTGCGATCGTCGCGCTGGACGGGAAGGTCACCCTCGACGACAACGCCGACTTCCGCCACCCCGAGCACGCCGCGCTCGAGGACGCCGCCGCGGCGGACCCGTTGGAGGCCAAGGCCAAGGAGAACGACCTCAACTACGTCAAGCTCGACGGCTCGGTCGGGATCATCGGCAACGGTGCAGGCCTGGTCATGAGCACGCTCGACGTGGTCGCCTACGCCGGCGAGAAGCACGGTGGGG
>CAYQFJ010000133.1:0-8284 GCA_964416715.1 uncultured Actinotalea sp. | reverse complement strand
GCGGGCCGCGTCCGCCGCCGGGCCCGTCGCGAACACGATCACGCGCGCGGTCTTGCCGGTGCCGTGCGGCAGCACGACCGTGCCGCGCACCATCTGATCGGCCTTGCGCGGGTCGACGCTCAGCTTGAGCGCGACCTCGACCGTTGAATCGAACTTCGCCGAACCTGTCTGCTTCGCAATCTCTACGGCCTCGTCGGGGCTGTAGTACCTGCCGGGCTGGATCTTCTCGGCGGCGGCGCGATAGGCCTTGGATTTGGTTGCCATGTTGTCGTCTCCTGATTCGAGTTCGTGGTTAGTGAGCCTGGCCGGCTCTCCCACCTTCCGCTGGCAGCGGGTTTGTTCAGTTGTTGGGTCTCGATACGCGCTTCGCTGCTACTCGACCCAAGGGTTCCGATCGATACGCGGCTTTGCTGCTACTCGACCCACGGGTTCCGGCCGCGGTCTCGATACGCGCTTCGCGCTACTCGACCCACCGGGTCTCGACACGCGCTTCGCGCTACTCGACCCACGGGGGTAGCGGCTAGGACGCGACCGTGATGCCCATCGAACGAGCGGTGCCCGCCACGATCTTCTCGGCCGCCTCGATGTCGTTCGCGTTCAAGTCCTGCTGCTTCTGCTCGGCGATCTGGCGCAGCGCCTCCTTCGAGAGCGTGCCCACCTTCGCGGTGTGCGGAGTGGCCGAGCCCTTCTTCACGCCGGCAGCCTTCTTGATGAGCTCAGCCGCGGGCGGGGTTTTGAGGATGAAGTCGAATGACCGGTCCTCATAAACCGTGATCTCCACGGGCACGACGTTGCCGCGCTGCGACTCGGTCGCGGCGTTGTACGCCTTGCAGAACTCCATGATGTTGACGCCGTGCTGGCCCAGTGCGGGCCCGATCGGCGGTGCGGGGGTGGCCCCACCGGCGTTGATCTGGAGCTTGATCAGGCCGGCGACCTTCTTCTTGGGGGGCATGATGCCTTCCGTGTTGTCGTGGGCCGACGCCGTGGGCGATGACCCGGTTGCATCGCCACCGCGGGTGCGCGGTGGCAGTCCCGCTCAGCTCAGATCTTGGCGACCTGGTTGAACGAGAGCTCGACCGGAGTCTCCCGGCCGAAGATCGAGACGAGAACCTTGAGCTTCTGACCCTCGGCGTTGATCTCGGAGATCGTCGCCGGGAGGGTGTCGAACGGGCCGTCGGTGACGGTGACCGACTCGCCCACCGTGAAGTCGACCGCGATGGCCGGGGCCGCTGCCGCCGTGGCGGTGGCCTTCTCCGCCGCGGGCACCATCGTCGGGGCCAGCATCGAGAAGACCTCGTCGAGGGTCAGCGGGACCGGCTGATGGGTGTGCCCGACGAAGCCGGTGACCCCGGGAGTGTGCCGGACGGCGCCCCACGACTCGTCGGTGAGGTCCATCCGGACCAGCACGTAACCGGGGATCCGCACCCGCCGCACGACCTTGCGCTGGGCGTTCTTGATCTCGGTGACCTCTTCCATGGGCACCTCGACCTGGTGGATGTAGTCCTCCATGTTCAGGCTCTGGGTCCGGTTCTCCAGGTTCGCCTTCACGCGGTTCTCGTAGCCGGCGTACGAGTGGATCACGTACCACTCACCCGGCAGACGGCGCAGCTCGGCCTTGAACTCGGCGGCCGGGTCGACCTCTTCCTCGGCCTCACCGTCCGCGGCGGCGTCGTCCTGTGCGTCCACCTCGACCTGCACCTCGTCCTGCGCCTCGTCCTGCACGGTCGGCTCCGGCGCGGGCACCTCGGCGGCGGACTGCGGCTCGGCCTCGGCGGAATCGGCGGCGGCGGCGTCCGCCTCGACCGGGGTCTGGTCGGGGTCGGTCGGCTCCAGCGACTCTTGCGACACGGGGTGAACCTGCTTTCTGCTGCTGACCGTGCTCCGTGGGAGCTCCGGTGGAACTGTGCTGGACAGAACTACGTTGGACGGGGTCGTCGGCCGGGACGTCAGCCGAAGACCCATCCGACGAGGGACCCGGCGCCGAGGTCCACCACGGTGATGAACGCCATCATCACCGCGACGAACACCAGCACGACCGAGGTGAACTGGATCAGCTCCTGCCGGGTCGGCTGGACCACCTTCTTCATCTCGGCGATGACCTGCCGTACGAAGACCGTGATCCGCGCGAACAGGCCGCGCCGCTCGGGCTGGCGCGACTTGCCCTGCTTGCGCGCAGCCCGGTCCGAGCCCTCGGCCCCGGAGGCCTGTGCTCGTGCGGAGTCGCTCACTGTCGTTCCCTACGTCGTCGTGCCCTGGGTCGTCCCGTCACGTGCACGCCCGTCGCGCGGCCGTGCACCCGAGCAGGGCAGGAGGGACTCGAACCCACAACCGCCGGTTTTGGAGACCGGTGCGCTACCAATTGCGCCACTGCCCTTCGTGCCGACGCGCTCCCGGCGGACTTGCACGCGGGCACGCGACAGCATGGTGGACGTCAACCACCAGCGGTCGAGTGTACGTGGTCGAGGCACCTGGGTCGAACGCCCCTCACCCCGACCACGATACGGACAACGGTGCCCCGACGGCGCGCGGACCGGTCATCGGCCGGCGCCTCCTCTGCCAGAATGTGCCGGTGAACCCGTCGAGCATCCCGACCAACGAAGCACCGTCAGCAACGAACGCAGGCACACCGCACGGGCGGATCTCCACCCGTGTCGGGTCCATCGCCGAGTCGGCCACGCTGGCCGTCGACGCGAAGGCCAAGGCGCTCAAGGCCGCCGGCCGTCCGGTCATCGGCTTCGGCGCCGGTGAACCCGACTTCCCCACGCCGCAGTACATCGTGGACGCCGCGATCGCCGCGTGCTCGGTACCGACGAACCACCGCTACACACCCGCCGCCGGCCTGCCGGACCTGCGCGAGGCGATCGCCGCCAAGACGCTGCGTGACTCCGGCTACGAGGTCGCCCCGGCGCAGGTGCTGGTCACCAACGGCGGCAAGCAGGCCGTCTTCGAGGCGTTCGCCACGATCGTCGACCCGGGCGACGAGGTGCTGCTCCCGGCGCCGTACTGGACCACCTACCCGGAGGCGATCCGGCTGGCCGGTGGCGCACCCCTCGAGGTCTTCGCGGGAGTGGACCAGGACTACCTGGTGACCGTCGAGCAGCTCGAGGCCGCGCGCACCGAGCGCACCAAGGCCGTGTTGTTCTGCTCCCCGTCCAACCCCACCGGTGCGGTCTACTCCCCCGAGCAGACCGCCGCCATCGGCCGCTGGGCGCTCGAGCACGGCATCTGGGTCGTCACCGACGAGATCTACGAGCACCTGCGGTACGACGACGCCGAGTTCACCCCGATGGTCGCAGCGGTGCCCGAGCTCGCGGACACCACGATCGTGCTCAACGGTGTCGCCAAGACCTACGCGATGACCGGCTGGCGGGTGGGCTGGCTGATCGCACCGAAGGACGTGGCGAAGGCGGCCACCAACCTCCAGTCGCACCTGTCCTCGAACGTGGCGAACGTCTCCCAGCGCGCCGCCGTCGCCGCCCTGGCCGGTGACCTGTCCGCCGTCGAGCAGATGCGAGCCGCCTTCGACCGGCGTCGGCGCACCATGGTCGAGATGCTCTCGGCGATCGACGGTGTCGTCTGCCCGACGCCGAAGGGTGCCTTCTACGCCTACCCGTCGGTCGAGGGGGTGCTCGGGCGGACCATCCGTGGGACCACGCCCACGACGTCGAGCGAGCTGGCCGCCCTGATCCTGGACGAGGCCGAGGTCGCCGTCGTGCCGGGCGAGGCGTTCGGCCCCAGCGGGTTCCTGCGGCTGTCCTACGCGCTGGGTGACGACGACCTGGTCGAGGGGGTCGGCCGCCTCCAGTCGCTGCTCGCCGAGGCGCGGTAGCCGGTTCTCATACGCGTCTCATCAGTGCACGGGATACTCGGCGGGTGAGCCCGCGCCTGCGCCGTCCCCGGCTGACCGTCCGGACCAGGGTGCTGGCCGCCGTCGTCAGCCTGGCGGCGCTGGGCATGGCCGTCGCGGGGACCAGCGCCTACCTGATCCAGCGCCAGTACGTGGACCGAACGATCGACGAGCAGCTCGCCCGGCACCTGGAGGAGTTCCGGATCCTGGCGCAGGACGGGGTCGACCCGGCCACGGGCGCCGACTTCACCACCGTCCGCGACCTGATCTACACCGCGATGCAGCGGACCGCACCGGCCGCCGAGGAGGGTGTGCTCGGCGTGGTCGACGGGCGGGTCGCGTTGGTCGCGCCGTCGAGCACCGACCTGCGGATCGAGGACGAACCGGGGCTGGTCGAGCTCGCGCTCGCGGCCGAGGACGACGACACGGTGCGGGTCCGCACCCTGTACACCGCGGACCGCAGCTATCGGCACGTCACGATCCCGGTCAGCGTCCCGGGTGACCCGGACGGCGGTGCGGTGCAGTACGCCGTCGACCGTGAGGCCCGGCACCACGAGCTGGTGCGCAGCTACCGGACGTACTCGCTCGTCGCGCTCGCCGCGCTGGTGGTGCTGGGGGTCGCCGGCTGGATCGTGGCCGGTCGCCTGCTCGCACCGATCCGGCTGCTGCGGGACACCGCGCGCCGGATCACCGACTCGGACCTGTCCGAGCGCATCCCGGTCAGCGGGAACGACGACCTGTCCGACCTCGCGCGCACCGCGAACTCGATGCTGGACCGGCTGGAGACGGCCTTCGCCGCACAGCGCCGCCTTCTGGACGACGCGGGGCACGAGCTCCGCACCCCGCTGACCATCGTCCGCGGGCACCTGGAGCTGCTGGACCCCGAGGATCCGCTGGAGGTGCGCAGCACCCAGACACTCGTCATCGACGAGCTCGACCGCATGCACCGGCTGGTCGACGACCTGCTGCTGCTGGCCACCAGCACCCACCCGGACTTCGTGCGGGCCACGCCGACCGATGTCGGCCCGCTCACCGACGAGGTGCTGGACAAGGCGCGGGCGCTCGGCCCGCAGCGCTGGCTCGTCTCCGACCGGGCGGAGGTCACCACCCGGCTGGACGCCCAGCGGATCACCCAGGCGTGGTTGCAGCTCGCCGCCAACGCCGCGAAGTTCTCCCCGGACCACGGCGCGATCCGGCTGTCCAGCCGGGTGCGCGGCGGCCGGCTGCTGCTCGGCGTGCAGGACGAGGGGCCCGGCGTGCCCGACGACGAGGCCGAGCGGATCTTCGAGCGGTTCGCCCGCGGTCAGGCGACCAGCAGGGCCGAGGGCTCGGGGCTGGGGCTGGCGATCGTCGGCGCCATCGCCCGCGCGCACGACGGCGAGGTGCGGCTCGAGCCGTCGACCTCCGGTGCGCACTTCACGATCGACCTGCCGCTGAGTGTGGACGGCGGGCCCGATGGCGCCCGACCCGGCACCATGGCCGACGACCCAGGTGCGACTCGACCGGCGTCGGCCGCACAGGACCCCCGGGGAGAGCCGTGAGCCAGATCCTGATCGCCGAGGACGAGGAGCGCATCGCTTCGTTCGTCGCCAAGGGCCTGCGCTCGGCCGGGTACACGCCGATCGTCGTCGGAACCGGCCTGGAGGCCTACGACCTGGCGCTCAGCGGCGAGGTCGACCTGCTCATCCTCGACCTGGGGTTGCCCGACCAGGACGGGTTCACCGTGCTCCGCCGGCTGCGTGCGGCGCGCAGCGCGCTGCCGGTGATCATCCTCACCGCGCGCGCGTCCGTGGACGACACGGTCGCCGGTCTCGAGGGCGGGGCGGACGACTACATGGCCAAGCCGTTCCGGTTCGAGGAGCTGCTGGCCCGGGTGCGGTTGCGGCTACGCACGGACACCGGGACCGGGAACGAGCCGACCGTGCTGCGCCACGGCGACCTGGCGCTCGACCTGCGCACCCGGCAGGCCACCGTCGACGACCGGACGGTCGACCTCTCGGCACGCGAGTTCACGTTGCTGGAGTCCTTCCTGCGCAACGCCGACCAGGTGCTCAGCCGCGAGCAGCTGCTGTCCCGGGTCTGGGGGTACGACTTCGACCCCGGGTCGAACGTGGTGGACGTGTACGTGCGGTACCTGCGCAAGAAGATCGGTGCCGAGCGGGTCGTCACGGTGCGGGGCATGGGTTACCGCCTGGTGGACCCGGACCGGGTCTGACCGACGGGCGGACCCGGACCTGACCGGCCGCGTCGTGGCGCGCGCGCACGGTCACCGGACGTCCCGTAGCGGTGCGGACACGACTGCGGGCCCGCCCGAGAGCTTCCGGACGGGCCCGCGGTCGAACCGGGGTTCTGGGTCAGTCGGCCGAGGCGGCGCTGGCGGCCGACTGCACGGAGGCCGGGCTCGGCGCGGAGACCGGGCTGGGCGCACTCACCGGGCTGGGCGTACTGGGCGGGCTCGTCGGGCTGGCCGGGCTGGGCGGCGTCGTCGGGCTGGGGGTCGACTGGGCCGAGACGGCGCTCGCCGCGGTCACGGTGGTCACCGCACTGCCCGCGGAGATCGTCGTCGGGTTGATCCGGCTGTCCACCGACGGGCCGGCGGTGGGGCGGCTCTGGCCGACCTGCGGTTCGCTGGTGATCGAAGGACCGAGGTCCTCCGCGGCCGGGCCGGCGAAGGGGCCGGCGCCGAGCGCGGCCGAGGCGCCCACGCCGATAGCGCCGACGGCGCTGGCTACGACGAAGACGTTTCGCATGGTGCTCATGGCTTCTTCTCTCCTGGCTGGTCGTGTGGTGCGAGCTGTTGGTTCGAGCTCTGCTTCTGGCTGATGTCCTCACTCTGGTGGCCGTCGATGAGAGGGCCGGGACGGGACGATGAGAGGTCTCTCAGGAAGGCGGGCGGTGCGGTGCGGCGTTCGCGGGCGCCGTCGACCCACGCCTGCACCACGTCGATCCAGCCGGCAGGGTCGGCGTCGGGGAACTGCTGGTGCGAGCCCGCGATCAGGCTCAGCGCGACGGCCGCCGACCGCGCGTGCAGCGCCACCGGGTCCACGCGCGTCTCGAAGTCGGCGCACCACCGGGCCACCGTCGCGGGGACCCGGTGGTGCACGTCCGGCGCGATGACCGGCAGCACGCTCAGGTGACCGAGCATGCAGGCGAGGTCGTCCACGCGGTGCCCCGGTCCGGCGGTGTCCACGTCGAGCAGGCCGACGATGGCGCTCGCTCCCGGGGTCGAGACGTCGAGCAGCAGGTTGGCGTCGTGCAGGTCGCCGTGGCCGGCCACGACCGGGCCGACGTCCCCGGCGTCCACCAGCTCGCGGACCTGCCGGCCGAGTGCGGAGATCCGGTCGGCCTGCTCGGGCAGCGCGGCCGTCGCGGCGGTGACGTACCGCTCGACGTTCTCGGACCACGAGGGGCGCCGAGGCATGTCCAGCAGCGACGCGGGCAGCCGGTCGAGCAGGTCGACGACCGCGGTCGGTGCAAGGCCGGCCGCGCCGTCGGCGGCGAGCGCATCGGTCAGCGGCGTGCCGGACAGCTCGTCCATCACGATCAGCCCGTCCGCCAGCAACCGGGTGCGGGCGGCCGGGACGCCGGCCTCGAGCAGCAGCTCGTGACGACGGTGCAGGGCCGTGGCGGTGTGCGGACGGACCACCTTCAGGTAGTGGACCGTCGGCTGCACGGTGGGGTGCACGGCGAGGTCCGTCGTCGTGGAGGCCCGGAGCACCGCACGACGCAGCGGGCGGTAGGCGACCAGCTCGAGCTGGACGTCGTCCGTGCCCAGCAGTGCGGCGACCGACGTCGTGTCCGAGGCGCGCGGGAGGGCCGGAAGGGCGGGGTCCGCCGGATGGCGCCAGACGTGCAGCGTGCGCCCGCCCACGTGCACGACGGCGACTCCGTCGGCCGGGGTGGGCACGCCGTCGTCGGAAGCGTCTTCGTCCGGGGGGAAACCCGCGGGCGTCGCGCCCGCGGATCCCGAGGACGCACGCGTGAGGAAAGCGCGCGTGGGGAGCGGTGCGCTCGTGGCGAGGAGGTACTCCTCCCCGGTCGCCTGGCCGGGCCGTGCCCGCCAGCCGACCGTGTAGCCGACGGTCACCCCGACGCCGGGACGGTGGTGCACCTGGTGGACCGCCCAGGAGTCGAGGTCGACCCCCTCGGCGTCGAGCACCGCGGTGAGCAGGCCCCCGGCATCCGGACCGGTCAGCAGCGCCAGGTCCTCGGTCTCGCGCTCGGCTGCCGACACGGCGCGCGCGGGGTCGGCGGGCACGGCACCTGTGAGCATGCGGCCCAGTCCACCCGCGCGCGGTGGAGCCGGGGTGAGAGGTTCATGAGAGAACTCTCATCTTGCGGGCGCCCCCGCCGGGCGGCGCTGGCAGACTGTCCCGGTGCGCGATCTGGTGACCTTGCCCAAGGCGCACCTGCACCTGCACTTCACCGGGTCGATGC
>CAYQFJ010000132.1:0-8302 GCA_964416715.1 uncultured Actinotalea sp. | reverse complement strand
GTTGACCTTGTGCGGCATGGTCGAGGACCCGACCGTCCCCTGCCCCCGCACCTGCGCGAAGTAGCCGAGCGAGATGTAGGTCCACACGTCCGTCGCCAGGTTGTGCAGCACCCGGTTGAACCGGGCGACGTCGGCGTACAGCTCCGCCTGCCAGTCGTGCGACTCGATCTGCGTGGTCAGCGGGTTCCAGGTCAGCCCGAGGCCCTCGACGAAGGTCCGCGACACCTCGACCCAGTCCGCATCGGGCACCGCGGCCAGGTGCGCGCCGTACGTCCCGGTGGCGCCGTTGAGCTTGCCCAGGAACTGGGCCGACTCGATCCGCCGCACCTGCCGCCGCAACCGGTGGGCCAGCACCGCGAGCTCCTTGCCGAGCGTCGTCGGGGTGGCCGGCTGTCCGTGGGTGCGCGCCAGCATCGGCACCTGCGCGTGCTCCCGCGCCATCTGCCCCAGCCGGCCGACGACGTCGCGTGCGGCCGGGAGCCAGACGTCCTGGACGGCGTCGCGCACCATGAGCGCGTACGACAGGTTGTTGACGTCCTCGCTGGTGCAGGCGAAGTGCACGAGCTCGCCGACCGCGGGGAGGTTCGTGTCCGGGCCCAGGACCTCGGGCGCGCGGGCGATCCGGTCCTTGAGCAGGTACTCCACGGCCTTGACGTCGTGCACCGTGACCTTCTCGGTCGCGGCGAGCTCGGCGATCGTCCCGGCGTCGAACGAGGTGACGACGTCGCGCAGGTACGCGCGGTCGGCGTCGGACAGCACGGGAGCACCCGGGACCACCTGGGCGAAGGTGAGGTGGATCAGCCACTCCACCTCGACGTGCACGCGCTCACGGTTGAGCGCCGGCTCGGACAGGTGGTCCACCAGCGGTGCGACGACGGCCCGGTAGCGCCCGTCCAGCGGCCCGAGCGCGATCGGCGGGGCGACGTCGGCCAGCGACCGGCGAGTTGCTTTCGGGGTGTTCGACGACATGCCGCCGATCCTTCCACGGCCCGGCGGGCGGGCGGCGCACGTGACAAGAAGGGCTCCGTCGGACGGCGTGGCCCTCGGATCGCGCGGAGCCTGTGACAGAAGTGGCTGGTGGGGCAGACGAGGCGTCACTCTCGCCCCACCAGCATCACCAGTAACCGGCTCCGCGCAGTCCGAGGGTCATCGGAGTGATGACGGTGCGGCACACCGTCACCCCCGACGGGCCATGATGGCGGGGTGGACCGGACGTCGTCGACGGACACCGCGCAGGGTCGCGGTGATCGCCGTCCTGCGCCCGGGGAGGGCTCCGGCGGTGGTCCCGGCCCGATGCAGCGCGCCGTGCTCGTCCTCGCCCTGATCGCGCTGGTGCTGGTCGCCGCCGCGCTCGCCGGGCCGTGGGACCCGCAGACCCGCGAGACCGCTCCGGTCCCGCCCGCGCCGCCGCCGGAGTCGCTGCCCGCGGTCCCGCCGCCGGACCCGCTGCTGGAGACGATCCGCGAGATGGACGTCGAGCCGTGGGACCTCACCTGGCTGGGGCTGACCCTGCTGACCCTCGTGCTCGCCGGCGTGGGCTTCCTCCTGCTGCGCTGGTGGCGCAACCGTCCCGTCCCGCTCGAGGACGGGGGCCCGGACGAGGAGGGGCCCGACCCGGGCGACGTCGTCGGCGCCGTCGGGCTGCAGCCGGACCTGCCGACGCTGCTCGCGGGCCTGGGCGACGCGGACGCGCGGCTCCGGGCCGCACGGAGCGCGCAGGACGCGGTGATCGCCGCCTGGGTCGCGCTCGAGGAGGCCGCCGCCCGTTGCGGTGTACCCCGCGACCCGGCCGCGACCCCGACCGAGTTCACCGTCGAGGTGCTCGACCACACCCCGGCCGACCGCGCGGCCACCCGCCGCCTGCTCGGGCTGTACCTGCGCGCCCGGTTCGGCCAGGAGCACCTCGCGCCCGACGACGTCGCCGTCGCCACCGCCGCGGTGCGCACCCTGGTCGACACGATCGGGGAAGACGGGCAGACACCCGACGACGGACCTCCGGCCGCGGACGGACCGGCACCGGAGGACCGGCCATGAGGTCCGTGCTGCGCGACCTCGACGTACGCCCTTTCGTCATCGGACCCGGCGTCGGTCTGCTGGCGCTCGTGGTCGGGCTCGGCCCGGCCGACGCACTGCTGGTCGGGCTGATCGCCCTGGTGATCGGCGTCGTCGCCGTCGTGCTCGGCTCGGGCGAGGCGCACGAGTTCCCGCCGGCGGACCTCAGCGTCTCCGACGGGACGCGTCTTGAGGTCGCCACGCTGACCTGGTCGCTCATCGGCCGGGACGGGCGGGTCGCCGAGGCCTCGGTACGCCGGCTGCGTGGGGTGGCCGCGCGCCGCCTGGCGACCGTGGGGGTCCTGCTGCCGGCCGAGACCGCCTTCCGACCCGACCGGGACACCGACGACGAGCCCCACGGCCGTGCGCGGGAGCTGCTCGGCGAGCGCGCCTGGCGCACCCTGACCACCCGCGGCGGCTGGATGCCGTCACTGCGGGACGTAGCGCACTGCGTCGACGTCCTCGAACGACTCCGACCATCCCCACCCGACCGACCTCCGGACCGAGCACCCGGACGAGCACCCGAGAGGCCCACCTCGTGACCGACACCCAGACCGCCCCCGACGACGTCGCCCGGATCGCCACGGACGTCCTGACCGAGGTGGGCACCGCCGTCGTCGGCATGCGTTCCGCGCTGCGGGTGGGGCTCGCGGCGATCCTCGCCGGCGGGCACGTCCTGTTCGAGGACGTGCCGGGGCTGGGCAAGACGCTCGCGGCGCGGAGCCTGGCGACCGCGCTGGGCCTGGAGTTCCAGCGCATCCAGTGCACCCCCGACCTGCTGCCGGCGGACATCACCGGCTCGAGCGTGTGGGACCCGGCGACGTCCGCGTTCCGGTTCCGGCCGGGGCCGGTGTTCACCGGGCTGCTGCTGGCCGACGAGATCAACCGGACCGCGCCCAAGACGCAGTCGGCGCTGCTGGAGGCGATGGCCGAGCGTCAGGTCACCGTGGACGGCGCGACCTATCCGCTGCGTGAGCCGTTCCACGTCATGGCGACCTCGAACCCGGTGGAGTACGAGGGCACCTACCCGCTGCCGGAGGCCCAGCTCGACCGGTTCATGGTGCGCCTCGCCGTCGGCTACCCCGACCGGGACGCCGAGGTCGACGTGCTCACCCGGCGGCTCGAGCGTCGCCAGGAGGCCGCCCCGGTCGCACGCGTGGTCGACGCCGAGACGCTGCTGGCGATGCAGGCCGCGGTCGAGCGGGTGCGGGTGGACCCGGACGTCGTCGGGTACTGCGTGGACCTGGCGGCGGCGTCCCGGCGGCACGACGCGGTCGAGGTCGGGGCCTCGCCGCGCGGCTCGCAGACGTTGGTGCTGGTCGCCCGGGCGCTCGCGGTGCTGTCCGGTCGACGGTTCGTCGCGCCGGAGGACGTCAAGGAGGTCGCGGTCCCGGTCCTGGCGCACCGGATCACGCTGACCCCGGCGGCGTGGGCGTCCGGCGTCGTCCCCGAGGACGTGGTGCGGCAGGTGGTGGGCCAGGTCGCCGGACCGGCCGCGGTCCCGGCGTCGGACTGAGTCGATGAGCTTCTCGTGACCTCTCGGACCACGCGTTCGGCGACGCCGCGGCCGTGGCTGCTGTCCGGCCCCCAGGTGTGGACCCTCGCGGCCGGGCTGGTGCTGCTCGCGCTCGGTGCCCTGGCGGGCCGGCCGGACGTGGCCGTGCTCGCCGTCGCGCCCGTCGTGGGGACGTTGTGGGCGGTGTGGGTCCGTCCGCGCGGTGAGATCTGGGCCGACGTCGAGCGCACCGGGGACGGCTTGGCCGCCCGGCTCCGGCTCGCGGCCCCGCCGGGGACCGACGCGGTCCGGCTCCGGGTCGCCCGCCCCGGGCACGGCGCGGCCGAGGCGCTGGTCGACGTGCCGCTCACCCGTGAGCTGGACCTGACCGCAGCCTCGGTGCGGACCGGCCCGCAGGACCTGTTCACCGTGGAGCACCAGGGGATCGGCGGCGGCTCGGGGCTCACCGGGCCGGTCGGGATGCGGCCGGCCGAGCGGGTCCTGGTGCTGCCGCGCGCCCGGTTCCTGCCGGGGTTCCCGCTGCCGGCACGGTTGCGCGGGCTCAGCGGTCAGCACCGGTCGCGGCGCCCCGGCGAGGGCGGTGACCTACGTGATGTCCACCCCCTCGGCGCCGGGGACAGTCTGCGACGGGTCGACTGGAAGGCGACGGCGCGGCGCTCGACCGGACGGCGCGAGGACGAGCTGTACGTACGGCGCACCCTCGCCCTGGGGGAGGCGGCGGTGACCCTCGTGGTCGACTCGCGGGACGACGTCGGGCCCGATCCGGCCACCTGGAGCGGCGTCCTGCCCATCCGGCCCGACGACGCCACCTCGCTCGACCTCGCACGGATCGCCGCGGCGACGGTCGCCCAGGCCTACCTCGGCTCCGGGGACCGGGTCGGCGTGGAGGACCTGGGGGTGCGGCGGCGCGGGTTGCGGGCCGGGACCGGGCGACGGCACCTGGACCGGGTGGTGCACCAGCTCGCGGTGCTCGCCCCCGAGGGCGACCCACGACGCCGGTTGCGCCCGCCCCGGCTCCCGGCGGCCGGGCTGGTCTACCTGTTCTCCACGTTCCTGGACCCCGAGCCGGCACGGCTGGCGCTGACTTGGCGACGCTCGGGGCACCGGGTGGTCGCGGTCGACGTGCTGCCTCGGCTGCGTCGCGGCCGGCTGGACCAGCGCGGTCGGCTGGCGCTGCGGATCGTGCGGATCGAGCGAGAGGACCGGGTGGCGGAGATGCGGCGCGCCGGTGTGGAGCTGGTGCGGTGGACCGGTGCCCGCAGCGACGACGCGGCCGTGGAGCTGCTGCTGCTGTCCCGGGTCGCGGAGCGGCACCCGGGGGTGGGTCGGTGAGCGGGTCGGCGGCGTGGCCGGAGGGTGTCCGCCCGGTGACCGCGCGCCGCCCTGGGCGTTGGCGCGAGCGGGTCCGGGAGCTGCTCGGGATGCGTCCGGCCGCGCCGTCCGGGCCGGGTGAGCCGCCGACGCCGCCGCGGCCGCCGGGCATCGAGCTGCCCCTGGGCCGCGCGGTGTCCGGTGTCGTGGTGCGCGCGTTCCCCGCGGTGTTCGCGGTGGCGTGCGGCGTGGTGCTCGACGCGGGACCGGCGGTCCTCGTGCTGCTCACCCTGGGCGGCGTCGCGCTGGTGATCTGGCCGCAGCGACCGGTCGTCGCACCGCTGCTGCTCCTGGTGGGGCTGGTGGTCTTCGCCGGCCCGGACCTGCTGGGCACCGGGACCGGGGGCGCCCGCGGTGCCGCGGCGACGGGCGGGTGGGTGCGGCTCGGCGTCCTCGTGCTGTGCACGCACCTGATGGTGCGGTCGTCGGCGCTCGCCGCGCACGTGGCCTGGCGCGGGCTGGTCGAGGTGGCGGTGTTGATGCGGTCGGCGCGGTCGGTGCTGGGGATCCAAGTGGTGGTGCAGGGACTGCTGCTGGCCGTGGTGTGGTTCCGCGCCGGCGAGGCCGGTGGGATCGCCGGGCAGCCCTGGCTGCGTGTGGTCGCGGTGGTCGCCGTGGTGGTCGTCACGCTCGTCGCCGTGCCACGGTCCTGGCTGCGCCGGCACGGGGGGCCCGAGGGCTGACGTCCGGTCGTGGAGCGGGGGTCCACAGTCGCTCGCTCGCCGCGGGTGTCAACAAGGCGTGGGTCCCGTTCCGGGGGACGGCGGGCGAGCCGCCTAACGTGCGGGACGGTCCCGAGCCTCGGGACCCTGATCGTCGGCGGGCGGGGGTTCGGTGGGCTGGGACCAGGCAGGGGGCGGTCCGGAACGCCTGACGCCGCGGGCGACGGCGCTGCTGACCCAGATCGACCAGGCGCTCGCCGAGGCCCGGCTCGGGCTCGCCGCCGCCGACCGCACCGACTGGGTCTCGGCGGCGGCCGACCGGTACCGCGCGCTGCTCGACGAGACGGCTCGCGGCCTGGTGCGGTTGGAGTCCGCCACCGCGGAGTCGTGGCTGGCCGTGCTGCGACACACCCGCAGCTGCGACGACGCGAGCGCGGCGGCACTCGGCGGTGACGGCCGCGGGGCGGCGATGTGAGCGCGGCGGCGGCGTCTTCGTCGGAGCTGACCGTGCACGGTGGCGCCGGGGGGACGCGGGCCCGACTGGAAGATCTCCTGGTCGCGGCCGTCACGCTCGAGCGGACCGCCGCCGAGCTGGCCGGCGCTGCTGCGCGGATGCGGGAGCTGTCGGGCGTGATCGACGACGCCTCCCGCTGGTCGCCGTGGACGGCGGAGCCCGCGTGGTCGGCCTGCTCGCCGCTGCTCTCGCCGTCGGCGGGGCTCCGCGCACGGTCCGAACGTTGCCGAGGGCTGGCCGGGGACCTGCGGTCGGTCGCCGCGATCTACGCACGGGCGGAGCTGGAGGCCACCGAGCAGTGGCGTCGGCGGCTGATCGTGGCGGGTCAGCTGTTCGGGGAGGCCGGTCCGCGGGTCTGGCTGCTCACCGCGCTGACCGGTGCGGCGGCGACCGCTCTGGGTACCGTCGTCGCCGGCTCGCTGGTCGTGGTCGGAGGGCTGGGCGGTGTGGGCCGGATGCCCACCGCCGGGTCGTGGCCGCTGTGGGCGGTGAACACGATGCTGATGACGGTCGCTCCGCTGCCCGGGCCCTCGGGCGTGGTGCATCGCGGGCCCGCCGCAGGGCTCCACGACCCGTTCACGGCCCTCGGCCAGGTTCTTGCCGCCCTGCGGCGCGGGACGGCGGACCTGAGCTGGTTGACGGGGGACCCGGTGGAGGTCGCCGTCGCCGGGATGGCGGCATTCGTGCGGGGCGCCGCACCCGGGCGGCTGCCGGGTGACCCGACCCCGGTGCCCGAGGTGGCCGGCGTGCTCGGGACCGTGCTGCGGCTGCGTGGACGCGTGCTCGGGACGCCGACGCGCGGGCTGGTCGTCGCACCGGTGGTGAGCACGTCGAGCCGCGGCCCCTCGGCGGCACGGCGCAACCCACCACCCCCACGCGGGGTCGGCGACGTGCTCCGCCAGGTCGACGCCCTCTACCCGGTGGCGACCGGCCCCGGCGACGCGGCGGCCGGTGGACCGCCCGGGACGGTCGGCGTCCAGCGTCTCGACCACCCGGACGGCACCAGGTCCTGGGTGGTCACCATCCCCGGCACGCAGGAGTGGTCCCCGGTGGACGGTGCGAACCCTATGGACCTCGGGACGAATCTCGACGCCATGGCGGGCCGGGACAACGACGTCGCCGAGCTGGTGCGTCAGGCCATGCGGTCGGCCGGTGTGCCGCCGGACGAGCCGGTCCTGCTGGCCGGGCACAGCCAGGGCGGGATGGTCGCGATGCAGCTCGCCGAGGACCCGGCCGTGCAGGAGGAGTTCTCGGTGACGACGGTGATCACCGCCGGCTCGCCGGTGGGCAACGCGGACGGCGAGCTGGCCCCGGGCGTCCAGGCGGTCCACCTTGAGAGCGCGGAGGACCTGGTGTGGGCGCTGGACGGCGCACCGAACCCCGACGACCCGCAGCGCACGACCGTCCGGGCGTCCCTCGCGGACTCGCCCGACCCGGCCGACCGCGCCGCCGCGATTAACCCGCTCTCCGCGCACGACGTCGGCACCTACGCCCGGCTGGGGGACCGGGTCGACGAGCTGGACGACCCGTCCGTGCAGGCGTTCCGCAGGTCGCTCGACGGCGTCATCGGGGGACCCGGGACCACGGCGACCACCCGGTTCTACACCGGCGTCCAGGTGGAACGCCCGACGACGGTCCGCACCGACGGTGGCGTCTGGTGAGCGCGCCTCAGGTGCGTGGTACCGGTGCGTGCGCGTGCGTCGTCGGGCGGTATCCGGTCGCTGCGGAGTCGACTACTTCTTGCGCGCGCCCGGGATCGCGATGCTGAGGATCAGGCTCACCACGGAGATGATCAGGCCACCGAGCACG
Organism: uncultured Actinotalea sp.; assembly: GCA_964416715.1. Classification (GTDB taxonomy): domain Bacteria; phylum Actinomycetota; class Actinomycetes; order Actinomycetales; family Cellulomonadaceae; genus Actinotalea. The sequence continues at coordinate 378 of CAYQFJ010000132.1, read as the reverse complement.
GCGGTGCCGAAGTTGTCGATCCGCAGCCCGTAGTCGGTCTGCTCCGACAGCCAGCCGGTGAGCATGAGCATCAGCGCGTTCACGATGATCGTGAACAGGCCCAGCGTCAGGATGTACAGCGGCAGCGAGATCGCCTTGACGATCGGCTTGACCACCGCGTTGACCACCCCGAAGACCAGCGCCAGCACGAGGAAGACGATCACGGTGGTGAGCGTGTCCTCGCCGCCGACGACGTCCAGGCCGCCCAGGATGCGGGTCGCGAGCCAGATCGCGACCGCGTTGATGATGACCCTCAGCAGGAATCCCATGCGCCACATGGTTCCACGCCCCCCCCCCCCCCCCCCCCCCCCCCCCCCCCCCCCCCCCCCCCCCCCCCCC
>CAYQFJ010000131.1:1956-8352 GCA_964416715.1 uncultured Actinotalea sp. | reverse complement strand
TACCTGCACGCCGCGGCCATGGTCAAGGCCGGGGTCTACCTGGTCGCCCGGTTCGCCCCCGGGTTCGGGGACCTACCGGTGTGGCAGGGCATCGTGATCGTCGCCGGGGGTGGGAGCCTCGTGCTCGGGGGCTACCGTGCGCTGCGCCAGTACGACCTCAAGCTGGTGCTCGCCTTCGGTACCGTCAGCCAGCTCGGGCTGCTGGTGCTCCTGGTGGGGCTCGGCACCCGGCAGGCGGCGCTCGCCGGCCTGGCCATGCTCGGCGCGCACGCGATGTTCAAGGCCAGCCTGTTCCTCACCGTCGGCGTGGTCGACGCCGCGACCGGGACCCGTGACCTGAGGCGACTGACCGGCGTCGGCCGCGAGCTACCCATCACGGCGGTCGTCGCCGCGCTCGCGACTGCCTCGATGATCGGTCTGCCCCCGTTCGCAGGGTACGTCGCCAAGGAGGCCGCGCTCGAGGCCATGTGGCACGACGTCGGCACGACGCCGGGCGTGGTCGTCCTGGTCGCGATGGTCCTGGGCTCGGCGCTGACCGTCGCCTACGGGCTCCGGTTCTGGTGGGGCGCGTTCGCGACCAAGCAGACCGGCGCCGCGCAGGACCACCGGGTCGAGGCACACGTCACCCGAGGGATCGAGCGCGGGGTCGACGATCCGGTCGAGCCGGCCGAGCCGATCACCATCACGCGCCCGTCGCTCCTGCTGGTCTGGCCGGCGGGGGCGCTCGCCGTGCTCGGGCTGCTGGTCGCGCTGGTGCCGGCGTACGGGGAGCAGCTGCTCTCCCCGCACGCGGAGGCCTACCCGGGCGAGGCCGGGCACCTGACCCTGTGGGGCGGCGTCGGCCCGGCGCTCGGGCTGACCCTGGTCATCCTGGCCGGCGGGCTCGCGATCTTCGCCTGGCGTACCCGCGTGGAGCGGTGGCAGTCGATGGTCGACGTGCGGGTCGACGCCGACCGCGTCTACCGCAGGGTGATGCGCCGGCTGGACGACGTCGCGGCGGACGTCACCGCCGTCACCCAGCGTGGTTCGCTGCCGCTCTACCTCGGCACGATCCTCGTGGTGCTCGTCGTCCTGGGCGGTGGGACGGCGCTCGTGCTGACCACGCTGCCCGACGCCGAGTCGCTGCGCGCCTGGGACACCCCGGCACAGCTCGTCGCCGGCGCGCTCGCGATCGGGGCGGCGATCGCGACGGCCCGCTCCCGGCGCCGGCTGCGTGCCGTCATCCTGCTCGGCATCAGCGGCTACGCGGTGGCCGGGATGTTCCTCCTGCACGGCGCCCCGGACCTGGCGCTGACCCAGGTGCTGGTCGAGACGGTCACGCTGGTCGTGTTCGTGCTGGTGCTGCGCCGGCTGCCGACCTACTTCTCCGTCCGGCCGTTGGCGGCCAGCCGGTGGGTGCGGCTGGTGATCGGTCTCGCCGTCGGACTCGTCGTCGGCGCGCTCGCGATCATCGCGCCGCTGGCCCGCACGCACGTGCCGGTCTCCGTGGACTTCCCGGAGGAGGCGTACACCTGGGGCGGCGGCAAGAACATCGTCAACGTCACCCTGGTCGACATCCGTGCGTGGGACACCATGGGCGAGATCTCGGTGCTGCTGGTGGCGGCCACCGGTGTCGCCTCGCTGATCTTCCTGCGGCGCCGCAGCGGCGAGATCCTGCGGACCGCCGACGTCGCCGAGGGCCGGCACGTGTGGGGCGACATGCCGGACCCGATGGCGTTGCTCCGGGTCCGCGCCGCGGGCCTGATCCCGGACATCGCCCCGGGCCCGTCCTCACGGCTGCCGCGACCGGCCGAGGCGGGCGACGGGCGGACCGGGCAACCGGCGTCGGACGAGGACACCGGCGGCCGGGCGATCGTCCAGGGCAGCGGCCCGACGCCCCGCGGCACACCGGTGGGTCTGCGCCAGCGCGAGTGGCTGCGCGGCGGACGGACGCTCGCACCGCAACGGCGGTCGGTGATCTTCGAGATCTCCACCCGGCTGCTGTTCCACTCGATGATCGTGTTCGCGCTGTTCCTGCTGTTCGCCGGGCACAACGCCCCCGGCGGCGGGTTCTCGGCGGGGCTCGTCGTCGGCATCGCGCTTGCGCTGCGCTACCTGGCCGGCGGTCGCTACGAGCTCGGCGAGGCCGCCCCGGTTCACCCCGGCCTGCTGCTGGGCACCGGGTTGTTCCTGTCCGCCGGGGTGGGACTCGTCGCGATCCTGGCCGGCGGCTCGGTGCTGCAGAGCGTGATCATCGAGGTCACCGTCCCGCTGCTGGGCCACATCAAGCTGGTCACGTCGCTGTTCTTCGACATGGGCGTGTTCCTGGTGGTCATCGGCCTGGTGCTGGACATCCTGCGCAGCCTCGGTGCGGAGATCGACCGGCAGAGCGAGGAGATCGACGACGACGAGGAGTCCTCCGAACCGTCCGACGAGGAGCTGCTGACCGCGGCGGCGACGGCCCAGCTGGAGGCCGGCCGATGATCGACATGTCGCCGAGCATCACGCTCGTGATCACCATCGTCGTCATGGTGGCCGTCGGGGTGTACCTGCTGCTGGAGCGCAGCCTGACCCGCGTCCTGATCGGCATCATCATCCTGAGCAACGGGGTCAACCTGCTGTTCCTCGTGGCCAGCGGCGCGGCCGGCGGGGCGCCGCTCATCGGCCAGACGCCGGTGGAGGACATGAGCGACCCGCTGCCGCAGGCGATGGTCCTCACCGCCATCGTGATCACGTTGGGCATGACGGCGTTCCTGCTGGCGATGGCGTACCGGTCCTGGCAGCTCAACCGCCACGACGAGGTCCAGGACGACCTCGAGGACCGCCGCGTCGCCCGCCGCGCGGCCCGCGACGAGGCCGCCTTCGAGGACTCGGACACCGACGTCGACACGACGCTCGACGAGGACGCCGCCGACGTGCGCGACGAGACCGACGACGAGCCCGACGGCGTCACGGCGGGCGGTGAGCGCCGATGAGCCCCGACCGACTGAGCTGGGTCCTCCCGCTACCGGTGGTGCTGCCGCTGTTCGCCTCCGGGCTCGCGCTGGCGCTGTGGAAGCACCGGCGTGCGCAGGGTGTGATCAGCGTCGTCGCGCTGTCCCTGGTGCTGTGCGCGTCGGTGGCGCTGCTGATCGCCGCCGAGCAGGGTCCGCTGGTGGTCGACATCGGTGGCTGGGCGGCTCCGGTCGGCATCGACCTGGTCGCGGACCGGCTCTCCGCGCTGATGCTGACCGTCTCCTCCGCGGTGACGCTGTGCGTGCTGCTGTACTCGTTGGCGCAAGGCGACGCCGACGGGGACGACGAGACACCGGTCGCGATCTTCCACCCCACGTACCTGGTGCTGACCGCCGGGGTGTCCAACGCGTTCCTCTCCGGGGACCTGTTCAACCTGTACGTCGGGTTCGAGATCCTGCTCGCGGCGTCGTACGTGCTGATCACCCTGGGCGGGACCGGCGAGCGGATCCGCGCGGGGACCATCTACGTCGTCGTCTCGCTGATCTCCTCGGTGCTCTTCCTGCTGGCGATCGCACTGACGTACTCCGCGACCGGGACGGTGAACCTGGCCCAGCTCGCCGAGCGGCTGCCGGAGATCGACCCGGGGATCCAGATGGTGCTGCAGCTCCTGCTGCTGCTCGCGTTCGGGATCAAGGCCGCGATCTTCCCGCTGCACGCGTGGCTGCCGGACTCCTACCCGACCGCCCCGGCGCCGGTCACCGCTGTGTTCGCCGGCCTGCTGACCAAGGTCGGCGTCTACGCGATCATCCGCACCCAGACGCTGCTGTTCCCCGGTGGCCGGGCGGACGACCTCCTGCTGTGGGCGGCGCTGGCCACGATGCTGGTGGGCATCCTCGGTGCCGTCGCGCAGAGCGACATCAAACGACTCGTGTCGTTCACGCTGGTCAGCCACATCGGGTACATGATCTTCGGCATCGCGCTGTCCACCGAGGCGGGGCTGGGGGCCGCGATCTTCTACGTCGCGCACCACATCACCGTCCAGACCACCTTGTTCCTGGTGGTGGGGTTGATGGAGCGCCGTGGCGGTTCGACGTCGCTGGACGACCTGGGCGGCCTGGCGAAGCTGGCTCCGTTCCTGGCCGTGCTGTTCTTCGTCCCGGCGATGAACCTGGCGGGCATCCCGCCGTTGTCCGGGTTCCTCGGCAAGGCCGGGCTGCTCCAGGCGGGTGTGGACGTCGGGACACCGCTGGCCTACGCCCTCGTCGCGGGGGGTGTGGTCACGTCCCTGCTCACCCTCTACGCCATCGTCAAGGCGTGGAACAAGGCGTTCTGGCAGACGCCGCCGGTCGAGCCGCCGAAGGTCCGGCTACCCGTCGGGATGGTCGGTCCGACCTCGGCCCTGGTGGTGCTCGGCCTGGCCCTGACCGTGCTGGCCGGTCCGCTCTTCGGGTACACCGAGCGCGCCGCAGCGACGCTGCGGGACCCGTCCCACTACGTCGGTGCGGTGCTGCCCGACGGGCGTCGGGGCGACGGCCCCTCGGTGGGCGCCGCCGAGGAGGCCGACGCCGCGGCCGAGGTCGCGAAGGTCGAGGCGGTCGGGACCGACCGAGGGGAGCCTGACCGATGAGCCTCCACCCGCGCCGGCGTGCCCTGCGCATGCAGCTGGCGACCATCGTCTGGCTCACCGCCGTGTGGGTGCTGCTGTGGGGCGGCCTGTCGTTCGCCGACGTGCTCGCCGGGGTCGTCATCGCCGTGGTGCTGACCCGGCTGCTGCCGATGCCCGCGATCGACTTCCACGGGCGCGTCCACCCGATCTCGCTGCTGTACCTGATCGTCCGGTTCCACGCCGACCTGTTCGTGGCCAGCGCGCAGGTGGCGTGGCAGGCACTGCGGCCCGGTCCGTCCCCGCGCGGAGCGGTGATCGGCGTCCAGCTGCGCAGCCACTCCGACCTCTACCTGACCATGGTCGCGGAGATGACCACCCTGGTCCCGGGATCCGTGGTGATCGAGGCGCACCGGGTCACCGGCGTGCTGTACGTGCACTGGTTCGACGTCAGGTCGCTCGACGACGTCGAGAAGGCCCGTTCCGAGGTGCTGGCCACCGAGGCCCGGGTTCTGCGGGCGCTGGGGTCCGACGCCGAGCTGGCCGCGGCGGGGCTGACCCGGCGCCCGGCGCTGCGCGGCCGGGCAGAACCATCCGGAGGTGAGCGATGAGCACCGTGCTGATCAGCGTGTGCGTGGCGATGCTCGTCGTCGGTGGGGGGCTGGCGGTGGTCCGGGCCGTCCGTGGGCCGACGATGCTCGACCGGACCATCGCGCTGGACATCGTCACGAGCTGCCTGATCGGAGGCATCGCCGTCGAGGCCGCGTGGTCCCGCAGGATCGACACGGTGCCGATCCTCACCGTGCTGGCCCTGGTGGGGTTCATCGGGTCGGTGACCATCGCGCGGTTCGCCGCGATCGAGCCGGAGGGTGAGGGCCGGGTGCTCAGCCGCGAGGAGGCCGCGGCCCTGGAGGCCGAGCGGATCGCCGCGGAGCAGATGGACGACGAGCGGTCCGCGCACCGTCGCGACGACGAGCACGACGAGGAGCACGGCGGCCACGCGCAGGGGGAGGTGAAGCGATGACCTGGGGCGGTGTGCTCGACGTGCTGGGCTGGGCCTGCGTGCTGGGCGGGGCCTTCCTGTCGCTGGCGGCCGGCGTCGGCTCCGTCCGCTTCCCGGACCTGCTCACCCGAATGCACGCGGCGACCAAGCCGCAGGTCCTCGGCGTCCTGCTGATGATGCTGGGACTGGCGCTACGGCTGCGCCACGGCCCGATCATCTGGATGCTCGTGCTGGTCGCGCTGTTCCAGCTGCTCACCGCGCCGGTGTCGGCGCACATGGTCGGACGGGCGGGCTACCGCACCGGCAAGGTCCGTCGCGACCTGCTCGTGGTGGACGAGCTGACCCGCGATCTCGACGAGGTCCGCGACCGGATCCTCGCGGAGGCGGGCTCGGTCGAGGCGGCGTCGGCGGAGGCGGCGCAGGCCGTGCCGCCGGAGGAGGCCGAGGAGCCCCGGACCGACGTGGAACCGAGCGCGGACCACCCCGGGGAGGGTCCGGGCGGGTCGGGCTCCACCCGCGGGGGTCAGGACCCTGCGTGAGCCGGTACGGCTGAGCCGCCCTACTTGAGCCAGCGGGCCGCCCCGCGGGTGGCCGCGATGCGCGCGACCGCCACCAGTGCTCCGCTGATGGCCGCGGCAGTGGCGATCTCGCCGAAGCGGATGTCGTCGCTCTCGTCCTCCGGCTTCGGTGGCTTGTGGCCGACGGCGGCCCGCCAGGCCGCGTTGATCACCTGCTGGGCGGCCCACGCGGCGACCAGCGCCGCGCCCAGGCCGATCACCTTGGCGATCATCGTCTCCTTCTCGTCGTCGTTCGACTTGTCGGTCACGACTGCCTCCTCCGGTTCACTGCGGGCTCC
>CAYQFJ010000131.1:0-1856 GCA_964416715.1 uncultured Actinotalea sp. | reverse complement strand
CGTCGTCGTTCGACTTGTCGGTCACGACTGCCTCCTCCGGTTCACTGCGGGCTCCGGTTCACTCCGGCGTCCACACGTACACGTCCAGCCCGGTCTCCTGCGCGGCCGCGACCAGCGCGACGATCCGGTGCACGAGCCCGGCGACGTCGTCCTCGATCACGTCCAGGTCGGCCCGGTCCGCCCACGCGGCCGCGACCTCGCCGGGTAGCTCCGGGTCGTCGGGCTCGCTGAGCTCGGTCAGCGCCTCGCACATGAAGTCGGGCAGCCGCAGCAGGCGCTCGTGGTCCAGGTCGACCTCGGTGAGCTCCAGGTCGCCGCTGCCGAACCGGACCGCGCGCGCGGCGACGTCGCCTAGGTGCTCCAGGTCCGTGGCGTCGCCGAGCTCCAGCTCCAGGTACGGCAGCTGGGCGGGGTCCTTCCCGGCGTCGAGGGCGGTCGCCCGGCTGACCGCCTGGGCATGGGTCGCGACGAAGAGCTGGGCGAGGACTGTCACGGTTCCTCCTCGGTGCTGCTGTGCGGTCGTGCCGCGGGGCGTCGCCGGTGGGTGCGCGCGCTGCTCGTGGTCCGGTCCGCGTGGCCGTCATCCGAGAGTATCCGGGATAGGGTGGAGATGAACGACAGGGGAGCGTCGTCCGGGCGGGATCCAACGGCCGGACGCAGACGCTGAGAGTGCGGGCGACCGCAGACCCTCGAACCTGATCCGGTTGGTACCGGCGTAGGGAGTCGGGACGTCTCTTCGACGTCGGCCCAGGTCGTCGCGTTGGTGTGCTCGGCGACGGGCGCCCCCGCACGGCGGACTGACCGGCGTCCCCCTCCTGCATCCGACGAGGAGGACGACATGGCGAGAAGGCTCGCCCACCTGCCCGGGCGACCCGGGCGAAGTACGGCAAGGCGCACGACGACGCGCACGGCGGCACTGACGACGGGCCTGGCGGTGGCGCTCGCGGGCTGCTCGGTCATCGGGACCGACGGCGGCTCGACCGACGGTGGATCGACCGACGGCTCGGCGGGCGACGACGCCGCCACCGGCACCGTGGTCCTGGTCACCCACGACTCCTTCGCCCTGAGCGAGGACCTGATCACCGCCTTCGAGAGCGACACGGGACTCACCCTCGAGCAGCGTGCTCCCGGCGACGGTGGCGCGCTGGTGAACCAGCTCGTCCTCACCAAGGACGCCCCTCTGGGCGACGTGGTCTACGGCGTTGACAACACGTTCGCCTCGCGGGCGATCAACGAGGGAGTCTTCGAGCCGTACACCTCTCCCGCCGCCGGTGAGGACGTCGCCGAGCACGCGATCGGCGACGAGGGCTACCTCACCGCGATCGACATCGGCGACGTCTGCCTGAACGTCGACCACGAGTGGTTCGCCGCCGCGGACATCCCGGAGCCGACGTCGTTGGAGGACCTGACCGACCCGACCTACCGCGACCTGCTGGTCGTGACCAACCCCGCGACGTCGTCACCCGGGTTGTCCTTCCTGCTCGCCACGATCGCCGAGTTCGGCGAGGACGGGTGGGTCGACTACTGGGCGGCCCTGCAGGACAACGGCCTGAAGGTGGCCAGTGGCTGGTCCGACGCGTACTACGTCGACTTCTCCGGCTCGAGCGGCGAGGGCGACCGACCGGTGGTCCTCTCCTACGCCTCCTCACCGCCGTCGGAGGTGCCCGAGGGCGCCGAGCAGGCGCCGACGGGCGCGATGCTCGACACCTGCTTCCGCCAGGTGGAGTACGCCGGGGTGCTCTCCGGCGCGGCCAACCCCGAGGGTGCCCGCCAGGTGATCGACTGGTTGCTGTCCGAGGAGGTCCAGGCCGACCTGCCGGGCAGCATGTACGTGTACCCGGTCGACTCGTCGATCC
>CAYQFJ010000130.1:0-8391 GCA_964416715.1 uncultured Actinotalea sp. | reverse complement strand
CCATGACGAGCTTGATCGCGCCCGGCTGCTTGTCCGGCGGGTAGTCGTACTTGACGAGAAGGCGCTTGATCGAGGAGCGCAGCTTGGCCTTGACGTCATCGCGCACCGTCCAGTCGGTCTTGACGTCGCGGCGCATCACCGTGCGAGATCGGCGGGATCGGTGACGACGGCCGCTCCCTCACCCTCGACATGGAGGGCGACGAGCCCGGAACGGGCGACCTGGGCCTGGGCGACATCGTCTGCGTGCTGTCCGAGCTGGACGTCCCCGACTCCGTCATCACCAAGATGGACAGCACGACGTCACTCGACGGGCGCCAGGAGGACGAGTGGGCCGGCATCGAGGCGTCCTGGAAGTACCACCCGGACAACGGGCTCGACGTGGTGCTCGAGCTCGGGTGACAACCGCTTCGGCCTCGTGCCGACGACGAAGCCCCGGCACGGGTGACCGTGACCGGGGTTTCGTGGGTGGTGCGCGAGGGGGGACTTGAACCCCCACGTCCTTTCGGACACTGGCACCTGAAGCCAGCGCGTCTGCCATTTCGCCACTCGCGCGCGTGGGAAGAGCAGCCAGAAGGCTAGCACGACGCCGACGCCCCGGCCGCTCTCGGCCACCCACCCCTGGCGTCCCACCGGCCATCGGCCGCCGAGCCCTACGTGGAAGATCCGGCACGGATCTCGTGTCGGATCTTCCCCCGTGAGCGCAAGTCGTCGTGGCGGCACCCGGGCCCGGCTTGCGGCGGTGCGCGACCGGGCGTGCTCGTGGAAGATACGATCGGCAGCGGACCTCTGGGCGGTCCGGTGTCCACCATGGGCGGCGAGCCGACCAGCAACGACGCCGTCAGCGGGCCCTCGACCCGCACCGAGCACGATCCGGGCACCACCGAGCACGAGCCGCTGCAAGACGCGGAGCAGGACCGGAGCAGGACCGGAGACGACGGCCGAGAGCATGATCCGGGGAGCACGACGAGCAGCGCGAGCGGCCCGGGAGGAGGTGGCATGGGAGTCCTCGACAGGTTCGAGAAGGGCGTCGAGCGCGTGGTCAACACCGCGTTCGCGAAGGCCTTCCGCAGCGAGCTCAAGCCGGTCGAGCTCGCCTCCGCGCTGCGGCGCGAGGTGGACGACCGTGCCGCCGTCGTCGGGCGCGACCGCACCGTGGTGCCCAACGAGTTCACGATCGAGCTCTCACCTGCCGATCACCACCAGGTGAACGACTGGGGCGCCGAGCCGCTGGCGGACGAGCTGGCCGCCAACGTGACCGACCACGCGACCGAGCAGCGGTACGCGTTCGTCGGTCCGGTCACGGTCGCCTTCGAGGAGAACGACGCGCTGGAGACCGGCCGGTTCCAGCTCCGCAGCGCCACGGTCCGCGGCGCCGTCGCCCCGGCGACCACGGTCGCGGCCAGCCCGCGGCACCCGCTGGTGGACATCGACGGCCAGCGCTACCTGCTGACCGGTCCGGTGACGGTGATCGGCCGCGGGTCGGAGGCGGACATCATCGTCGACGACCCCGGCATCTCCCGTCGGCACCTGGAGATCCGGGTCACCGCCGACGGCGTGATCGCCAGCGACCTGGGCTCGACCAACGGCACCTACGTCGAGGGCCACCAGGTCCCCGCGGCGACGCTCGTGGACGGCAACACGATCACGATCGGTCGCACCAGGATCTTGTTCTGGACCGGGGCCGACGACGACGAGGACCGGTGATCGCCGGGCATGAGTGAGCTCACGATCACCCTGCTCCGGCTGGGCTACCTGGTGGTGCTCTGGCTCTTCGTCCTCGCCGCGATCGGCGTGCTGCGGCGGGACCTGTACGGCACCAGGATCGTGAACCGTCGCCTACGCACCGCCCGCGCACCCCGCCCGACGCCGACGTCCCCCGCCCCGCCGCCGGCGCCGACCGGGCGCCCCGCCCCCTTCCCCCGGCGGGACACCCCGCGCCGGCTGGTGGTGACCGCCGGCCCGCTGCGCGGGACCACGTTGCCGCTGACGTCGTCGGCCATCCTGATCGGCCGGGCCCCCTCGTGCACCCTGGTGCTCGACGACGACTACTCCTCCTCCCGGCACGCGCGGATCTTCTCCCAGGACGGCCGCTGGTACGTCGAGGACCTCGGCTCGACCAACGGCACGTTCGTCGGCCGCGACCGGGTGACCGAGCCGACGCCGGTGCCGATCGGCGCGCAGGTGCGAGTGGGACAGTCGACCCTCGAGCTGCAGAGGTAGCGCCCGGATGACCATCGCCCTGCGCTACGCAGCGCGGTCCGACGTCGGGCTGGTGCGCTCGAACAACCAGGACTCCGCCTACGCCGGGCCCCACCTGCTCGTGGTCGCGGACGGCATGGGAGGCCACGCCGGGGGCGACGTCGCGTCGTCGGTCGCGGTGGCCCACCTGGCCCCGCTGGACGACGAGGCGCACGGGCCCGACGACGCCCTTGAGGAGCTGGGCCGGGCGCTCACCGAGGCGCACGAGGACCTGCTGGCCCGGGCCGAGGAGAACCCGGAGCTCGCCGGGCTGGGCACCACGGTCACCGCGCTGCTGCGCAGTGGCAACAAGCTGGCGATGGCGCACATCGGCGACTCGCGCGCGTACCTGCTGCGCGACGGCGAGCTGGCTCAGGTGACCGCCGACCACTCCTTCGTCCAGCACCTGGTCAACACCGGGAAGATCACCCCGGAGGAGGCCGAGCGGCACCCGCAGCGCTCGGTGCTGCTGCGCGTGCTCGGCGACTTCGACATGGACATCTCGCCGGACATGTCCGTGCGCGAGGCGCGCGCCGGGGACCGGTGGCTGCTGTGCTCCGACGGCCTGTCCGGCGTGGTCAGCCAGGACACGCTCGCCGAGACGATGCTCCAGGTACCGGACACCGACACGTGCGCCGACCAGCTCGTCCAGCTCGCGCTGCGCGGCGGGGCACCGGACAACGTCACCGTGGTGGTCGGCGACGTCGTGGAGCTGGACGACCTGCCCGACGGCGACGCACCGCCCACCGGCTCGCACGTCGTCGGGGCCGCGGCCCTGGACCGGCACAAGCCGAGCCGCGGGGGCAAGGGTGCGGCGGCCCGAGCGGCGGCGCACGCCGCCGAGGCCCGGGCCCGCGCGGCCGCGGCCGGCCGCGACGAGCCGCTCGACGAGGAGGAGCCAGAGCGCGGTCCGTGGCTGCGCCGCATCGTGTGGTCCGTCGTCGTGCTCGTGGTGCTCGGCGCCACGGTGACCGCCGGGTACCTCGGTTACGGCTGGACGCAGGAGCAGTACTTCGTCGGGGTCGACGACGAGCGGGTCGCCATCTTCCGCGGTATCCCGCAGTCGGTGGGACCGCTGGACCTGTCGGAGGTCGTGGAGACCACGGACACCGACGTCACCGACCTGCCCGGCTTCGTCCAGGACCGGCTCGTGAAGACCATCCGTGCCGACGACCTGGCCGACGCGCGTGACCGCGCCCGCGCGCTGGCCGACGAGGCGGACGACACCCCGGCCGACGACGCCGACGCGAGCCCCTGATGGCGACCGTCGCCCCGCACCGCGTCCGCCCCGGGCGTACCGGCGAGCTGGGCCTGCTCGCCATCGCGCTGGTGATCGGCGTCGGCGCGTACGCGCAGGTGGGTCTGGCCACCAGCGGAACCGTCCCGGTCGGCATCCTGGGCTACAGCGTCGGGCTGGTCGGCCTGGCCGTGGGGCTGCACCTGGTGCTGCGCTGGCGCGCGCCGTACGCCGACCCGGTGATCCTGCCGGTCGTGGTCGCGCTCAACGGCATCGGCCTGGCGATGATCTACCGGATCGACCTGGCCGAGGACGCCGACTTCGCCGGGCGGCAGCTCGGCTGGACCGCCGTCGGCGTGGTGTTGGCGGCTGCCGTCCTCGTGCTGCTGCGCGACCACCGCACCCTGCGCCGGTACACGTACACCGCGATGGTCGTCGGCCTCGGCCTGCTGGTGCTCCCGCTGGTCCCCGGACTGGGTGCGACGATCAACGGCGCACAGATCTGGATCCGGGTCGCCGGCTACTCGTTCCAGCCCGCCGAGCTGGGCAAGATCGCGCTGGCCGTGTTCTTCGCCGGCTACCTCGTGACCAACCGGGACACCCTGGCGCTCGCCGGTCCGCGCGTGCTGGGCCTGCAGCTCCCCCGTGTGCGGGACCTCGGCCCGATCCTGCTGGCCTGGGTCGTGTCCCTCGGCGTCCTGGTGTTCGAGCGGGACCTGGGCACCTCGCTGCTGTTCTTCGGGCTGTTCGTCGGGATGCTCTACCTGGCCACCGAACGGCTGAGCTGGGTCGTGATCGGCCTGCTGCTGTTCGTGGGCGGCGCGGTGCTGGCGGCGCAGGTGTTCGGCCACGTCGCGGCGCGGTTCGACGCCTGGCTCAACGCCTTCGACAACGACGTGTTCAACGCTGCGGTGGGCGGTTCCGGCCAGCTCGTCCGCGGGCTGTACGGCCTGGCCAGCGGCGGACTCTTCGGTACCGGCCTGGGTCGCGGTCGCCCCGACCTGGTGCCGTACGCCGAGTCGGACTTCATCGTGGCCTCCGTCGGTGAAGAGCTCGGGCTGACCGGGCTCCTCGCGATCCTGGTCCTGTACCTGGTGCTGGCCCAGCGCGGTATGCGCACCGCCATCGGGGTGCGGGACGGTTTCGGCAAGCTGTTCGCCGGCGGGATGGCGTTCGTCGTCGCGTTCCAGTGCTTCGTCGTCGTCGGCGGGGTGACCCGGCTGATCCCGCTGACCGGGCTGACCATGCCGTTCCTGGCCTACGGCGGCTCGTCGCTGCTGGCGAACTGGATCATCGCCGCGCTGCTGCTGCGCATCTCCGACAGCGCGCGTCGGCCGGCCCCGGCCGCCGGGGCGGTGCCCGACGACGAGCTCGACGACCCGTCCCTGTACGACGAGCGCCCGGTGACCGACCCCGACGGCGTCCGGTCACGCCCGGGACCCGAGCCGGGCGACGACCAGGAGACCGAGATCATCCGGACCGGTGACCGGTGAACACCCCCCTGCGCCGCCTGACCACCGTCGTGCTGGTGATGTTCCTCGCCCTGATGGGCGGGGCCACCTGGGTGCAGTTCGTCCAGGCGCCCGGCCTGAACAACGACGAGCGCAACGTGCGCACCCTGTACCGCGAGTACGGCAACGACCGCGGTCCGATCGTGGTGGCCGGCGACGCGATCGCGCTGTCCACCCCGGTCGACGACCCGTTCGGGTTCCAGCGCTCGTACACCAACGGCCCCCTGTACGCCCCGGTGACCGGGTTCTACTCGGTCGTCTACGGCCGCACCGGGATCGAGCGGGCGATGAACACCGAGCTGAACGGCTCGGCCGACTCCCTGTTCCTCTCCCGGCTGCAGGACCTCATCACCGGGCGCCAGCCCACGGGGGCGTCGGTCGAGCTCACGATCGACCCGGCCGCGCAGCAGGCCGCGTGGGACGCCCTGGGGGACCAGCGCGGAGCGGTCGTCGCCCTGGACCCGTCGACCGGCGCGATCCTGGCGATGGTGTCCAAGCCCACTTTCGACCCGAACGTCCTCGCCTCGCACGACACGAACGCCGTCATCGACACCATGGCCGCGCTGCGCGAGGCCGAGGGGGACGTCCTGGCCAACCGCGCGATCGCCGGGGCCACCTACCCCCCGGGGTCGACGTTCAAGCTGGTCACCGCCGCGGCGGCGCTCCAGGCGGGGCTCACCCCGGCCGACGAGGTCGCCGCCCCGGCCGAGCTGGACCTGCCGCAGACCTCCCGCACGCTGCGCAACTTCGGCGGCTCGTCGTGCTCGTCCACGGGCACGATGACGCTCGCGGACGCACTGCGCATCTCCTGCAACACCGCCTTCGGTCAGATCGGCCTGGACCTCGGCGCGGACGCGCTGCGTGAACAGGCACGTGCCTTCGGCTTCGACACTCCCCTCGACGTGCCGATGACAGTCACCGAGAGCCACTTCCCCGACGACGGGGCGATCGACGCCCCGCAGACGGCTCTCGCGGCGATCGGACAGTACGACGTGAGGGTGACACCGTTGCAGATGGCGATGGTCTCGGCCGCCATCGCGAACGGCGGCGAGCTGATGAAGCCGCACCTGGTGCAGTCGGTGCGCAGCCAGGACCTGACGGTCGTCTCCGAGGCGAACCCGGTCGCCCTCGGCCGGCCGGTGTCCCGGGTCACCGCGACCGCGCTGCGGGACATGATGGTCGACGTCGTCGCGAACGGTACCGGCCGGGCCGCACAGATCGGCGGCGTGCAGGTGGCCGGCAAGACCGGGACCGCGCAGACCACCACCGAGGCGGCGCCGCACGCCTGGTTCACCGCCTTCGCCCCGGCCGACGACCCGCAGGTCGCCGTGGCCGTCGTGGTCGAGCACGGCGGGAACATGGGCAACGAGGCGACCGGTGGGCAGGTCGCCGCCCCGATCGCCAGGGCCGTCATCGAGGCGGTGCTGGACCGGTGAGGCCCGACGTCGACACCCTGCTGGGCGGTCGCTACCGCCTGGTCTCGCGGATCGCCGTGGGCGGCATGGGCGAGGTGTGGGTCGCGCACGACGAGTCCCTGGCCCGCGACGTGGCGATCAAGGTGCTCAAGGAGGAGTTCGCCGGGGACGAGGGCTTCCTCGAGCGGTTCCGGACCGAGGCGCGCAACGGCGCCGGCCTGTCCCACCCGAACATCGCCGCGCTGTACGACTACGGCGAGCAGGACGGCTCCGGGTTCCTGGTGATGGAGCTCGTGCTGGGCGAGCCGATGTCCGACCTGCTGGACCGTCAGCCCGTCCTGCCGACCCGGCGGCTGCTGCCGATCCTCGCCCAGACCGCCCGCGCCCTGCACGCGGCGCACGTGGGCGGCGTCGTGCACCGGGACGTCAAGCCCGGCAACATCCTGCTGGCGCGCTCCGGCCGGGTGAAGATCACCGACTTCGGAATCTCGACGGCGACCAACCAGATCCCGATGACCGCCTCCGGGATGGTCATGGGCACCGCCCAGTACCTCTCGCCGGAGCAGGCGATCGGGCGGGCGGCGACCCCGGCGTCCGACGTCTACTCGCTGGGGATCGTCGCGTACGAGGCGCTCGTCGGGAACCGGCCCTTCACCGGCCCGACGGCGGTGGACATCGCCGTCGCGCACGTGAACACCCCTGTCCCGCCGATGCCGGACGCGGTGGACCCGGAGCTGGCCGACCTGGTCATGCGGATGCTCGCCAAGGACCCGGACGACCGGCCCCGGTCCGCCGCGACGCTGGCGCGCACCCTGGACCAGATGCTCGACCGGACTCCGCCGCGCGGCATACCCGTGGTCGGCGGCAACGGACGGCACACCCGTGCCGTGGACGTGCTGGACCGCCTGGACGACGCCGAGGCGCGCGCGGTCTCGTCCGCCCGATCGGGCCCGGGGCCGGGTTCCGGGGGCGGGTCGGGGACCGGTTCCGGGCTTGGTCCCGGTTCCGACGGTGGAGCTGGTGGCGGCACCGGTCCGGCTGACGCCGACGGGGCCGGGACGCGCATCGGCGCCATCGCCGGGCCCGACGGCGTCCCGCGGGCCACGGTCGTGCCCGGGCGCGGGCTGGACGAGGCGCTGGGCGACCTCCCGCCCGGACCGCCGCCGTCGTACACCCCGAGCGCCGCGACCAGGCGGAGCCGTGCGGCCGAGCTCGCAGAGTCCGAGAGGGCCGAGCGGGCCGGTGGTGCGCGGGCCGGTGCGGCCGACGCGCGGAAGCGCACGTCCACCACGACAGGTCGTCGGTGGGGACAGGTGTCCCGACCGCTGGTGGTGCTCATCCTGATGGTGCTCTTCGCGTTACTCGGCGCGGCTTTCGCGGATACCCTGTGGGGACCGTCGAAGGCGCAGGGCCCGCCGGACGCCGACGGCGTCGGGCCGGACCTGTACGGGATCGTTATGGTCGCCTCCGCCGACGGCCTCCCTGCGCATGGGAAGATCGGCCCCGGGGCCGGTGCCACGGCAACGCCGGCGACGACGGCGTGGACAACGACAGCGAGGAACCTCTAGTGGTGGACGACGCACCTCGGATCCTCGGCGGCCGCTACGAGGTCGGCGAGCTCATCGGGCGTGGCGGCATGGCCGAGGTCCACATCGGCCACGACACCCGGCTCGGCCGGACCGTCGCGGTGAAGATCCTGCGCTCCGACCTGGCCCGCGACCCGGCGTTCCAGGCCCGGTTCCGTCGCGAGGCCCAGGCCGCGGCGTCCCTGAACCACCCGGCGATCGTCGCGGTGTACGACACCGGCGAGGACGTGTTCACCGAGCCGGCCGGCGGCGTCGCGCACGTGCCGTTCATCGTCATGGAGTACGTCGAGGGCCACACCGTGCGGGACATCCTGCGGGACGGCTCCGCGGTGCCGATCGAGGAGGCCGTGGAGATCACCTCCGGCGTGCTCTCGGCGCTGGAGTACTCCCACCACGCGGGGATC
>CAYQFJ010000129.1:4743-8433 GCA_964416715.1 uncultured Actinotalea sp. | reverse complement strand
GTCCGTGGCGACCTCGCCGAGGCCGTCGATCGGGTTGCCCAGCGCGTCGACGACGCGACCCAGGTAGCCGTCGCCGACGGGGACCGAGAGCACCTCGCCCGTACGACGGACGACCTGCCCCTCCTCGATGCCGGTGAACTCACCGAGCACGACGACGCCGATCTCCCGCACGTCGAGGTTGAGCGCCAGGCCGAGCGTGCCGTCCTCGAACTCGAGGAGCTCGTTGGCCATCGCCCCGGGCAGGCCCTCGACCTGGGCGATGCCGTCACCGGCCAGCGTCACGCGACCGACCTCTTCGCGCACCGCGCCCTGTGGCTCGTAGGACTTCACGAAGCTGTCCAGCGCAGCCCGGATCTCCTCGGGCTTGATCGTCAGCTCAGCCATGGTCTCTCTCCTGTCGTGACCGGCCGGTCGGCTCGGTCTTACGTTCTGCGGGTCCACGTCGACTCGGCGTCGGCGACCCGATGGTCGGTGGTCAGGTCCGCCGGTCACCCGGCCACACGGCGTCGTACCTCGTCCAGATGGCCCAGCACGGTGGAGTCGACGACCTCCGAGCCGACCTGGACCCGCAGACCACCGATGACCTCGGGGTCCACGGAGACGTTGAGGTGGACCGGGCGTCCGTAGGCCCGTTCCAGCAGTGCGCCGAGCCGCTCGGTCTGCGCCTTGGAGGGCACCACGGCCGCCGTCACCGAGGCGACGAGCTGCTGGCGCCGGCGCGCGGCGAGCCGTCCGACGAGGGCGAGCGTCGCGGAGAAGCTGCGGCCCCGCGGCGCGACGGCGGCCCGTCGCGCGAGCCGCTCGGTGACCTCGTGGACCTTGCCCTCCAGCAGGTCCTCCACCAGCGTGGCCCGCGCCTCGGCCGGAACCCTGCGGTCCACCAGCCCGCGGCGCACGTCGCGCTCGCCGACCAGCAGCCGGTCGAGCCGGAACAGCTCGTCCTCGACCCGCTCGAGGTCGCCGGAGGACTGCGCCGAGGCGAGCATCGCGTCGATCGCGACCTCCTCGACGGCCTCGGTGAGGTCGGCCTCGGCCGACCACCGCCCGCGCACCAGCGCGGACAGCACCTCGACGGCCCGGTCGTCGACCTGCGCGGACAGCAGGTCGGACACGAGCCGTGCCTTGTCGTCGCCGGAGCGTGACGGATCGCTCAGGGCACGGCGCAGCGAGCCCGACCCGTCGAGCGCGTCGACCACCGAGAAGAGCTGATCGCCCAGCGTCGCCGCGTCCGCCCCGGCGGCACGCAGCACCGGCTCGAAGGCCGCTGCGGCCGTCTCGAGCGACGCTGCACTGGTGCCCCTCATCAGCCCTCCTGGCCCGCCTGGTCGGAGGAGCTCCCGGCCCCGGCGCCCACGGAGTCAGCCGTGGTGCTCGACTCCAGCTCGTCCAGGAACCGGTCGATCACCCGGGACTGCCGCGCCGAGTCGGCCAGCGACTCCCCGACGATGCGCGAGGCGAGCTCGGTGGCCAACGAGCCGACCTCCGAGCGCAGCGAGACGAAGGCCTGCTGACGCTCGGCCTCGATCTGACGCTGGGCGTTCTCCAGGATGCGCGCGGCGTCCTGGTTCGCCTTCTCCCGCAGCTCGGAGACGATCAGACCGCCCTCCGCACGCGCCTCCTCGCGGATCCGCGCCGCCTCGGCCCGTGCCTCGGCGAGCTGCTTCTGGTACTCGGCGAGCGCCTCGGCGGCCTCGGCCTGGGCGTTCTCCGCCTTGGCGAGCCCGCCCTCGATCTTCTCGGTCCGCTCGTCGAGCACCGCCTGGAACTTGGGCAGGACGTACCGGTAGAACGCGATCGCGATGATCACGATCAGGACGGTCGACCAGAACAGGTCGTACGGCGCCGGGAGCAGCAGGTCGATGCCGGCGGGACCGTCGTCGTGCGCCGCCGCCACGACCACCGCCGGGGTGATCGCGGGGCTCACGGGAAGAGGAAGCCGGTGATCAGACCGAGCAGACCGAGCACCTCGACGAAGCCGATGCCGATGAACATCGTCGTGCGGAGCTGGCCGGCGACCTCGGGCTGACGGGCCATGCCCTCGATCGTCTTGCCGATCAGGATGCCCAGACCGATACCGGGGCCGACGACCGCGAGGCCGTACCCGATGGTCGCGACGTTGCCGGTGACCTCGGCGAGAGTGGTGGTGTCCACGGTGTCTCGTTTCCTTCCGTTGGGCGCCTCGCCGGTCGACAAGGCGTCTCGTGCAGTCCGGGACCGTCGGGCCCCCGGAGGACTAGTGCTCTTCCTCGATCGACAGACTCAGGTAGACGGCTGTCAGCACGACGAAGATGTACGCCTGGAGCGTGGCGACGAAGACCTCGAACAGCGTCACCGCGAAGGAGCTGACGAAGGTCAGCGCCCCGAAGGCCTTCATCGCCGGTACCGCCTCGAGGACGAAGTAGTGCGTCGCCGCGAAGCAGAGCACCAGCATCAGGTGGCCGGCGACCATGTTCGCCATGAGTCGCAGCGCCAGCGTGGCCGGCCGGATGATGAAGACGGTGAGCGCCTCGATCGGCGTGAGCATGACGTACATGAACTTGGGCACGCCGGGCGGGAACAGGCTGTTCTTCAGGAACCCGCCGACCCCGTGCCGCTTCACGCCCGCACCGAGGTACATCACCAGCACCCACAGCGCCAGCAGCAGCGGGATGCCGATCAGGGACGTCCCGGCGATGTTCAGGCCGGGGACGACGCCGGTCAGGTTGAACGCGAGGACGGTGCAGAAGATCGTGGTCAACAAGGGGACGAACCGCGCCGCGTCCTTCTTGCCGAGGATCTCCTCGGCGATGTTGACCCGCACGAACCCCAGGATGAACTCGATCACCACCTGGAACCGGCCCGGGACGAGCCGGGCACGGCGGGCCGCCAGCACGAAGATCAGCAGCACCGCCGCCGTGGCGACCACGCGGACGAGCTGGATCCGGTTGAACTCGAAGACGGTCCCGTCCCAGAGGATGGGCGGCGGGAAGAAGTCGGCGATCGTGGGGGCGTGGAAACCGCCGTCGCCCTCACCTGCGGCGGCGAGCAGCGTTGTCGTCGCTACGGTGGACAGAGCGCACTCCCGGGATCGTCTCGGTGCGTCGGCTTACGCGCAGGATCTGCTGTGCTCGCGGTGTCGCGGAACAAGCCGTCTGCGCGGGCACGCCGTCGGACCTGGCCTTGTCGGATCGCCGAAATCCTAACGCATGATCCGGGCGCCGCCGACCGCTGGTCCACCCTTTGTGCACCGATTCACAATTTGCGTGCGGCGCCCGGGTCGGCGTCCGGGTCGGCATCACGTCCGGCGTCACGTCGGGCGTCCGGGTCGACGTAGGGCACCCGCCCCGCCGCGACTGCGCGGTAGTCGAGCACGAGCGAACCGAGCACCCCGGCCAGGAGCACGACGACGAACGTCGTCCGGTCGTAGAACTCGCGGCCCTGGAGCAGCACGAGGATCACGACCAGGACGATCATCTTGACCAGCCAGGAGCCGAGGATGACGCCCGCGGTGGTGGCGGCGGGCCTGCCCACGGTCACGATCATGCTGACCACCGTGGTCCCGCTGAACAGCAGCGCCACCGCGACCCCGAGCAGCGCACCCCACACCCCCGGCGTCCCCACGACGAGCGCGCCGACGCCGACGCCGACCACCGCGAGCACCGCGACGAGGACGAGCATGTCCCGCAGGGCACGCTGGAAGACCGACCGCAC
>CAYQFJ010000129.1:0-4643 GCA_964416715.1 uncultured Actinotalea sp. | reverse complement strand
CGGACGACGTGGGCTCGGTCATGGTCGTGCTCCTCGTACGGTGGATGAACGGCGAACCTTGCCCCGCAGGGGGCCCAGAGTCAACGCGACCGCCAGAGCCGCCCCGATCCCGATGCCCCACAACGCGGCCGCGGTCGACCAGACGACCAGGGCCGCGGCACCGAACGCGAACAGCGCGGTCCACAGGTACATGATGACCACCGCGCGCCGGTGCGAGTGCCCGAGCTGGAGCAGCCGGTGGTGCAGGTGGCGACGGTCCGCCTGGAAGGGCGAGCGCCCCGCTCCGAGCCGTCGGAGCACCGCCAGGCCCATGTCCAGCAGCGGCAGCAGGAGCACCGCGATCGGCAGCACGATCGGCAGGTAGGCGGGGAGCTGCTGGCGTGCCGTGACGTCCACCGAGTCGATCTGGCCGGTCACCACGATGCCCGCGGCGGCGATGGTCAGGCCGATGAGCATCGAGCCGGAGTCGCCCATGAAGATCCGCGCCGGGTGGAAGTTGTGCGGCAGGAAGCCGACGCACGCACCGACCAGCACGACCACCACGAGGCTCGCCAGGTTCGCGTAGTCGTTCGCGCCGGCGTCGACGGAAAGCAGGTACGTGTAGACGAAGAACCCCGCCCCGCCGATGGCGACCACCCCCGCGGCGAGCCCGTCCAGCCCGTCCACGAAGTTCACCGCGTTCATCGCGACGACGATCACCACCACCGTCGCGACCAGGGACATCTCGCTCGACGGGATGGTGCGCCCGGCGATCGGCAGCACGTACAGCTGGACCTCGCCCTGCCACGCCAGCAGACCGGCGGCGAGGACCTGACCGATCAGCTTGGTGAACCAGTCGAGCTCCCAGATGTCGTCCGCGGCGCCGAGCAGGCACACCAGACCCGCGGCGCCGAGGATCGCCCACGCGGTCGCCGAGCCCGTGAAGACCCCGCGCAGGAACGGCATCTGCGCGGCCACGACCATGGCGACGGCCATGCCGAGCAGCATCGCCACGCCCCCGAGCCTCGGCGTCGGTGCCGCGTGCACGTCGCGCTCGCGAACCGCGGTGATCGCCCCGGACCGGAGCGCGAACCACCGGGCGAGGGGCGTGGTGAGGTACGTCACGGCAGCCGCGACCAGCATGACCAGCAGGTAGACCCTCACGCGTGCGGTCCGCCGTCTTCCGCGTCGCGGTCGGCCACGGGAGCCACCGCCCGGATCCGCTCCAGGCCGATCGCCCCGGACCGCACCGCGCGCAGCTCGCCCGACGTCGCGTCGAGGATCGTCGAGGCCACGCCCCCGGGTGCGGCGCCCCCGTCGAGGTACACCGCGACCGTGTCGCCCAGGTCCCGCCGGGCCTGCTCCGCCGTGAGCGCCGCGGGACGTCCGGTCAGGTTGGCGCTGGAGACCGCCATCGGCCCGGTGCGCCGCAGGAGGGCCAGCGCGGCCGGGTGGTCCGGCATCCGCACCGCCACGGTGCCCCGCGTCTCGCCGAGGTCCCAGGCCAACGAGGGCTGGGCACGGCAGATGATGGTCAGACCGCCGGGCCAGAAGGTCTCGACCAGCTCGCGCACGACCGGCGGGACGTCCGCGCACAGTCCTTCGATCGTGCGCGCGTCGGGCACCAGCACCGGCGGCGGCGCCTGGCGGCTGCGGCCCTTCGCCGCGAGCAGCGCCGCGACGGCCGGCGGGGTGAACGCGTCGGCCCCGACGCCGTAGACCGTGTCCGTGGGGAGCACGACCAGGCCGCCGCGGGACACGGTGTTCACCGCTTCGTCGATCGCCGGGCCCCAGCTCCCCGGGTCGGTCGCATCCATGACGACGCTCACGGGCGCGAGTCTTTCACGGTCGCGCGGTGATCCCGGCTCGCGGCTCCCGACCGGTCGGTGCGCCGCGCGACGACCATCCGGTCCCGGGACGCGGCGTCCGGCCGCGTACGCACGTCGGTGAAGCCCTCGGTCGCCCGGACGATCTCCCGCACGGCCGCCGCCTGCACCTCGGCGTGCTCCATCACCAGCAACCCGCCGGGCCGCAGCAGCCGGGTGGCAGCGGCGACGATCCCGCGCGGCACCGTCAGCCCGTCCGGCCCCAGCCCGTAGAGGGCGACCGCGGGGTCGTGGTCCCGGACCTCAGGGTCCCGCGGGACGGCGTCGGGAGGGACGTACGGAGGGTTGGAGACCACGACGTCGACCGTCCCGTCGAGCTCGGCCAGCGCCGTGCGCGCGTCGCCGCGCACCAGGTGGACGTCCTCGACGAGGTTGCGCCGCGCCCAGGCGTACGCGCGGGCGTCGAGCTCGACCGCGTGCACGACGGCGTCGGGCACCTCGCGCCGGACCGCGAGCGCGATCGCCCCGGACCCCGTGCACAGGTCCACCACGACCGCACCACCGGACCGGGCGACCGCCTCCAGCGCGGCCGTGATCGCGGCGTCGGCCACGGACTCGGTCTCCGGGCGGGGGACGAACACTCCCGGCCCGACGGCGAGCTCCAGCCCGCGGAAGGGTGCGGTCCCGGTGAGGTGCTGCAGCGGCACCCGCGCCGCACGGCGCGCGACGAGGTCCGCCAGCCCCTCCGGTGCGCCGTGCCCGAGGGCGGCGCGGGCGACGACCTCCCCGCGGGCCACACCGAGCAGCTGGGCGGCCAGCAGCTCGACGTCGGCACGGGCCGAGTCGATCCCGGCGGCGGCCAGGACCCGCGCACCGGCGCGCAGTGCGGCGTCGAGACTCACCCCGGTGCCCCCTGGGCCAGCCGGGCGGCCTCGTCGGCCTCGATCGCCGAGCCGATCACCGGGTCCAGGTCGCCGTCCAGCACCTGGTCGAGGTTGTACGCCTTGTACCCCGTCCGGTGGTCGGCGATCCGGTTCTCGGGGAAGTTGTAGGTGCGGATCCGCTCGGAGCGGTCCACCGTGCGCACCTGGGACCGCCTGATCTCGGACGCCGTCGCGGCCGCCTCCTCCTGCCGGGCGGCCAGCAGCCGGGCCCGCAGGATCCGCAGCGCCTGCTCCTTGTTCTGCAGCTGGGACTTCTCGTTCTGGCAGGAGACGACGACGCCGGTGGGCAGGTGGGTCACCCGCACGGCGGAGTCCGTGGTGTTGACCGACTGCCCGCCCGGCCCGGACGAGCGGTAGACGTCGATCCGCAGGTCGTTCGGGTCGAGCTCGATCTCCCCGGCGTCCTCGACCTCGCGCAGCGCGACGACGCCGGCCGCCGAGGTGTGGATGCGCCCCTGGGACTCGGTGACCGGGACCCGCTGGACCCGGTGCACCCCGCCCTCGTACTTCAGGTGGGCCCAGACGCCGTCCTCCGGCGCGACCGTGCCGCGCGCCTTGACGGCGAGCGTGACGTCCTTGTACCCGCCGAGCTCCGCCTCGGTGGCGTCGAGCACCTGTGTGGACCAGCCCCGGCGCTCGGCGTACCGCAGGTACATCCGTAGCAGGTCGCCGGCGAACAGCGCGGACTCCGCACCGCCCTCCCCGGCCTTGATCTCCAGCAGCACGTCGCGGGCGTCGTCGGGGTCGCGCGGCACCAGGACCCGGTGCAGCGTCTCGGCCGCCTCGTCGGCGCGGCGCCGCAGCCCGGGCAGCTCGGCGGCGAACCCGGGGTCGTCGGCGAGCTCGGCCGCGGCCTCGGCGTCACCGGTGGCCTGCTCCCAGGCGCGGTAGGCGGTGACCACCCGGCCGAGCTCCGCGTAGCGCCGGCCCAACGAGCGCGCCCGTGCGGCATCGGCGTGCACCGCGGGATCGGCGAGGTCGCGCTCGATCTGGGCGTGCTCCTCGAGCAACGGACCCACGATGTCGAACTGCTCGCTCACCCTCGTCTCCCGACTGGTCGGACACCGAACCGTTCCCGGCGCGGGCGACGGCGTGCTCGACCGGACGCACCGGGGCGGTGATGAATGAGGGTGCTAGGAGGCGGCGTCGGCCTTCTTCTTGCCGTACCGCGCCTCGAACCGGGCCACGCGGCCGCCGGTGTCGAGGATCTTCTGCTTGCCCGTGTAGAACGGGTGGCAGGCGCTGCAGACCTCGGCGTGGATCTCGCCGCTGGTCGCCGTGCTGCGCGTGGTGAACGTGTTGCCACAGGTGCACGTCACGGTGGTGGTGACGTACTCCGGGTGGATGTCCTTCTTCACGGATATCTCCTCATCGTCGGTCGCCGGGTCGCGAGCGGGCTCGCCCACGTGAACCGAAGGGAACCAGTCTGCCAGAACACACCCGCCCCTCCGAACCTTCCCCTTCCCTCTCCTCCACCCACGCAATGTCCGAGGATCACTGGGCTATACGCCAGTAATCCTCGGACGTTGCGTCGGGGACGGGGTCAGTCAGGGGAGTGGGTGGGGGCGGTGGGGGTGGTCTTCTGGACCTGGAGCAGGAACTCCACGTTCGACTGGTGCTCGCGCAGCTTGCCCAGCAGCAGCTCGATCGCGGCCTGCTGGTCCAGGGCGCTGAGCACCCTGCGCAGCTTCCAGTTGATCTTCAGCTCGTCCGGCGGAATCAGGATCTCCTCGCGGCGGGTGCCCGAGGCGTCCACGTCCACCGCCGGGAAGATCCGCTTGTCGGCCAGCGACCGGGAGAGCTTGAGCTCCATGTTCCCGGTGCCCTTGAACTCCTCGAAGATGACCTCGTCGGCCTTGGAGCCGGTCTCCACGAGGGCCGTCGCCAGGATGGT
>CAYQFJ010000128.1:0-8537 GCA_964416715.1 uncultured Actinotalea sp. | reverse complement strand
AGCACGCACGGCGCACCTGGCAACGCCTCGGCTCTGACGTCCGGCACGCCGACGCCGGACAGCTCCGCAAGCTCGGCCTCACCTACGCCGAGATCGCCGAGCTGCTCGGCTACGAGGGCAAGGAGTCCGCGCACGCCGCGGTCAAGGCCGCGATCGGTAAGGGCCTCGTCTCGCCGGACGATGTTCCTCGCCAGAGGCTTCTCACCGAGGACGACCGTAGCGCCATGCGGACGCTCTACGCGCTCGGCGTCCCGCAAACCGAGCTCGCGACGTGGTTCGAGGTCGACGACTCGCAGGTCTCTCGAATCTGCTCCGGTCGCACCAGCGGCCACAGCAACAAGGAGGTGGCCGCATGATCCCCGAATGGATCGCATCGCCCGAGCGGGCCTGTGCGCAGGCCGACGCTGAGCTGTTCTTCCACCCGCACGACGAGCGTGGGGCGGCACGCAGGGCCCGCGCCGAGGCGGCCAAGGCCATCTGCCGGGGATGCCCATTCATGCTGGCTTGTCGGGACTGGGCTCACGAACGTCACGAGATGTACGGCGTCTGGGGCGGCGAGTCCGAGGACGAGCGCGCGTTCGTCCGTGGCGGCGCCCAGGTCCCGGCCGGGCGGCTCCGCCTCGCCTGCGGAGACAAGGCGGGCACGACCGCCGGAGTGTCCCGTCACCGCCGCGCGGACCAGCCACTGTGCCGCCCGTGCGCCGACGCGAACCGCGCCTACAACGCCGTCGTCAGAGAACGTCGCCGCCAGGCGCGGAAGGAGGCCGCAGCATGATGTTCCGCGCCACCTGGCCCATCAGTCGCGAGGGCATGGACATGACCCGCGCCGAGCTGTGCGCCGAAATCAGCCCCGCAGAAATGGCCGACCTCCAATTCTATGCGGGCGCCGAGGTCACCGGACCGCTGACCTGGCGGATCGACATCGACCACATGCAGCTCGTCGCAGAGGCGCCCGCACGGCCCTGGCGCGACGAGCGAGAGCGCCTGCCCGGCCTCTCGGAGGCGGTCAGGCGTAGGCAGGAGCGTCGATACCGGGTGCGTGTCATGGCGACCCAGGAGGGCCTGACCGACGCCCAGATCGCCGTCGTGCTCGGCGTCGCTGAGCGGACCGTCCTGCGCGACCGGCAGGCCGCCGGGATACCGACCGCACACCCCGAGAAGGCCCGCCGTCGACAGGAGGTGGCGGCATGACCGCGCCAACGATCGGAGCCCTGTTCGCCGGATACGACGGCCTGGAGATCGCCGTCAGCGACCTCGGGGCCTGGCGCCACGCCCGCCAACCCTTGGACCCGACACCACCCGGACCGCCCATCGCGGGCGAGCAGCCGGACCTGCTGGAGATGCTGGGGGAGGTCTCGTGATCCACACCATCGCCATCGACGTCCCCGCCGCCGCCTGGCAGACGTCGAACCAGCGCCTGCACTGGGCAGTCAAGGCCCGCCGCACGGCCACGGTCCGGATGCTCGCCCGCCACGCCGCCCGAGGGCTGCCCGTCGTCGAGCACTGCCGGGTCACCGCGGCGATCGGGTACCCGACGGCGAGCAGGGCGGACCCGAGCAACGCGGCGCCGACCGTGAAGGCGTGTCTCGACGGCATCACTGACGCGGGCGGATGGGCGGACGACGACAGCGAGCACGTGATCGCCGTGACCTACACGCGCGGGCCAGAGACCAGACGGCGCGGGATGTACCGCGTCGTGATTCAGATTGAGGAGGTTCCGTGACCTGGTTCAAGGTCGATGACACGTTCGCCATCCACCCGAAGGTGGTCCAGGCGGGCAACGACGCGATCGGTCTATGGACTCGCGCCGGGGCATGGTCGTCGCAGCAACTGACCGGCGGGAAGGTCCCCGCGTACATGGTTCCCGTGCTCGGTGGCAGCGAATCGCAGGTGCGATCGCTGGTGCGAGTCGGACTCTGGGAGGAGAGCGAGGACGGCTACCAGTTCCACGGCTGGGAAGAGTGGCAGCCGGACTCGGAAGCCGAGCGCGCCCGACGCCAGTCCGTCTCGGAGACGAAACGAGCAGCCGGGAAGGTGGGCAATCACGAGCGTTGGCACGTGAAGAGGGGCGTTGTCGACCCGGAGTGTGAACACTGCGCCTCGCATATGCGATCGCAAAACGTCGCACCTGCGAATCCGAAGCGATCGCCCCGACCCGACCCGTCCCGTCCTACTACTCCCTACGGGAGTAGTACCAGCAGCACGCGCGCGCGTGACGAGCCGCCGGAGCCGAATCCCGAACCCGAGATGTCCGTGAACGCGATCCTGGCTGCCGCCGGACTCGCCCGCCACGAGATCCGGGACTTCCTCGTCGACCTCAAGGACTCGGGCGCCAAGTCCACTGCCCGAGTCGTGAACTCGCTCCATCGCGACGGCAAGCTCGGCCGCCGCATCGCCGAGTGGCGCGACGAACGCAACCTCGCGGCCGAAGCGGCATCACGGCCGAGCGCGGGCAGGCGCACGACCGATGACCGCGTCGCCGACGGGTTCGCCATCGCCGCCGAGTTCCGGGCGCTCGAGCAACAGTCCGAAGACCCGAACGTCATCCCATTCCGTCAGATCGAGGGAGCCTGACCATGCCCGTCCCACCGTCCGTGGCCGCCGAGCTCCTTGGCCGCGCCGCAGCCCGCGACAACCGCCAGCCCACCCGCGCCCAGGCCCTCGCCTGGTCCGAGGACCTGCACGAGACCGTGAGCCTCGCCGACGGGTCTGCCGCGATCAGCGCGCACTACCAGCGCACCCGCGACTGGATCATGCCGTCGGAGATCAACGCCGCCGTCCAGGCGATGCGCAGGACCCGTACCGAGAAGATCGGCGCCGACGAGCTCCCGCCAGCCGAGCTCGACGGCCAGCCCGCACACGCCATCACCTGGACGCGCGAGTACCGCCGCGCCATCGGGGACGGCGACGAGCCCGAGCAGGCGACCAAGCGGGCGTGCGCCGCCGTCGGGATCGCCGTGCCCGCCCAGATCGAGCCCACACCCCGGCCCGAGCAGGTCCGGCGGCTGATGGCCGCGCACGGTCCGCAGTGCGAGTGCGGCTGCCTCACCAAGCCCGTGCGGCGTGAGGAAGGGCGCAGCGCATGAGGGGCTACATCCGGTCCGAGCGCATCGGGCCTGCCGAGCGAATGGCCACCTGCCAGTGCGGCGCCGCATACGGCGACGACGGCGACGGGCAGGCCGCCCATCAGGTCGTGCACGGACACCGCCCCGTCGAGAAGCCGTACATCGAGCACTACGAACCGCAACAGATCGAGGAGATGCCCCGTGGCTGACCAGACAACCGCGACCGTCGAGACCCTGACCGCCGAGGTCCGGGTGCTGATGGTCGGAAATCGCCAGGTGACCGCCTCGGTGGCGAAGCAGCTTGACCACGTGGCCCTGTCGGAGCTCGAAATCATGGGTCGGGTTCGGATCGAAACGTGCTCGACCTGCGGATCGGGGGCTCGGTTCGACCGGTTCGGTTTCGAGCGGGGCCCGGCCATTCACCTCATTGGCGTCGGGCCAGCAGGGGATCTGTGTCTCGCCGCCGTCCGGCTGAAGCCAGGGGCCGAGCATTCGATTCCGCTGATCGTCCTGGCGGGCCTGCGATGACCGAGAACCCGTACGCCATGGGACCCCCACCCGAATACCACCCGCCGCCCGCCGAGGAGCTCACCGACCCGGAGGTCCACCGCTCCGCCGCCGACCGAGGGCGGGCGAAGTGCCTGGCCGCGCTCCAGGAGGCCGGGATCACGCGGGACGAGCGCGGGAAATGGAACGTCGAAACCACCACCAAGGAGAAGAACCGATGAGCGAGAACACCGCCGCTGAGGGGCACCCGACGCCCGGAGAGATCGTGCATCTCGCCGTCTGGCTGGACATGCTGCCCGTGGGGGCTGTGGTGGCTGACCGCAACGGCGACGAATGGCGTCGGGGTAGGAGCGGCTGGCGACCCGGATCGGGCGAACTGATTTCGCCCACCTCCCGCAAGCTCGCGGCCGAACGAGGCCCGCTGACCGTCCTGTCCGTGCCAGGCCAGGACGAGACAGCGAAGTACGTCGACCCGCGCGACTGCCCGACGTGCGGCGCCCGTGACCGGGACCGCTGCTCGACGGCGACCGGCCTCGACCACCTCGACCGCGTCCGCTACGTGCAGCACACCACCCCGACGCCCGCCGAGCCGCCCACCACCACGACCGAGGGGACGACGACGTGAGCGACCTCTCGAACGCGTCCACCGAAGACCTGGCTGCCGAGCTGACGCGCCGGAACGCGCTCCCTCGCTGCCGCTGCGGGCGCTGGCAGACGTACATGGGCGCCTACGACAGCGACGGCTACACGGTGCGCTGCCACGGATGCCTCCGGGCGATCGCGAGGTGCACCTGTGGCTGAGCGCCGTGTGATGACCCCCGAGGAGTTCGAGCAGATGCGTGCCGCGCTGCGCGACCCGGACTACCTCGCCCGCCTGGCCGCCGACGCGCGGACACGCGGGCTCGTGGAGGTCGACAACCCGATGCGACGTGAGGTGCGCCCGCGACGGGGCACCGAGAAGCGTGACACGACCGAGAGGACGACGACGTGAGCACCGAAATGACCCGCGACGACGCCCGCGCTATCCGCGCCGCGCTCCTCGGAGGTGACGCACAGTGACAGAAAAGCCCTGCCGTCCCAACCCAAACGGACGCGTGTTCTGGTGCACATGCGGCGTTTTCTGCGGCACGGACAGCCTGAGCTGGTGGGCACACATCAACGACCGGCAGACGCTCAACCCAGGATCGCCATTCAACCCGAAGGTCTTGGGGGCACTGGATCGAGTCGCAGAGGCATGCAACGCCATGGCGCGGATGCTCTCAGAAGCCTTGTACGGGAAGAGCATCCCTACCCCCGGTAGGAAAGACCAGTGAACCACCTGAGCGCCCGAATCACCGTCCATCCGGTCTGGAGCGACGGGCGGCAGCCGTGGCACTCGCGATGGCACGTCATCGTCGAACACCCGAGGTTCCAGACCGGTCACGCCTGGGTGCCCTGGCGCTGGCTCGCCGTCGCTCTGGCGAAGTGCGAGGCACGACGGCGAGACCGGCAGTGGGCGCGCCACCAGCGCGACGTGGCCCGCGAGATCCACCACGAGACCCCCGGCCCGGACGTGGCCGACGACGAGACGAGGAAGCCATGACTGACCAGATCACCCCCAGCCCCGGTGACGTACCCCGCGCCGCCGAGCCGCCCGAGATCACGCCGGTGCAGTACGCCCTACTCGACGCCCTGCGGGACGTCGCGCTGTCGGCCGAGGCGCCGTCCGCGGAGTACGCCGGCCGGGAAGCCGCCCGGCTCGCCGCCGCGGCGTTCGGCTACCCGCTGCCTCAGCGCGAGGGCGGCCTCGCCAGCGTTCTCTACGGCCGCCCCGTCACCACCGACGACTGCGACGGCTCGTGCGAGGCGGCGAAGACGCTACGGCGGGACGTGGAGCGGCTCCGTCAGGCCAACAAGCGCTTGCACGCCGCGCTGCGGGCGGATGTGGGGGAGGTGGTTGCGGAACTGCACTCGTCGGAGCCCGGTGTTTCCAACGGTGTCCCGGCGAACGTGTGCCGGGAGTGCCTCAAGGTATGGCCCTGCCCGACTGCCCGCGCCGTGCAGGCGCTGACCGAGACCACCGAGGGTGGTGAGGGGGCGTGAGCATCTGGATCAGCCACCAGGACATCGGAGCGCCAGCGGAGTGCTGGCCGCCGGACCAGACCGACGGAACCGTGCGCGGCTACGCCGAGGGCTGGAGCAACCACTACCCATCCGACGTCGAGAAGCCCGCCGTGATCGGCCTCGCATCGATCGCCCCGTGGTGCGTGCCCGGCCACTACGACGACGACGAGCACGGCGGCCCCGGACCGTGGCTGCGACTGCATGTCGCCACCCAGACCGAAGAGCGACTCGCGATCCACCCGGGCGCGTCCGTCGTCATCAACCCTGACGCGGCCCGAGCGCTCGCCAAGGCACTGACCGAGTGGGCCGACCTGGACCACACCACCCCCGGCCCGGACGCGGCCGACGACGAGACGGAGACCCAATGACCGACCAGACCGCGTGCCGTCCGGGCACGATCGCGACGATCGGGCTCCCGGCTGACATGGCCGTCGTGTCCGCCATCGTCGCGGGCGCCGCGAGGATCGACCCCGAGGTGCGGGCCGTGTCGCACGGTGGGCACCTGGACCTGTACGGGCCCGCTGAGGCTGCTCAGGATGGCCAGGAGCGGGCTGGGAGCGTGTCGGGGGACTCCGGGACGTGCGGAGGCTCCTGCGACGGCCAGACGGAGGCGCCCCGATGAGCGGGCTCACCCTGACGAGGATTCGCACCGACACCCAGGAGGACTGATGGACAACCTTGCCACGTGCGCACACGACTGGACGCCCGCCGACGACCACTGGGCATGCACCACCTGCGGTGACACCACCGAAGCCTGCTCCGAATGCGAACGCCCCCTCTCAACATCGCTCCTGGTCTGCCACGGCTGCCTCACCCGATTCCAGAAGATCCCAACCGACATCGCCGACTGGATGCGCGCCTACAACTACGGCGTACAACTCATCCACATCCGCGCCATCCGCTACGACCGCGACCGCATCACCACCTCAGACGACGACGCACGCCTCCCATTCGGGCTCGACCAAGTGACCACCGACCCCGAAGACACCCGCATCGCCGCCGTGAAACACCCAGACCAGGCCGTGGACTACCTCATCAACTGGGCCGACGCCTGGGCCGAAACCCTCAACGAGACCCGCCCCGAAGACGCACTCCAATACCTGACTGACCGCACCCTGTGGGCAGTGCAAAACCCCGACACGTCCGGCTGGGACGCCTACCTCGACGAAGCACGCCAAGTCCGCGCCACCATCCGCCGACTCCTCGGCATCGCACCCGTAACCGAACCCGTCCCCTGCGTCCACTGCGCCGGCCGAGTCGTCCGCGACTGGACCGAAGACGGCCTCGACGACCTCCGCCGCTGCACCCGATGCCGCATGGAATGGCCCACCGAAGCACGCCTCCTGCACACCAACGCCCTCGTACTCCAGCAGCTCCCCACCACCCATCCCGACACACTCATCACCACCGACCAGGCCCGACGCATCTACCCGAACCTCAACCCCGCCACCATCCGATCCTGGATCCACCGCGGACACCTCACCGAACACGGACGCGATGTACGAGGGACACCGCTCTACCGACTCGGCGACTTCACAGACCGCGCCGCCTGACACACCCCCGAACAGGCATGCGAATTACACGCATGTCATCTAAGATGACCGCAACGCTTTCGGGGTTGAACCGACCCCAGAAACAGAAAGCTCCCGCGACGGCTGGTATCCGTCCGGGAGCGCGGCCGACTGTTGAGGAGTCGACATGAGCAAGCGTAAGCCCCAATGGCAACCGCCACATCCCGATCCGACCCGGCACAGGTTCGTTGAAGAGAGCCCGGTAGCCAAGCGGCGGATCCGAGAAGCAGAGCGGGCCGAAGACGCCGAGGCGCGCAGGACCCAGAAATGCTTCTGGCCAGACTGCAATGAACATGCAGACTGGTTCCTGAAGGTTCACCTATGCAGACCTCACGCCGTTGAGGTCGACAAGGCACTCAAGCGCGAAGCACGATTCACCCTCAATGCACAGGCCGAACGCAAGGCAGAGACCGAAGCGAACAAAGCCCGCACCGCCGAGCTGATCGAGTCAGGCTTCAAGCCAGGAGAAGGTGACCTCGTCCCTGGCTGGGTGTACTACATCGAACTCGACGGACTGATCAAGATCGGATTCTCGACCAACGTCAAGAACCGCATGCGTGCATACGCGCCGACAGCGAAGCTACTTGCCGCCGAGCCGGGTACCAAAAAGGTAGAGCGCTCCAGACACCAGCACTTTGGCGCCTACCGTGCCCTTGGCCGTGAGTGGTTCCGTGACACGCCCGAACTTCGGACGTGGATCACGACCGTGATCACCGAATACGGCCCCGCCGACCACATGGCCTACACATGGGGCGGGCCAGCCAAGCCAGAACCAGTGGGAACCAAGCGGATCCGAAACCGCCGCAGGTAACCACCACGACGACCGTCGAGGCCCGGGCTTAGGTCCGGGCCTTCGGCGTGTCCGGGGGTGAGTATGGCGACCTCGCGGACTGGGACAGCGAAGTACCTGCGGAATCGGAGGACGGTGCTCAGCAAGGCGCGAGCTGATGGCGTCACGCACTGTCCCGGATACGAGAACCATCCGTGCGGTCGCGAGCTCGACTACGACACGCCGCTACTGCCCGAGAGCGCGGAAACCGATCACATCATTCCGGTGCGATTCGGCGGGACCGACGAGGTGGACAACCTGGCGCCGCTGTGCAGGGCGTGCAACCGGGCCAAGGGCGACGGAACGCGAGCACCAGCGGACTTCAGCCCGGTTGATGACTTCCCGCTCAGTCGGTCATGGTGACGCGGTTCAGGGTTTACCCGACTCTCGTCGTCCGTGACATTTCGGTCCAGTGCCTCAGGGGGGTGGGGGGTGTCCCCCTTGGGGGAGGATCTTCCCGCA
>CAYQFJ010000127.1:0-8621 GCA_964416715.1 uncultured Actinotalea sp. | reverse complement strand
CTCCGGCGTGCAGCCGAACGTCGCGTGGACGAGCCTGGGCCCGGTCGCGATCGAGCGGGTCGAGCACGTGCGGCTCGCGTGTCGCTCGCACGAGCGCCACCTCGCCGTGCACGGCGTCGACAAGTTCCCGCGCATGACCGACTACGTCGCGCCGAGCGGGGTGCGCATCGCCGACGCCGACCGCGTGCGGCTCGGCGCGCACCTGGCGGAGGGCACGACCGTCATGCACGAGGGCTTCGTGAACTTCAACGCCGGCACGCTCGGCTCGTCGATGGTCGAGGGCCGGATCAGCGCCGGCGTCGTCGTCGGCGACGGCTCCGACATCGGCGGCGGCGCGTCGATCATGGGCACGCTGTCCGGGGGTGGGAAGCAGGTCATCACGGTCGGGCGACGGTCCCTGCTGGGCGCGAACTCCGGGCTGGGCATCCCGCTGGGGGACGACTGCGTGGTCGAGGCCGGGCTCTACGTCACGGCGGGCACGAAGGTCACCGTGGTGCCCGCACGCGACTCCGGCCACGACGAGCAGGTGGTCAAGGCGCGTGATCTCGCCGGGCAGGACGGGCTGGCGTTCCGGCGCAACTCGGTGACCGGGGCCGTCGAGGTGCTGCGTCGCGGCGGCACCGGGATCGCCCTCAACCCCGACCTGCACGCGAACTGAGCACGCCCGCCCGTAGGCCCGTCACGGCGCCTCGGCGGCGACACTCCCGGGACCACGGTCCGCCGACCACCGGCCCGGTGGTGGAACGCTTCGTGTCATGACACCGACCAGGGCCGTGCGTCGGCGCCGTGCCGCCGTCCGGGTCCTGGCCGGCTGCGTCGCGTTCGTCGTCCTGGTCGCCGGCGGTGCGACGGCCTTCGCGACGTACCTGCGCGGGACCGACGCCGAGCCACGGGTCGAGCGGTGCGCGGCGCTGCTGGACGGGACGCACTGGTACCTAGCCCCGGACCAGGCGCAGACCGCCGCGCTGCTGTCCGCCACCAGCCTGCGCCGCGGGCTGCCCGCCCGCGCCACCACGATCGCGCTGGCCACCGGGCTGCAGGAGTCCGGGCTGCGCAACCTGGACCACGGTGACCGGGACTCGGTGGGGATCTTCCAGCAGCGCCCCTCCCAGGGCTGGGGCACGGTCGAGGAGATCATGGACCCGCGGTACGCGACGAACGCCTTCTACGACGCGCTCGTCGTCGTGCCCGGGTACGAGGACATGGAGATCACCGTCGCGGCCCAGACCGTGCAGCGCTCGGCCTTCCCGGACGCCTACGCCCAGCACGAGGGCCGCGCCAGGGCCTGGGCCTCGGCGATGAACGGCTACTCGCCCGCCGCGGTGACCTGCACCCTTCCCGAGCCGGACCGCGCTGGGGACGCGGGCGCCGTCGTCGCGCTGGTCGAGCGGGACCTCGGGCTGGAGGCGACGTCGACCGCGGACGGGGCGGTCGAGGTGGACGCGTCGTCGATGGCCGCGACCGAGGACGCACGTCCCCGCGTCGGCTGGGCGACGGCGCACTGGGTGGTGGCGGTCGCCGGCGCGATGGAGGTGACCGGGGTGCAGCACGCGGGCATGAGTTGGGACCGGGCGACCGGCGCGTGGGCCGCCGACGGCTCCGCGGTCAGCTCACCGGGCCTGGTGCGCATCGTCCTCGCCGGCGGGTGAGCCGTGCCCACAGCGCTCGCGCCGCTCCGGCGCAGCGCCGCTCACCGCTGGGCGATGTCCACGTAGTCGCGCTCGACCGGGCCGGTGTAGACCTGGCGCGGGCGGCCGATCTTGGTCGCCGGGTCCGTCATCATCTCGCGCCACTGGGCGATCCAGCCGGGCATCCGGCCCACCGCGAACAACGGCGTGAACATCGACGTGGGGAAGCCCATCGCCTTGTAGAGCAGGCCGGTGTAGAAGTCGACGTTGGGGTAGAGCTTGCGCTCGATGAAGTAGTCGTCGTTGAGCGCGATCTCCTCCAGGCCCAGCGCGATGTCCAGCAGGTCGTCGCGCGCGCCGAGGCTGGATAGCACCTCGTCGGCCGCCTGCTTCACGATCGCCGCACGCGGGTCGTAGTTCTTGTAGACGCGGTGGCCGAAGCCCATCAGGCGGACGCCGTCCTCCTTGTTCTTCACCCGCTTCATGAACGCGGTCGCGTCGCCGCCGTCGGCCTGGATCTCGGCGAGCATCTGGAGCACGGCCTCGTTCGCACCGCCGTGCAGCGGGCCGGACAGCGCGTTGATCCCCGCCGAGACCGACGCGTACAGGTTCGCGTGGCTCGACCCCACGATCCGCACGGTCGAGGTGGAGCAGTTCTGCTCGTGGTCCGCGTGCAGCAGCAGCAGCACGTCCAGCGCCTTGGCCATCACCGGGTCGACGTCGTAGGGCGCGCCGTTGGGCTGGAAGGCCATCCGCAGGAAGTCCGCGACGTAACCACGCCCCTGGTCCGGGCCGATCATCTCCTGGCCGAGCGCGCGACGGTGGGCGTAGGCGGTGATCGTCGGCACCTTGGCCAGCAGCAGCGCGGTGGCGAGCTCCACGGTCTTCGCCTCGAACGGGTCGAGACTCTCCGGGTAGTACCCCGGGAGCGCGGAGACGGCGCTGGACAGCACCGCCATGGGGTGCGCGGTCGTCGGGAACGCCCCGATGAGGTCCTTGAAGTTGTCGTGCAGGTGGGTGTGCCGCTCGATCCGCTCGACCCACGCGGAGAGCTCGTCGGAGGTCGGCAGCTCACCCTTGATCAGCAGGTAGGCGACCTCGAGGAAGGACGAGCGCTCCGCGAGCTGGTCGATCGGGTAGCCCCGGTACAGCAGGACGCCCTGGTCGCCGTCGATGTAGGTGATCGAGGACTCGCAGGACGCCGTGTTCATGAAGCCCGGGTCGACCGTGACCAGGCCGGTCTCCTTGAGCAGGGAGGAGACGACGATGCCGTCGGTCCCGATCGTGGCGTCCATCACCGGCAGCTCGAGGTTTCGTTCGCCGAGGCGCAGATCCACCGAGGTGAGGGCGGTCCGGGTCATGTGGTGTTCCTCCTCCGGTCCACCGCAGCGGTGGTCACCATGCGGAGGACCTCACGTACGTCAAGGGCGTCGTTGGCCACCTTGAAGGTACCTTTGCCCGGGCTCCGGAGCACAATCGGTCCACGGTGGGACGGCCCGTTCGCGGCGTGATGCCTGTCACACGCCGACTCAGACCCTTCTTCAGGCGCCCTGCAGCCGAGCCGCCGCGCGCTGGACGGCGTCGTCGGGTGCGGTCAGCGCCACCCGCACGTGCCGCGCGCCCGCCGGACCGTAGAAGTCCCCGGGGGCGACCAGGATGCCGAGCTCGGCGAGGTCCGCCACCGTGCGCCAGCAGTCCTGCCCGTCCCCAGCCGCGCGGACCCACAGGTACAGACCCGCCGGCGACTGCTCGACCACGAGACCGGCCGCCTCGAGGCCGGAGTGCAGCACCTCACGACGGCGCCGGTACCGCTCGAGCTGCACCTCCACGTGCGCGTCGTCGTCCAGGGCGGCGACCGTCGCGGCCTGGATCGGCCCCGGCACCATCATCCCGGCGTGCTTGCGGGTGGCGAGCAGACCGGCGACCAGGGCCGGGTCGCCGGCGACGAACGCCGATCGGTAGCCGGCCAGGTTCGACTGCTTGGACAGCGAGTGCACCGCGAGCAGCCCCTCGTGGCTCCCGCCGCTGACCCGCGGGTCGAGGACGCTCGGTACGCCGTCACGCACCCAGGGCTCGTCCCAGGCCAGCAGTGCGTAGCACTCGTCCGAGGCGACCACGGCGCCGATCCGCCGGGCCTCGCGCACCACCTCGGCGAGCTCCTCGACCCCGAGCACCCGTCCGGTGGGGTTGGCCGGCGAGTTCACCCAGACCAGCCGCACCCGCTCCTCACCCGCCCAGGCGGCGACGTCGTCCGCGGGCAGGGCCGTAGCCCCGGCCAGCCGCGCGCCGACGTCGTACGTGGGATAGGCGGCCTCCGGGTGCACGACGACGTCCCCCGGGCCGAGCTCCATCAGCGCGGGCAGGTGCGCGACCAGCTCCTTCGAACCCAGGGTGGGCAGGACCGCGGTGGGGTCGAGGTCCACCACGCCGCGGCGTCGGGCGAACCAGCGGCACACGGCCTCGCGCAGCTCCACGGTGCCGTGGGTCGTCGGGTAGCCCGGGGCGTCCGCCGCCCGGGTCAGCGCCTCGGTGACGACCGCCGGCGTCGGGTCCACCGGCGTACCGACCGAGAGGTCCACGATCCCGTCCGGGTGCGCACGGGCGCGCTCGGCGTACGGGACCAGCGAGTCCCACGGGAAGTCCGGCAGGCCACCGGTGAGCAGGCCCACCGATCAGGCCGGGACGGCGTGGGGCGTGGTGCTCACTCGGCGCCGTTCTGCGGCGGCAGGGCGGCGACGATCGGGTGGTCGTAGTCGATCATCCCGAGCTTGGCGGCACCGCCGGGCGAGCCGATCACGTCGAAGAACTCCACGTTGGCCTTGTAGTACTCGGCCCACTTCTCCGGGGTGTCGTCCTCGTAGTAGATCGCCTCCACCGGGCAGACCGGCTCGCAGGCGCCGCAGTCGACGCACTCGTCCGGGTGGATGTACAGGGAACGCTTGCCCTCGTAGATGCAGTCGACCGGACACTCCTCGATGCAGGCCTTGTCCTTGAGGTCCACACAGGGCTGGGCGATCACGTACGTCACGGCTGTCCCTCCACGGCGGCACGGGCGCGGTCGGGGCGCCCGTCGTTAGTATCCCCCACATGGCCGATGCTGCAGCCCTGGTTGGTCCGTGGTGAGCTGGGACGCCTGGCGCAGCTGGCAGGTCGGGTCGCGCGTGGTGGTGCGCCGGCGGCTCGCCGAGGGCGGGTTCTCCGACGCCCTGGGTGATCTGCTCGCCGTCGGTCCGCAGGGAGTGCGGGTGGCCACCCGGCGAGGCGAGGTCGACGTCCCCGCGGAGGACATCGTCATCGGGAAGCTGGTCCCGCCGCCGCCACCGCGGCGTGCACCGCGTCGACGCCGGGACTCCGGGGACCCGGCCGGCTGAGCGCCCGGGCTACGGTGCCGCGGGTACCGCGGGCTCCGCGTCGGGAGCCGGCGGGCTGCCGCACACGATGCGGTTCTGCGGGCGGTATCGCACGGTCCACGACTCGTCGCTGTGCACCTCGTCACCGAGCAGCACCTTCCGGTGGACGGTGACCTGGAACCCGGGGTTGCCCGCGCTCTGCCCGGTGCACGTCGGCGACTGCGAGTACACCGTCTTCGGTGCGACCACCCTCGAGCGGCCGGTGGTCGAGGTCTCCACGGTCCAGTACGGCGTGCCCCAGATCCGTACGTGCATGCGACCGTCGGCCACCCACGCCTGGACGAGCGCGCCGTACGGCGTGTCGTTGCGCCACTTGAGGTCGATCACGCCGGTGAAGATCGTCGCCTCGCGACCCTCGGGATAGCGCCGGAAGTACTCGCTGTGCGGGGAGTGCTCGACGTCCTCGAACCCGGCGAAGAAGGCCGCGTTGTACGTCGTGGTGGAGACCTGCGAGAGCCCTCCGCCCCAGGCGTCGGTGTGCTCGCCGCCGACGATCGCGCCGGCCTGGACGAACCCGTGCTCGGCGTCGAGCGGGCCCAGGGCCTCGGTCAGGCTGAACACCTCGCCGGGGCGGACCAGGATCCCGTTGATCTTCTCGGCGCCGTTGACGATGTTCTTCGTCCGCCGCGGCTCGCTCGTCAGCGGCGTCGAGAACTCCGAGACGATCTCGGTGACACCCAGCGCCTCGAGCGCCTCGGTGGTCTCCTCCGGGTCGGTCTCGGTCAGCTCGACCTCGGCGGTCCGGTTCGAGCCCGTGGCGGCATCGGCCACCGCGTCGGCGAGGATCTCGGGATCGAGGGTCGTCCCCGGCACCCCCGGGACGATCACCGGACCGGTCCGGTCGAACGCGAACGTGGCGTCCGACGGCGAGGTGAACAGGTCGGTGGTCCGCGCGGTCACCGCCTCGACGAGCTGCTCGCCGTCGAGCCGGAGCTCCAGCTCACCGTCACGCGGCACGAACGAGGCCGCCGCCGCGAGGACGTCGACCGGCAGCTCGGCGATCTGGCCCGCGACCGAGACGACGACCGGCGCGGCGACCAGCCGCCGGGCGACACCGTCCACCACCTCGTCGACCTCGTCCTGGGTGATCTCCGGCTCGACCACCTTCGACGGCAGCTGGACCGGCCTGGGCGCGGTCAGCCAACCGGACACCAGGACGTCGCGGGCCGCCGCCTCGTCCAGGGCCGTACCGTTCTGCGCCGGGGTCGACTCGGCCGCCCCGTCGACGAGCACCACGGTGCCGTTCACCGGCTCGGTGAGCAGGTCCGCCGCCAGGTCGCCGAGCGCCGTGTCCAGGGCGTCGTCGTCGACGACGGTCACCGGCTCGACGGGCCCTGCGCCGAAGAGCTGGTGCCACAACGCGGCGGGGTGCAGGTCGAGGCCGGTGACCGACTCCACGGTGCCGCGGGCGTCCAGGCTCAGGCCCGCGGCCCCCGGCAGCACGGTGGTCCGGCGGTCGCCCATGGCGACCGGGACCGGGTCGGTCGTGGCCGCGGCGAGTGACTCCTCGAGCACGGTGACGGCGTCGTCGGTCCCCTGGCCGCCGATCTCGACCCCGGCGACGGTCGTGCCCGGCGGCACCCGGTCCGACCAGGCCCAGGCCGCCACCACGTAGGCACCGGCCAGCACGACGACGCCCGCGGCGACCAGGCCCACGACCCTGGGCCAGCGACGACGGGTCTCCTGGCCGGGGAACACGTCCATCGGTGAACCCTGGTCAGGCTGCTGGTCGTCGGTGGTCCCGCTGACGGCCTGGTCCTCTCGTCCGTCGGGCTGGTCCCGGAGTACGGCGGGACGTCCACCCACCTCGTGCGATTCTACGTGCGACCGCGGACGCGATCGTCACGAACCACCGTCAGGAACCCGACGGTTCCGTGGCCGATCCCCCGATCGGCCGGTCGCTGAACCATCGGGACGGCAGCAGGCCCGCGAGCGCCACCGCGAACGCACCGAAGTACCAGACGTAGCCGACCGGCTGTGCGGGGATGAGGACGTCGCCGCCCGGTCCACGGATGCCGAGCACCGTGACGGCGGTCGCGACACCCAGCGCGAGGGCGAGCATCGCCGCCCAGCCGCCCCAGGCCCGCGCCAGCACCCCGCCGACGAGGACCGTGAGCAGGGCGAGCAACAGGCCCCAGGGCTGGACCGCACGGTGGATCCCGGTCCCCACGACCCCGATGACCAGGCCGATCAGTACGTTGCCGGCGAGTCGGGCCACGGTCCGGCCGCTGAGCGAGTGCACACGGTCACGTTACCGTCGGCCCGGACGTCTCCGGTGCCACCGGCGCGACGCCCGGCGGCCAGACCACCCCGGGCGTCGGGGTCGGCGCCGCGCGGCCGGGAGCGACGGCCAGCCGGTAGCACTCGGTGGCCATCAGCGGGGTCGGCACGCCGTTGCTCAGCGCGTACCGCCCCAGCGTCCGGCCGGCCACCGCCCGGTCAGGTGCGTCCTGGACGTCCAGCAGCCGGACCTGCGAGGCGTGCGCGCGCATCGCGGTGACCACCTGCTCGCGGACCCGTCCGAGGTCCACCTCCAGGTCGATCGACGTACGGTCCACCGCGGCGGACGGGAGCGGCCGGTCCGGATCTGGCAGGCCCAGCTCGCGCCGCGCCGACCGCACGGCGGCGGCGTCGAGCACCGACCACAGGACCACCGGAACGCGCCACGGCCCGCCGCTCACCCCGCGGACCCGGAGAGCGCCCGGATCGGCCGCCAGCTCGAGCGCGCGGTGCATCACCTCGTGCGCACGCACGTGGTCCGGGTGCCCGTAGCCCCCGCCGGGCTCGTAGCCGACGACGACGTCGGGTCTGCGGTCGCGCAGCACCGTCGCCAGCCGAGCGGCGGCCTCGTCCAGGTCGACCGTCACGAAGGCACCCGCCGGGACGTGCTCGGCCGCCGTCGCGCGCCCCGCCCCTGCCCACGCCATGCCGGAGTCCACGTACCGGACGGGCCCGTGCACGGCGTCGTCGGGCAGCGGTACCCGGTCCAGGAAGACGTGGTCGAAGACGCCGAGCGCCTCGAGCGCGGCGGCCAGCTCGGTCTCGCGGTGGGCGGCGAGGGCCGGGCCATCGCCCTCCAGGCGCGCCAGCCCGGCCGGGATCACCTCGCCCTGCTCGCCCCGGGTACAGGTGACCACCGTGACCGGGCGGCCCGCGGCGGCCCAGGTCGCCAGCAGCGCGCCGGTGCTCAGCGTCTCGTCGTCCGGGTGCGCGTGCACCGCGAGCAGACCGCCGGTGGCCGCCCCACCGGCCTGCCCCGTTCCCACGCCCGCGCCGCTCCGCTCGTGCACGTACCGGACGCTACCGGCATCTGCGTGGTGCGCGATCAGGCCCGCTTGGCGCGGGCCACCGCGCGGGCCCGCTCGGTCTGGTCGAGCACCACCTTGCGGATCCGGACCGTCTCCGGGGTCACCTCGACGCACTCGTCGACCCGGGCGAACTCCAGCGACTCCTCCAGGGTCAGGTGCCGCGGGGGTACCAGGTTCTCGAACGTCTCCGAGGTCGAGGCCCGCATGTTCGTGAGCTTCTTCTCCTTGGTGATGTTCACGTCCATGTCCTCGCTGCGGGAGTTCTCTCCGACGAC
>CAYQFJ010000126.1:0-8775 GCA_964416715.1 uncultured Actinotalea sp. | reverse complement strand
ACCGACCTCCCCGTCCAACACCTCCCACGAGCCCAAGGGCCGCCACCATTCTGACGACCAGTTCCGCAGGACGCGCACCCTGCGGTCCACACCACCAGTCCGACCCACACTCACCGACCTGAAAGCATGGAACGCGAGCACGCTGGCGGGCGCGCCTCATCAGCTATGGCCGGCTCGTCGCCTCTGCTCGCCCGTCGGCCAGGCCGCGGGCGTAGGCCTCGGCGCTGCCCTCGCGGAACAGGTCCTCGTCACTGGGCCGGATCGCCGAGCGTGCCCCCGCGCCGTCGTCGTCGGACTCCAGCACGTACCGCGCCAGCCCGCGCACCACGGCCAGCGGTCGGCCCTGGGCCTTGCCGGTGACCAGCTCGGCCGCCGAGGCGATCTCGTCCGCGATCGCGGTCACCGTCACGTCGATCGCACGCCCGTGGGTGTCGACCGAGCCGCGCAGGTCCTCGAGCACCACCACGCCGGCGGCACCGATCGCCAGGTCGGTGAGCCCGTTGCGCCACGGGCGCCCGGCGGTGTCCGTGATCACCACGCCCAGTCGCGTGCCCAGTGCCTGCTGGAGCCGACGGCGCAGCCCGCGGGCCGACTCGTCCGGGTCGACGGGCAGCAGCAGCACCGTGCCGTCCGGTGTGTTGGACGCATCCACGCCCGCGGCCGCCATGACCAGCCCCTGCCGGTTCTCCACGATCCGCAGCAACCCGAGGGGGTGCGCCCGGGTCGCGACCACGCGCACCGTCTCGTCGGTGATCGCCTGCTCACGGTCGGCGGCGGCGACCACACGGCCCTCCGCCTTGGAGACGATCTTGCTGGTGACGACGAGGACGTCGCCGTCCGCGGTCCCGCGCGACCCGTCCGGCCAGACGAGCCCGGCCAGGGCCGCGAGGATCAGGTCGGCCAGGTCCGCGCCGGGCGTGACCTCCGGCATGCCGTCCACCCCGACGGCGACCAGCGCGGGGCTCGGCTCACCGGTCGATGGCGTCCCGGGGCTGCTCATCGGACCAGCTTCGGTAGGACCTCGACACCGAACACGTCGATCCACTCCCGCTGGTTGCGCCCCACGTTGTGCAGGTAGATCCGATCGAAGCCGAGGTCGAGGTACTTCTGGATCTCCGCACGGTGCACGTCCGGGTCCGCGGAGATCACCATGCGACCCT
Organism: uncultured Actinotalea sp.; assembly: GCA_964416715.1. Lineage (GTDB taxonomy): Bacteria > Actinomycetota > Actinomycetes > Actinomycetales > Cellulomonadaceae > Actinotalea. The sequence continues at coordinate 7,615 of CAYQFJ010000126.1, read as the reverse complement.
CGAAGTCCTCCGGGCGGACCAGCTTGGCCATCTGCTCGAAGTCGTGCGGGGAGCGGATGTCCGCCTTGGGGAACCGCATGCCGCCGTTGGGCCACTCGGTCAGCGCGTTGGTCATGGCCTGATCGTCCGTCGGTGCCCAGGACAGGTGGACCTGGAGCACCTTGGGCATGGTCGAGGGGTCCTTGCCCGCCTCGCGCGCGCCGGTCTCGAACCGGGAGAACAGCCCGGCGATCTTGTCCATCGGCGCACCCACCGTGATCAGCCCGTCGGCGTTGCGACCGGCCCGGCGGGCGGTCACCGGGCCCGCGGTCGCCACCAGGATCTGCGGGCGCTCCTCGGGCATGGTCCACAGCCGGGTGGACTCGAGCTTGAAGTACTGGCCGGAGTGCTTGACGTCCTTGCCCGCCGCCGACGCGCTGAACAGCTTGGAGATGATCTCGATCGCCTCGAACATGCGCCCGATCCGCTCCGGCGCCTCCGGCCAGTAGCCGGCCACCACGTGCTCGTTGAGCGCCTCTCCCGAGCCGATGCCGAGCCAGTGCCGCCCCGGGTACATCGCGGCCAGCGTCGCCGACGCCTGCGCCACGACCGCGGGGTGCCAGCGGAACGTCGGCGCCGTCACCCCCGGCCCGATGTCCCCACGCGTGCGCTCCCCCAGTGCCGTGAGCACGTTCCACACGAACGACGACTGGCCCTGCGCGGGCACCCACGGCTGGAAGTGGTCGGCGGCCATGACCCCGGAGAACCCGTGCTCCTCGGCGTACACCGAGAGCTCGACGGCCTCGAGTGGATGGAACTGCTCGAGCATCGCCGCGTAGCCGATCGTGGCGTCTGCCATGCGCGTCTCCGTCCTCGGAACACCGGTGGCGGGCCTCGGGGACATCCGCGAGACCCGCCACGACCCTACGGCGTTCCGACTACCGGAGGACGACTCCGCTCACTCGTGGGACACCGCGTCCAGCACGGGCAGCCGTGCGGCGCGCACCGCCGGCCAGACGGCCGCCAGCACCCCGACGACGGCGGCGAGGGCGAGCATCAGGCCGAGGCTCTCCCAGGGGACCGCGAGCTGTGTCAGTCCCTCGTCGGCGAGCACCGCCGGCATCGCCGAGGCCAGCCCGACGCCGACGGCCAGGCCGAGCACGGTGCCGAACACCGCGGTGAGCACGGACTCGACCGTCACGGTCCCGGCGAGCTGGAGCCGTCCCAGGCCGACGGCCCGCAGCAGGCCGATCTCCCGGGTCCGCTCGATCACCGACAGCGCCAGCGTGTTGACGATGCCGAGCACCGCGATGATCACGGACAGCCCGAGCAGCGCGTACAGGATCACCAGTGCCTGGTCCACCTGAGCGGCGAGCTGCGACGCGAAGTCCTCCCCGTCGAGCACCGAGAGCACCACGTACGGCCGGACCGCGTCGGTCAGCGTCTCGCGCAGCTCATCGAGGCTGGTCCCGGACGCGGCGTTCACGAAGACGGTGTCGATCGCACCGGCGGTCGTGGGCACCACGTCGGCGTAGAGGTCGGACGGCAGCACCACGGCCGCGCCGATCGCCCGGGCATCGAGCACGGCACCGACCGTTGCGGTGATCGACCTCCCGTCGGCGCTGACCGTGAGGGCGTCCCCGACCTCCCAGCCGCGTTGCTCGGCCGCGTCGCGCTTGACCCCGAGGCCACCACGGTCCAGCGCCCCCAGCGAGCCGTCGACCACCTTCACCCCGACCGATCGCTCGAAGGCCACCGGCTCGACCCCGACCACCGAGACGCGTTCCGGGTCACCCCCGTCCGTGGCCACCTGCGCCTGCGCGAAGGCCAGCGCGTCGACCGAACCCACACCGTCGGCGTCGGCCACGGCCGCAACGGCCTCCGCAGGTACCGCGAAGGTCGCGGACTGGATCAGGAGGTCGGCCTTCAGCTCGTCGTCGACGATCGTCGCCGTGGACGCCTGGGTCGAGCTCGCGAGCACGGCCGCCGCGGAGACCAGCGCCATGCCGATCATCAGGGCACCCGCGGTACCGGCCGTGCGCCGCGGGCTGCGGGTCACGTTGCCGCGCGCCAGGGCTCCGACCGGCCGCAGACCGCGGACCAGCGGTGCGGCGAGCACCCCGAGCGTCGTCCGCGCGACCACCGGAGCCACGGCCAGCATCCCGAGCACGACGGCGCCCGCCCCGATCCCGAGCAGCGCACCGGCGTTCTCGTCAGCCCAGGTCAGCGAGTCCGGGGCCAGGGCGGCCAGCCCGACGCTCGCAGCACCCACCACGAGCAGGAGCGCCCCGAGGCCGCCGCGGACGCGCAGCGAGTGCTCGACGTCCACCACGTCCTCGCGCATGGCCTCGACCGGAGGGACGACCGCCGCCCGACGCGCAGGCACCGCTGCGGCGACGACCGCGACGACCGTGCCGATCAGCACCGAGACGAGGACGGTCTGCGCCCCCAGCGGGATGCTCGCCCCCAGGTCCATGCCCTGACCCTCGAAGACCACCCGGAGCGCCGACACCAGCCCGAGCCCCCCGGCCACGCCGAGCAGCGAGCCGACGACGCCCACGACCGCCGCCTGGACGAGCACCGAGCCGAACACCTGCGAGGGCGAGGCGCCCATCGCGCGCAGCAGCGCCAGCTCCCGCATCCGCTGCCGGACGGACATGGCGAACGTGTTCGCGATGATGAACCCGCCGACGAACAGCGAGATCGCCGCGAAGACCAGCAGGAACGTGTTGAGGAAGCCGAGCGTGGACTCGATCGACTCCCGGGACTCGGCCCGCATCTGGTCCCCGGTGATCACCTCACCGGGCGCACCGGCCATCGTGGCGTCCGCGAGCACCGGTTCGAGACGCTCGACCAGCTCTGCCTCGCCGACGCCGTCCTCGGCGTGCACCGCGATCGTGTCGACCCGCCCGTCGGGTGCGAACGCGGCGGTGGCGGTGTCCAGGTCGAAGTACGTCATCGTGGCCCCGGCGAGCGGAGCCGAGCCCGAGACCTCGCCGACGACCTCGACCGTCGCCAGCTCACCGCCGACCACGACGTCGGTCGTGTCCCCCAGAACGAGCCCGGAGCTCTCCAGCGTGACGGCCTCCAGCGCGACCTCGCCGGCGTCCCGCGGCGCGCGGCCGTCCGAGACGTGGACGGCCGGATCGTCGGGGTTGAAGCCGATCCCGAAGGACGGCGCCTGACTGTTGAGCACGGCCGTCCCGTCCGCGCCGACCAGCACGACGCTGCCGATCACGTCCGGGACCACGCTCTCCACGCCGGCGACCGCCTCCAGCGCGGGGACGACGGCCAGCGGCACCCGGGTCCGGGCACCGGCGAAGTCGACGTCCCCCGGCGCGGTGGTCGCACCCTCGGCCTCCGACACACCACGCAGGTAAGCGTCCCCGACCATCGTCGTGTCGACGATGTCGGAGAACGTGGCGGAGAGCATCTGACGCAGGGAGAAGGTGCCCGCCACGAACGACACCCCGAGGGCGACGGCGAGCAGGGAGAGCGCGAACCGCACCAGGTGGGCGCGGATGCCGCGCAGACCGACGCGGGTCATCGGGCCGCCACCTCCGGCGTGAGCCCGGCGAGCCGCTCGAGGACGGTCTCGGCCGTCGGGTTCTCCAGCTCCCCCCGGAGGCCGCCGTCGGCCAGGAACAGGACGCGGTGCGCGTACGACGCCGCGGTGGGGTCGTGCGTGACCATGACGACGGCCTGACCGAGCTCGTCGACCGACCGGCGCAGGAAGCCCAGCACCTCCGCGGAGGACCGCGAGTCGAGGTTCCCGGTCGGCTCGTCGGCGAAGACCACCGCCGGCCGTGAGATGAGTGCCCGGGCACAGGCGACCCGCTGCTGCTGGCCCCCGGAGAGCTCCGAGGGCCGGTGACCGAGCCGGTCGCGCAGCCCGACCGCGTCCACCACGGTGTCGAACCAGTCGCGGTCCACCGAGGCGCGCGCGATGTCCAGCGGCAGGGTGATGTTCTCCTCGGCGGTCAGGGTGGGGATCAGGTTGAAGGCCTGGAAGACGAACCCGAGCCGGTTGCGGCGCAGCTTCGTCAGCCTGCGCTGGCTCATCCGCCCGACGTTCTCGCCGTCGACGACGACGGTGCCCGACGTCGGGGTGTCCAGCCCTGCCATGCAGTGCATCAGGGTGGACTTTCCGGAGCCCGAGGGGCCCATGATCGCCGTGAGCTCGCCGCGCCGGAAGTCGACGTCGACCCGGTCCAGCGCGCGCACCGCCGTCGGGCCGGTGCCGTAGGTCTTGACGAGCTGCCGGGCCGAGGCGATGTGAGCCTCGCGCGGGTCGATGGTCGAGGTCGCCACAGGGACGTTCTTGGTCGTGATTGTCATGTGTTCGATCCTGGACGGCGACCCGGCCCGGAGGGGATCGGGGAACACCCCCGATGGGCCCTGATTCACCCCTGATCCGTCACCGGTGAACGCCCCTGATCAGGGTCCGGGACGAGCACGACCACCCCGACCTTGTGGCCGGTGTCGATGCGCCGATGGGCCTGCTCGGCGTCGCTCAACGCGAGGACTCCGTCGACCACCGGGACGAGCGCACCGGCGCGGGCAAGGTCGAGCAGGTAGGCCGTGTCCGCGACCTTGGCCGCGTCCTTGCGCAGCCCGGTGAACGCGATGCGTGCCGTACGCCGGCCGAACCACCGGGTCCACAGCGACAACACGAGGATGCCCAGGCTCGGGACCGTGGTGAGGTACCTCCCGTCGCCGGTGAGCAGCCGACGGCAGCGCCCGTAGGAGCTCTTACCGACCGCGTCGAAGACCACGTCGTAGGGGCCACCGATGGAGCCGAGGTCCACGGCGTCGAGATCCGTCGCCGTGTGGTCGATCACGGTCGACGCACCGAGCCGACGGACCAGCTCGGCGTTCGGCCCGCTGCACACTCCCGTGACGACCGCCCCGAGGTGGGCGGCGATCTGCACCGCCGCGCTGCCGACGGCCCCGGACGCGCCGTTGACGAGTACACGCGTCCCCGGCCCGACCCGGCCGTGGTCGCGCAGGAACGGCAGTGCGGTCAGCCCGCCCTCGACGAGCGCCACCGCGTCCCGGTCGCTGACGTCGTCTTGGATCCGCAGCGCGGCGGTGGCCGGGGCGGCTGCCAGCTCGGCGTACCCGCCCATCTCGACCCCCGTGGCGGTGATCACGCGGTCCCCGACCGTGAAGCCCTCGACCTCCGGCCCGAGGCCGACGACCTCTCCGGCCAGCTCCGAGCCCAGCACCGGCCGACGGGGGCGACGCAGACCGGTCACCAGACGCGCGTACACCGGCTCCCCGCTCCGGAAGGCTGCATCGGCGGTGGTCGCCGAGACGGCTCCGACCCGGACGAGCAGGTGCCCCTCCGGCGGTACCGGGACCGGCACGGTGGCCGGCACGAGCACCTCCGGCGGGCCGTAGTCCCGCTGCACGACGGCGGTCATGGTGGCAGTCACGGCTTCTCCTCAGGTTGAGCGTCCTGCGCGTCGGGGTACTGGAAGACGGCGTCGAGCGGGACGCCGAACACGTGGGCGATCTGGAACGCCATCTCCAGCGACGGCGAGTACTTGCCCTTCTCGATCGCGATGACGGTCTGGCGGGTGACACCGATGCGCTCGGCGAGCTCGGCCTGCGTCATCTCGCCGCGCGCGAACCGCAGCGCCCGGATCGTGTTGGTGACCTTGGTCTGACGTCCCACGCCTACAGCCCTCGGCGGTAGGCGACGAGCTTGACCACCGAGGAGGTGATCGCGTTGACCACGAAGGCGAGGTAGATCGCGTTGGCCAGCCAGAAGTGGTCGACCTCCAGCATCGTCAGCACCAGGACGCCACCGATCAGCCCGGAGAGCACGTAGAACCCGATGAACTCGCCCTGGCGGTTGATGTCCTTGTCGCGGGCGTCGGCCCGGTACGTCTCGCTCGGCCGCACCACCTCGAACGCCGGGCGGCCCATGGCCACCAGCAGCATCGAGATGCCGATCGCCCAGAGCATCGGTGCGACGTACCCCACGTCGGTGATCGGCCCGTCGTCGACCCGGCTCAGCACGGCGACGACGTATCCGACGTACGTCACGACCGCGACGACCAGGTACACCCAGGTCCCCTTCTCCTCGTACGACACTTCCACACCCCTCCGGGTCGGTGGCGAGCACGTCCGGCCCGTCCCATGTACAGAAAACTTGACATGAGCAACGTAAAGTGACTCAGACACAATGTCAAGAGTTCTGTACATACGGCCGCGGGACGACTAGGTGCGCGGCGGGGGCATGTGTTCTGGGAGAATCGCGAACCATGAGCGACCAGCACCCCACGACCGCGAACCCCGACGAGAACGCCCGGCCCGACGCCGCCGTCTCCCGGGTACCCGACAAGGTCGGCCTGGACGGTCTGGAGGAGCGGTGGGACGCCGCCTGGACCACGCAGGGGACGTACGCCTTCGACCGCACCGCCACCCGTGAGCAGGTGTACTCGATCGACACCCCTCCCCCGACGGTCTCCGGCTCGCTGCACGTGGGGCACGTGTTCTCCTACACCCACACCGACGTCGTCGCGCGCTTCCAGCGGATGCGCGGCAAGCAGGTCTTCTACCCGATGGGCTGGGACGACAACGGCCTGCCCACCGAGCGCCGGGTGCAGAACTACTACGGGGTGCGGTGCGACCCGACGCTGCCCTATGACCCCGACTTCACCCCGCCGCACGAAGGCGGCGAGGGAAAGAGCGTCAAGGCCGCGGACCAGGTCCCGATCAGCCGACGGAACTTCGTCGAGCTGTGCGAACGGCTCACCGTGCAGGACGAGCGCCAGTTCGAGGCGCTGTGGCGTCGCCTGGGCCTGTCGGTCGACTGGTCGCACACGTACCAGACCATCGACGCCGACGCCCGCGCGGTCGCCCAGAGGGCGTTCTTGCGCAACCTCGCCCGGGGCGAGGCGTACCAGGCCGAGGCGCCCGGGCTGTGGGACGTGACGTTCCAGACCGCCGTCGCGCAGGCCGAGCTCGAGGCGCGCGAGTACCCCGGTCACTTCCACCGGGTCGCCTTCCACCGTCCCGACGGCACCCCCGTGTTCATCGAGACCACCCGGCCCGAGCTGCTTCCCGCCGTCGTCGCGCTGATCGCCCACCCCGACGACGAGCGGTACCAGCACCTGTTCGGCACGACCGTGACCTCGCCCCTGTTCGGCGTGGAGATCCCGGTGCTCGCCCACCCCGCCGCCGAGCCGGACAAGGGCGCAGGCATCGCGATGTGCTGCACCTTCGGTGACCTCACCGACGTGCTGTGGTGGCGGGAGCTGCAGCTGCCCACCCGCTCGGTGATCAGCCGCGACGGTCGGCTGCTGCGCGAGACGCCCGAGTGGATCACGTCCGACACCGGCCGCGAGCACTTCGCCGAGCTCGCCGGCAAGACGACGTTCTCCGCCCGCGCCGCCGTCGTCGACGGGCTGCGCGAGTCCGGCGACCTCGAGGGCGAGCCGGTCCCGACCCAGCGCATGGCGAACTTCTTCGAGAAGGGCGACAAGCCGCTGGAGATCGTCACCTCCCGCCAGTGGTACATCCGCAACGGCGGGAGGTCCGACGGCACCGGTACGGGACTGCGCGAGGCCCTCCTGGAGCGCGGGCGCGAGCTCGCCTTCCACCCCGACTTCATGCGGGTGCGCTA
>CAYQFJ010000125.1:0-8828 GCA_964416715.1 uncultured Actinotalea sp. | reverse complement strand
CCCCCGCCCGCCCCCGCGGGGGTGGGGGGCGGGGGGGGGGGCGCCGCGGGGCGCGCGCCCCCCCCCCACCGCTCCACTTGGCGGTGTCGGTGCCGGGCCTGGTGCGGCCGGTGCGCGTGCGGGAGGCGGACTGTCGGGTCGGGGGCCGGAGTCGCCGGTGCCGACGGTCACGGCGCGGGAGCTGGCGGACCGGTTGTCCGCGCGGGAGGCCGGGGCCGACCGGTTCGAGCTCATCGACGTCCGCGAACCGGGGGAGTGGCAGATCGTCTCGGTCCCCGGGTCACGTCTGCTGCCGCTGGGGCACCTGATGGGTGGCGACGGTCTGGACCAGGTGCCCGACGACGTCCCGGTCGTGCTGCTGTGCCACTCCGGCGTCCGCTCCGAGCGCGCCGTCCACCTGCTGCGGGCGGCCGGTCACAGCGACGTCAGCCACCTGGAGGGCGGGATCCTCGCGTGGGTCGCCGACGTCGACCCGTCGCTGCCCACCTACTGAACCCGTCCCGGTCGCACACCCCGCCCACCGACGTCTGATCCACTGCGGGTGTCGAGGGCACTGATCCGGACCGATCGTCGGAAGCGGGCGGATCTCGCTCTGATCGGTGCGTCCGACGGCCAGGGTCGAGCGAGTCCTTCGAGCGGTGCGGAGGTCAGGGAGTGTGGCTGAGGTGGGCACGGCAGAGGTCGGGCTGGACGAACGGCAGGATGCGCGTCGCCTTGACCTCGGGCCCGATCCGGTCGAGCGCGCCCTGGATCAGGCCCAGGTGTGCGCTGCAGACGATCTCCGGCAGCTCGGTGGCGAGCTCGCGGAACGGGCAGTGGTGCAGCTCGATCGAGGAGGCGTCCTCGGACAGCTCGGGCGCGAAGCCGTACTCGCGCAGCAGCCGGACCACCGGTGCGAGCTGCTCGCGCGTGTCCGACGACGCCGGTCCGGCCGTGTCGAGCGACGCCGGTCCGGCCGTGCGGTCCGGTCCGGTCGGGCCGTCCGGTCCGGACCCGCCCCCCGGCTCGGTCACCGCGGCGGACTCGCGACCGGCCCAGCGTCGTCCGGCCGCGACGGCCTGCGCCACCGGGTCGTCGGTCAGCTCGGCGAGCCGCCCGGCGAGCATCCGGGCCAGGAGCTGGTAGTTGCGGTCGTCGGCGGCGGCGCCCGTGGCGCGGTAGATCTCGCGCGGGCGGCCGGGGACGGAACGCGCCTCGGTGCGGCGGGTCACGCTCCCGGAGCGGACCAGCACCTCGAGGTGAGCGCGTACGGTGTTGGGGTGCAGCCCCGCGAGCGGTGCGAGCTCCGCCACGGCGAGCCCGTCCTCGTGCTCGCTGAGCAGGCGCAGCAGATCGGCCCGACGTGCCCCCGGTGGGCGGCGTCGGGTGGTGTCGGAGCGAGGCACGGGCACGGTTGCAGTTTCCCCGGTTAAGGGGGTAAAAACAACCCCAGGGCGTCGCGCGTGCGACCGTCCGGGAGTTCAGTCCCCGCCAACCGCGGGCCGACCGTCAGGAGCCGGGATGTCCATGTTGCCCATCGTCAAGGCGGACGGCGTCGAGCTCGACCCGGCCGCGGCGCCCAGCGAGCCCACCCCGCTGGGCCAGGACCCGTACGCGAACGCCCCGATGGCGGCCTCCACCGGTGCGGCCGACGCCGGCTGCGGTTGCGGTGGTTGCGGCTGTGGCGGGGGTGCTCCCGAGGGCGACCTCGCGGTCGTCGACCCCAACGACCTGGACGCGCGCGAGATCCCGCACGCCGTGCGGCACGCCCGGATCTTCGAGGCGGTCGACGCGCTGGAGCCGGGCGAGTCGTTCGTCCTGCTCAACGACCACGACCCCAAGCCGCTGCGCTTCCAGCTCGAGGCCCGTGAGCCCGGCCAGATCGGGTGGGACTACCTGGTGCAGGGCCCGGAGACCTGGCGCGTCCGGATCAGCCGCGCCGGCGGTCACTGCTGTTGACCGACCGACCGACCCGCCGCGCCGGTGCGCCCGAGCGGACGCCGCCGGTGAGCAGCGGCCCGCCCCGGAGCGGCACCGGTAGTACGCCGGGCACCGGCGAGCGCCGCAGCATCGACGAGCACATCGCCGCGGCGCTCGGCCTGGTGGCGCCGCTCGAGCCGGTCAACCTCGGCGTCGACCAGGCGGTCGGGCACGTCCTGGTGGACGACGTCGTCGCTCCGGCCGCGCTGCCGCGGTGGGACAACTCGGCGATGGACGGTTTCGCGGTCCGCCGGGAGGACCTCCTCGGCGCATCGGAGTCGAGCCCGGTCGCGCTCGACGTGCTGGCCGACCTGCCCGCCGGGACCGGCGAGTCGCCCGAGGTTCGGCCCGGCACCGCGGCCCGGATCATGACCGGCGCCCCCGTGCCCCCCGGCGCGGACGCCGTCGTCCCGGTGGAGCTGACCGACGCCCTGGAGCCGCAGCTGCGCGGAGAGGTGCCGGCCGGCGTCGTCCGGGTCTTCCAGGAACCGGCTCCCGGTGCCCACATCCGGCGGGCGGGCGAGGACGTGTCGGTGGGGGACCTCGTGCTCGCCGCCGGGACGCTGCTCGGACCGACCCAGGTCGCCGCCGCGGCCGCGGTCGGTTGGGGAGAGGTGACCGTCCGGCGTCGTCCGCGGGTCGCGGTGATGTCCACCGGCGACGAGCTCGTCCCGCCCGGTTCACCGCTGCGTCCGGGGCAGATCCCGGACACGAACTCCTACCTGCTCGCGGAGCTCGTCCGGGAGGCCGGCGGCACCCCGATCCGCCTCGGTGCGGTGCCGGACGACGCCGCGGAGCTGCGCGACGTGCTGGACCGGCTCGAGTCCGACGGTGTCGACGCGATCGTCACGTCCGGCGGGGTCAGCATGGGCGCCTTCGACGTGGTCAAGGAGGTCCTGCGGGACGAGCCGGAGATGGCGTTCGTCCAGGTCCCGATGCAGCCCGGCAAACCGCAGGGGCTGGGTCGGCTGCGCGGGGGGACGCCGATGTTCGCGCTGCCGGGCAACCCGGTGAGCTCGTTCGTGTCCTTCGAGGTGTTCGTCCGGCCCGCCGTGCTACGGATGCGCGGTCTGGCCGACGTCGAGCGCCCCTTGGTCACGTGCGTCGCCGACGCCGGTTGGTCCAGCCCGTCCGGACGCACGCAGTACATCCCGGTGCGGTTCGTCCCCGGCGCGGACGCCGTCCCCCGGGTGGCCCCGTCGGCCCGTGGGGGGTCGGGCTCGCACCTGGTGGCGAGCCTCGCCCGGTGCGAGGGCCTGGCCGTCGTCGAGGCGTCGGTGTCGCGGGTCGGGCCCGGGGATAGGGTGCGCGTCATGCGAGTGGACCGATGACCTTCACCCACCTGGACGACGCCGGGAACGCCCGGATGGTCGACGTCACCGGCAAGCAGCCCACGGTGCGCGAGGCCACTGCGGAAGGAACGGTGCGCTGCGCCCCGCAGGTGGTCGCCGCGCTGCGCGACGGCTCGGTGCCCAAGGGCGACGTCCTCGCGGTGGCCCGGGTCGCGGGCATCGCCGCAGCCAAGCGCACCGCCGAGCTGCTGCCGCTGGCGCACGTGATCGGCGTGCACGGGGTCACCGTCGACCTCGAGGTGGCCGACGAGGGCGTCCGCGTGCGGGCCACGGTGCGCACCGCGGACCGCACCGGGGTCGAGATGGAGGCGCTGACGGCCGTCTCGGTCACCGCGCTCGCCGTGGTGGACATGGTCAAGGGGATGGACCGGAGCACGTCGATCGCCGACGTGCGTCTGGTGGCGAAGTCCGGTGGGAGATCGGGCGAGTGGCGACGGGACGAGTGACCCTCACCACCCCCGTGCACGACGCCCTCGTGCTGGCCGGTGGCGCCGGCCGACGCCTGGGCGGCGCCAGCAAGCCGGACGTCCTGGTCGACGGCGTGTCCCTGCTGGACCGGGTGCTCGCGGCGGCGGCACCCGCGCGGCGGGTGGTGGTCGTCGGGCCGTCGCGGCTGGCCCGCCCCGGTGTGACCACGGTGATGGAGGAGCCCCCCGGCGGGGGCCCGGTCGCCGGGATCGACGCCGGGCTGCGGTCCCTCGACGCGTGGGCGCGCCCCGGCGTCGGGCCGGACGGGGGGACCCGCGGTCGCGCGCACGATGACGACGTCCCCGTCCTCGTGCTGGCCTGCGACGTGCCGCGGGTCGGCGCCGTCGTGCCCGACCTGCTGACGGCCCTGGTGAGCTCCTCGCAGCTCGATGCGGTGCGGCTGGTCGACACCGCCGGGCACGCGCAGCTCGTCGCCGCGTACCGGCGCCGTCCCCTGCGCGCGGCGCTCGCCGCGCTGCACAGGACGGGCGGCGTGCACGGGGTGTCGGTGCGCCGTCTGCACGAGCGGCTGCGTACCGGCGACCAGCCGGACCCGCACGGCCACGGCCGGGACGCCGACACGTGGGAGGATGTGGCGTACCTGGAGAAGCTGATAGCGAGGGGTGAGGACCTGACCGAGCACTCCGCCCCGAGGGCGGCCGAACCCGTGGGCGAGGACCTGCACCGCTGGGTCGAGGCGACCGGCGCGGCCTTCGGGGTCGACCCGGACGCGGTGGACGTGGACCTGCTGCTCGACCTGTCCCGCGAGGTCGCCCACCGGGTCGCGCGTCCCGCCGTCCCGTTGACCGGCTTCCTGGCCGGCTACGCCGTCGCGCGCGCCGGTGGCGACCGTGCTGCGCTGGACGGTGTGGTGGCGCGCGTCGCCGAGCTCGCCGCGGGATGGCCCCGGCAACGTACGACCAACGATGACGCCCCCGCCGCCGAGGAGAGGACACCATGACGACCACGACGCCCCACCAGATCACCGCTGCCGCGACCGGCAGCGGCACGGTGAAGGTCCGCTACTTCGCCGCCGCGGCCGAGGCCGCCGGCACCTCGACCGAGACCCTCTCCGCCGCGACGGCGGGGGAGCTGCGCGCGGCGATGGTCGCCGCCCACGGCGACGACCTGGCCCGCGTGCTCACCCGGTGCTCGCTGCTGACCGACGGCAGGCGCGTGGACGACGACGCCACGGTGCTCGTCCCGGGCGGCACGGTCGACGTGCTCCCGCCCTTCGCGGGGGGCTGATCAGGGCTGATCAGGGCCGACCGCCGGACCGGTGGCGGTCAGCCGGGTGGCGGTCAGGCCGAGCCCACCCAGACGTGGGACCCGTCGTCGAGGATCTCGCGCTTCCAGACCGGAAGCTCGGCCTTGACCGTCTCGACCAGCTCACGGCAGACCTCGAACGCGAGCGACCGGTGCGCGGTCGCGACGGCGGCGATGATCGCTGCCTGACCCACCTCCAGCAGCCCGATGCGGTGGGTGACGGCCACCCCGAGCACGCCCTCGCGCTCGGCCGCACCGGCGGCCAGCCGCCGCAGCACGGACTCGGCGTCGGGGTGCGCGGAGTACTCCAGCGCCACCACGGTCCCGTCCACCGACGGGTCGTGGTCCCGGACCTGACCGACGAAGGTCGCCACGGCACCGGAGCGCGGGTCCGCGACGGCGGCCAGGTGGTCGCCCACGTCGATCGGCTCTGCGCTGATCCGCGCGAGCACCGGGGCCGTCATCCGTGGTCACCGCCCGCGGTCTGGTCCAGCAGGTGCCCCAGCAGCGGGAGCAGCACCTCGACCCCCTGGGCGACCCCTCCGGTCGAACCCGGCAGGTTCACCACGACTGCGCCGTCGTCGGTCACCCCGGCCAGGCCCCGGGAGAGCACGGCCGTGGCGACCGAGGCCTCGCCGTGCCGGCGCAGCGCCTCGGCCACCCCGGGCAGCTCGCGCGCGATCACCGGACGGGTCCCTTCGGGGGTGAGGTCGCGGGGCCCGACGCCGGTGCCGCCGCAGGTCAGCACGACGCGCGCACCGCCGTCGAGGGCGGTGCGGATCGCTCGCTCGACCTCCTGCGCGCCGTCGGGCACGACGACGGGCGCGTCCACCAGGTAGCCACCGCGCGTGAGCAGGTTCATGGCGAGGGGGCCGGAGCGGTCGGTGGCCTCACCGCGTGCGCAGCGGTCCGAGGCGACGATCACGGCCGCGCGCACGCCGTCGAGCCGGGAGCGGTGCCCGTGCGGATGACCGTGCGCGTCCCCGTGCGAGTGCTCGTGCGGGGCGGGCGACCGGACCATTCCTGCACCGTACCCGGAACACCGGGGCCGTCGATCACCGACCAAGGTCCCGTGCATCTGCGCGCCGGGCAGGGCAGGATCGGACCATGGTCAGCTTCGGAGCCGAAGCCGTCGCCGATGACGGCGCGCACGAGGACCGGACCGTGCCCGCGCCGGTGTCCGCAGGTGCCGTACGGCACGGGACGGGACCGGGCAGCGCCCTGCGGACGCTCGCGTCGCGCAGCCGGATGGTCCTCCTGCACCACCTCCAGCGCAGCGACCGCCCGCTGCCGGTCGACGCCCTGGCTCGCATCACCGGCCTGCACGTGAACACGACCCGGGAGCACCTCGACCGTCTGGTGGCCACCGGGTTCGTGGCCGCCGAGCCGGAGCCGCGGCAGGAGCGCGGCCGCCCCCGGCTGCTGTACCGCGCGGTCGACCGCCCGGTCGCGGCGTCGCTCGAGCCCTGGGCCCGCGAGTACCTCGAACGGCTGGCCCAGGAGCGCTACCCGGACGACGCCGTCGAGGCCGAGCCGGCCGTCGAGCAGCTCGTCGCCCTCGAGGTCCACCTGGAGGACCTCGGTTTCGACCCGGACGTGGTCTCCGAGCGTCTCCAGGTCCACCTGCGCAGCTGCCCGGTCGCCGAGCTCGCCCGTGAGCAGCCGGAGATCACCTGCGGCGTCCACCTGAGGCTGACCCGCGACGTGCTCGACGCCGTCGACGGCCCGCTCAGAGCCGAGCGGCTCGAGCCGTTCGTCGGGCCCGAGCACTGCGTGCTCCACCTCGACGACGCGAGGCGGGAGGAGACGGCGAACCCCCGGGACGGACGGTCCGCACGCAGTGAGGAAGGGCGACCGGCACGTCGTCGGGAGGCTCGCTAGGGTGACGGAACGCGGGTGCAGTGAGGTACGTCACAGCGGAGTGGAATAAACCCGGTGGTTCGCCCTTCGCGGGGTGACCTCGGACGGGGAGACTGGCCGCAGGCCCGTTGGGCACGGTGAACAGCGCCCCGGAGCGGACGGAGGAGCGATGGCGTCTCGGTTCGGACCGACACGGTTCGGTCCCCGTGTCGACCTGTCGACCTGGGACCCCGAGCGTGCCGAGACCTGGGACTCGGGCTTCGCGTGGCGGACGCTGTGGATCACCACCTACAACCTGACGCTGGCGTTCTGCGTCTGGTACCTGGTCAGCGCCGTGGCGCCGCGGCTCAACGTCATCGGCTACGACCTGACCCAGGCCCAGCTCTACTGGCTGGTGGCCGTCCCCGGCCTGGCCGGCGGCCTGATGCGGCTCATCTACATGTTCCTGCCGCCCATCGTCGGCACCCGGACGCTGGTCGGCGGCTCGGCGACGCTGCTGCTGCTGCCGATGCTCGGCTGGACCTTCGCGGTGCGCAACGTCGACACCCCGTACGGCGTGCTGATCCTGCTGGCCGCGGCGGCCGGCGTCGGCGGAGGGGCGTTCTCCGGGTTCATGCCGTCGACCAGCTACTTCTTCCCCAGGCGGATGTCCGGCACGGCTCTCGGGCTGCAGGCCGGGATCGGGAACTTCGGTGTCAGCCTCATCCAGTTCCTCACGCCGTGGGTGGTGGGCTTCGGCCTGCTCGGTGTGACCGCGCTGACCCCGCAGCAGAAGATCGACGGCGGCCACATGTGGCTGCACAACGCCGGGCTCGTTCTGGTGCCGTGGGTCGTGCTCGGCATGGTGCTGGCCGCGGTCTACCTGCGCCGCGTGCCGGTCAAGGCGAACTTCCGCGAGCAGCTGGACATCTTCGGTGAGAAGCACACCTGGATCATGACCGCGATCTACCTGATGACCTTCGGGGCGTTCAGCGGTTTCGCGGCCCAGCTCGCGCTGATCATCACCAACGAGTACGGCGGGTTCGCCGACGCCCCCGACCCGCTGAAGTTCGCCTTCCTCGGGCCGCTGATCGGCTCCGCCACGCGCGCCGCCTGGGGACCGCTGTGCGACAGGTTCGGTGGGGCGGTGTGGACGCTGGTCTCCGGGATCGGCATGACCCTCAGCACGGTGTTCGCCCTGCTCTTCCTCGAGCCCTCCAGCCGGGACCAGTTCGGCTGGTTCCTGCTGGGCATGCTGCTGATCTTCTTCTTCTCCGGCATCGGCAACGCCGGCACCTTCAAGCAGATGCCGATGATCTTCGACCGGCGCCAGGCCGGTGGGGTGATCGGCTTCACCTCGTCGATCGCGGCCTTCGGGCCCTTCGTCGTCGGGATGGCACTGTCCGTGATGGCGCCGCGGGTGTTCTTCATCGGCTGCGTCGTCTTCTTCGCCGTCTGCACGGCGCTGACCTGGCACTACTACGCACGACCCGGAGCACCCAAGCCCGGCTGACCGAGACCGGGAGCGACCGGACCGGAACGTCACGAGGAGCAGCGATGAACCCGACGACCACGTCCACCGAGCAGCACGCCGGGATGGACGGACCGGTCCAGGACGCCGTGCTGCGACTGGGCCGCTACCTGCGTCAGGGGGAGGTCTCCGAGGACCTGCGCACCGTGCACAAGGCGGGCGGGCGCGACGCCGACACCTTCTACCGCGACCGGTGGAGCCATGACAAGGTGGTCCGCTCCACGCACGGCGTGAACTGCACCGGCTCGTGCTCGTGGCAGGTGTTCGTCAAGGACGGCATCATCACCTGGGAGGCCCAGCAGACCGACTACCCCTCGGTGGGTCCGGACAGCCCGGAGTACGAGCCGCGCGGCTGCCCACGCGGTGCGGCCTTCAGCTGGTACACCTACTCGCCGACCCGGATCCGCTACCCC
>CAYQFJ010000124.1:2090-8838 GCA_964416715.1 uncultured Actinotalea sp. | reverse complement strand
CTCGCCGGTGCAGGGCGCGGACCTCCTCGGCCAGCTCGGGGACCGGGCCGTCCACGCGCACCCCGGGCGCGACCGCGCTGATCGGAAGCGCGGCGACCGGCGCCGGCGGCAGGCCGAGCTCGGCGAACCAGGCGTGCGTCTGCTGGGTCGACGTCGCGACGACGATCCGCCCGAGTCCCACCCAGGCGTGGGCCGCCGCGCACATCGGGCAGTGCTCGCCGGACGTGTAGACGATCGAGGCCGCGCGGTCCTCCGGGGTCAGGTGCGCAGCGGCCCACCGTGCCAGTTCGAACTCGGGGTGGCGGGTCCGATCGCCCGCGGCCACCCGGTTCCGGTCCTCGGCGAGGACGGTCCCGTCCGGCCCGACCAACACGGATCCGAACGCCTCGTCGCCGTCGTCGACGGCCTGGGCCGCCAGCTCCACGCACCTGCGCAGGTGCCTCAGGTCGACGTCGTCCACCACAGCCCGCCTCCGATGTGTCGGTCGATGACGACCTTAGGACGATTTCGGCTGCTGCGGACCTCGGTTGCCGCCCGGGTGCCGACGAGGTGGACGCGCCCGCGCTCGAGCGAACGGGGCCGCCGGCTCAGAAGCCGGGTTCGCGGGTGACGGTGCGGGCGGTGGCGAGGGCGTCGGTCACGCAGCGGACGTAGGCGGCGGAGACCGCGGACGGCTGCATCCCTGCGGCGAGCACCCCGGCGTCGTCCCTGCGCTCGTGCGCGCGCACCGCGGCCAGGGTCGCGCCCAGGGCGCCTTCCTCGGACCGGATCGCGGCGGCGAGCACATGGGAGACGCCGACCTTGTCCAGCACCACGTCGGTCGGTACCCCGAGCTGCTCGCTCAGCGCGGACAGCATCCCGACGGTGTAGCCGGCCTGGTCGTCGGCGAGCAGCTCCACGGCGAGCGCGCGGGCCAGGATGAACCAGAGGCTGTCCATCGCGTCCGGGCGGGCGTCCAGCATCAGCGCCGTCACCAGGGTGCTGACCTCACGGACGCCGAGCAGCACCACGGCCTGGTGCACGGTGTCGATCGGTACCTGCAGGGCGAACGCGCCGCTGTTGACCAGGTGCAGTACGCGCAGGCTGATCACCGGGTCGGTGTCGATCACCTGGGAGACCGCCGCGAGGTCCGGCTCGGGCTGGGCCAGCAGGTGCATGACCGCCAGGCACTGGAGCTCGCCGGCGCGCAGCACCCTCGGCGCGTCGTCCGTCCGTGAGGCGTGCAGCGTCGTTGAGGTCGATCCGCCACGCAGCGCGTCGACGCCGGCGGCCCGGCACTCGTCCTCGACCGCCGCCGACTCGACGCCCGCGGCCAGCACGCGCGCACCGGCGGCGTGCACGTGGTGCACCAGCTCCGGCAGCGGGAGCTCGCCGGACGTGGGGTGCACGACGACGAAGGCGAGGTGGGGCAGCAGGGCCTCCTGCTCGGGGTCTCCCCGGTAGTCCGTCAGGGCGAGAGCCGCCCCCAGCCCGCGCAATGTCGCGGCGTGGCGGACGGCGTCGTCGGTGAGCTCGAAGCCGACCGGAAGGTCCAGGACCAGGCGCCCGGGCACGGCCGCCTCCGGCAGGTAGCCGTCGAGCATCGCCGGCGTCGCGGGGAGGAACGCGTACCGGTCCGCGACGAGGTTGGGCAGGTCGAGGCCCAGGTAGGCGGCGTGCAGGACGGCGTCGGGGTCGGACCAGGCGCTGCCCCGGCGATGGGCGCGGTCCCGCTGGACGGGGATGCCCGCGGCGTCCATCCGGACCTCGATCGTGTAGCCCACGACCCGCCCGTCGAACGCGACGACGGGCTCGCGGTGCACCACCGCCTTCTCCGGTGCGGGCGCGGGGACGTGACCGGCGTCGTCGGTCACCGGTGCGCTGGACGCGGTGAGCGGTTGGGACGTCTCCACGAGGGCTCCAAGGTCAGCACGGCTCTGGTTCCCCACCCATCGACCAGGATCGCCTCCGTATGACCCTTCCGGCTCCGTCCGCCGTCCTCGTCCCGGGTGAAACGCGTTCCCTGACCAGCGCCGGGCCCCGTCGTCGGCCAGGGAGTCACCGGCCTCTGCTCACGAGCAGCGCAGTCACCTCGAACCGCGCGGAGCCTGTGACTCGAGTGAATGGTGGTGCTCGTGGGGTGTCACTTCCGCACCACTGGCATCACCAGCACCACGGTCCGCGCAGTCCGAGGTCGGCCGACCGGAAAGGGCGCCGCGGCGCGGTTCGGTGCGACCCGCGCTGGTCGTGGGGGGGCGGGGCGTTACGCCGCGCTGGTGTTGGGGGTGAGGGGAGCACGCAGCGGCCAGTCGCCGTCGAGGACGAGCTGGACGGCCTGGCCGGTGGTGGGGTTGAGCACCACGGGAGCGAGCAGGTTCGCGGTGGGTGCCGCGCCGTCCTGCCCGGGGTGGACGACCACGAGCAGCACGGGAGCCTCGCCGTCGGCGAGGCCGATCAGGGGGTGGACCGGCTCGACCGGCGGGGCGTAGTCGGGGAAGTAGGCCTGCGGCGGCACCAGGAAGAGCCGCACCTGCGGGTCCTCGACGGCGCGCAGCGCGAACAGGAAGCCGGTGTCGTCCAGCGCGTCGAGCGTGAACCGGGACACCCCGCGCAGCCCGGGCGGAGGCTCGACGAACTCGACGCCGGCGACGACGTCGCGCCGGGTCGGGACCTTCGTCGCGTCGACGCTGACCACAGGGCTCATCGCAGGAAGTCCAGCAGACTCGGTTGCAGAACGCGAGCCGTGGCCCCCAGCGCGGCCTGGTACGCGACCTCCTGCGACTGGATCTCCACCAGGACCTCGGCCAGGTCGATGTCCTCGATCGCGGAGATCTGGCCGGTGAGGTCCTGCAGGGTCTTCTGGGTGGCGGCCTGGGCGGCCTGCATCTGGCCGTACCGCGTCCCGACGTCGGCGATCTCGCCGAGCATCGCGTCCATCCGGGTGTCGAGCTCGGCCAGGCGCGGTTCGACGTCGATGCCGGCGCGCAGGTCAGCGGCGATGGAGTCCAGCAGGGCGAAGACCGAGACGGTCCCGGCGACGGGGTCGTCCTCACCGAAGACGGCGACGCCGTCGGCGTCGGCCCGGACCGTGGTCTCGGGGGCCAGCCGGCGTTCGACGGTCGCACCGGTGGTGCCGGTCCACGTGTACGTCGGCGAGGTGGCCGGGGGCGTTGGCGCCACGACGGAGAACGCCTCACCGGCGTCGGACGTCCCGGCGAAGACCATCCGGCCGAGGTAGCTGGTGTTCGCCTGGTCCAGCAGCGCGTCGCGGATGCCCTCGATCTCCGAGGCGATGTTCGCCCGCGGGAGGTCGCCCATCGCGCCGGAGTTGGCGCCCTGGACGGTCAGGTCGCGGGCCTTGCGCAGCGAGGCGACCGAGGCCTGGATGGCCGAGTCGATGGTGCTCAGCCACGCCACGCCGTCGTCCGCGTTGCGTGCGAACTGCTCGGTGGCGCGCTGGGAGGCGCGCAGCTGCATGGTGCGGGCGGTGCCGCCCGGGTCGTCCGAGGCCTTGGTGATGACCTTGCCGCCGGACAGCTTGTTCTGCAGGTCCGACATCCGGCCGAGGTTGTGCTGCAGGTTGGCCAGGGTGGACCGCTGGATCGTCTGGTGGGTCACGCGGCTGATCACTGGTTACCTCCCGACGATGCCGGTGCGGTTGATGAGGACGTCGAGCATCTCGTCGATGGCGGTGAGCACGCGGGCGGCGCCCTCGTAGGCTCGCTGGTAGGCGAGCATGTTGATCGACTCCTCGTCCAGATCGACCGAGGCGTTCGCGAGCTGAAGGTTCTCGGCGGTGGCGCGCACCGACTCGGTGACCGTGGCGCGCTGCTCGGCGGCGCGGGTCTGCACCCCCAGGTCCACCACCAGGTTGCGGAACGCCTCGTCCGCACCGCCGTCGGCAGTGGCCAGCTGGGAGATCGCGTCGGCGACGGAACCGTCGAAGGCGCCCTGGCCGGGCGCACCCGCGGCGATCGCCACCGGGTCGGTGATGGCCACCTGGAGCGCCTTGGCGGCGGGGCCGGCGCCGAAGGCGAAGAAGGCGCCACCGGCGACCGCGGGGTCGTCCAGCGTCATGCCGGTCGCGTGCAGCGTGTTCACGGTGGTGGCCAGGCTGGTCGCCACGGCGTCCCACTGCGTGGCGGTGCTGATCAGCACGCCGTTGGGGCTGAGGTCGGCCATGTTCGCGGCGAGCCGGCCGCCGTCGAGCGTCAGCGGGGTGCCGGTGCCGGACCAGGTGAGCACGACGTCGTTTCCACCCAGGGCGTCCTGCATGACGTTCGCGCCGGAGATCTCGATCGCCTTGGCCTCCACTCCTCGAACCAGGGCGTTGCCGCCGACCATGACGTCGACCGTGCCGTCGTCGCGGTGCCGGGCGCTCGCGCCGACCATCGCGGACAGCTCGGTGACCATCCGGTCGCGCTGGTCGATCAGTTCGTTCGCCGAGCCGCCGGAGACCAGGATCGAGCGGATCTGCTCGTTCAGGTGGGCGACGCCGCTGGCCGCCGAGTTGATCTCGGTGACCAGGGTGCCCGCCTCGGTGCGGGTGTGCTCCCACTGGGTCTCGGTGGAGGTGTACCCCGAGGAGATCTGGCTCACTAGGGCACGGGCGTCGCCGAGCAGCACCTTGCGCGAGGCGATGTCGTCCGGGTTGTTGGCGATGGCCTGCCACCCGGCCCAGAACTTCTGCAGCCCGGCGGCCACGCCGGTGTCGCTGGGCTCGGCGATGGTGCTCTCCAGCCGGCTCAGCGCGTCGGCCCGGGCGGCCTGGAACGAGGCCTCCGCGGTCTCCGTGCGCAGCCGGTTGTCCAGGAAGATGTCGCCCATGCGGGTGATGCCGGTGACGCGCACCCCGTTGCCGACGCCGTTCATCGTGGAGAACATCGACGGTGCGGAGAGCGGCCCGACCGGAGACATGTCCGCGCGCTGGCGGGTGTAGCCCGGCGTGTTCGCGTTCGCGATGTTCTGCCCGGTGACGTCCAGCGCCTGGCGCTGGGCGATCAGCGAGGACAGCGCGGTGGACAGTCCGGAGAAGCTGCTCATCGGTTCACAGCGCCTGGTCTAGCAGGCGCACGCTGCCGGACGCCGAGCTGGTCGCACCGCTCGGGTCGTAGGTCTGCACGGTCTCCTGCAGGCTGAGGATCGTCTCCTGGGTGGCGCGGTGCGACGTCGCGAGCAGCTCGCGGTTGTCGTCGGCGAGCTCCTTGATCTGCTCGGTGAGCGAGACGAAGGCGACGTGGTGGTCGCGCAGCAGCTCGTCCCACGGCGGCGGCGCGGCCTCGGCGAGGACCAGCAGGCTGCTGCCCTCCGGCACGCCGACGGTGCGTGCGGCGGAGTCGGCCTCCACGGACCGGCCCAGCTCGGCGGCACGGATCTGGTCCAGGACGGTCTCGACCTCGCGCGTGGCGTGACCGAGCCACTGGGTGCGTCCGCTGGTGAGGATGAGCTGCTCCTCCTCGAGCTTGAACAGGAGGAGCTCGAGGAGCCGGCGTTCCTGCCACAGCACCTCGGAGAGCTCGTTCAGGCCCATCGCGACTTCTCCTTCTGTTCGCCGGCGGTTCGCCCCCTCACCGGTCTCACAGCAGCACATCGGCCGACTGCCGGACATTGTGACGGTTTCCGCCACCCGATCTCCAGGTACTCGTTCGGGACCCGAACGGTGATGAAACCGCAGGTGAACGCGGGTTCGACGGGTGTCGCCGTCACCCGAACGCGCGCGGGACGCCGTGTGGCCTGCGTCACATGCCATGGATCGGTCCGACACGAAGTGTCCGGATACGGTCCGGACGAACCCGGACTCGGTGGGCCAATTCGGTCGCGTCGGGGGGTGCTCCGTTCGAGGGACAGCCGGACTCTCACCCGCTGACGCCCCTCAAGTCCCGATCAGGGCTCACCGAGACATCCCTCGTGACCACACATGAGCACCCGTCCAACGCGTTGGTCGTCGAGAACATGGCTCTCGTCGGCTACCACGTCAACGCGATGCTCGCCCGCGTGCCGTCGTACGTCTCCCGGGCAGACCTCGCGTCAGCCGGCGCGTTTGCGCTGGTCAAGGCCGCACGAGGGTATGACGAGGCGACCGGTGTCCCCTTCGCCCGCTACGCGTCCCTCCGGATCAAGGGCGCGCTGATCGACGAGCTGCGCGGGATGGACTGGGTATCCCGCGGTGCCCGACGCCGGGCCCGCGAGATCACCGAGGTCTCCGACCAGCTCACCGGCACCCTGGGCCGCACCCCCACCCGCGAGGAGCTCGCCGGTGCGATGGGCAGCAGCATCGAGGACGTCGACGCCGCGCGGGGCGCCGCCGAGGTGCGTGTGCTGAGCATGGAGGGTTTCGACGGCTCGATCGCGGACACCGTCGTCTCCGCCGAGGCCGGCCCCGAGGACAACGTCCTGGTCAACGAGCGGCTGCAGTACCTGCGTGCCGGCGTCGAGAGCCTGCCCGAGCGGCTCCGGCACGTGATCACCGAGCTGTTCTTCCACGACCGGCCGGTGGTCGAGCTCGCCGAGGAGCTGGGCGTCACCCAGTCCCGGATCAGCCAGCTGCGCACCGAGGCGCTCGCCCTGCTCAAGGACGGCATGAACGCCAACCTGGACCCGGACCTGGTCCCGGCCGCCGAGCGGCCCGAAGGCGTGGCCGAGCGTCGTCGTCGGGCCTACTTCGCCGAGGTCGCCGCCCGTGCCGCCCGCAACGCCGACGCCGTCGGCGCGTTCACCGCGGGCTCCGTCCCCCACCCGCACACGGCGACCCACGACCAGCCCACCCGCG
>CAYQFJ010000124.1:0-1990 GCA_964416715.1 uncultured Actinotalea sp. | reverse complement strand
AGTGGAGCGTTCCGTGCCCGTGTGGAGCGTTCCCCCGCTCAAGTGGAGCGTTTGCGCTGGGTGTGGAGCGATTCGGCGGGACACGCCGGGCGTGTCGCGAGCGAACGCTCCACAGTTCGTGGGGTGGGCCTGGAGGCTCCACGGTGTCGGGTCCCGCGACCGAATGCTCCACAGTCCCTGCCGGCGGGCCCGAACGCTCCGCGGTGTGGGGTCCCGCGACCGAACGTTCCACAGTCGCGAAGGCAGGGGTGCGGGCTCGGAAATTGATCTCGAAGAAACCTCATACCCGCTGACCGGGGGCCGATCAGACCGGTGCTCGCCCATGGAGGGGCGGCGGTCTCGACCCGAATCAAGGAGGAGTTCATCATGGGTCTCTCGATCAACACCAACATCGCGGCGCTGAACAGCTACCGCAACCTGTCCAACACGCAGAACGACCTCTCGCGTTCGCTGGAGAAGCTGTCGTCCGGGTTCCGGATCAACCGGGCCGCCGACGACGCCGCCGGCCTGGCGATCTCCGAGGGTCTGCGTTCGCAGATCGGTGGCCTGAAGGTCGCCGTCCGCAACGCCCAGGACGGCATCTCCGTCGTCCAGACCGCTGAGGGTGCGCTCACCGAGACGCACGCGATCCTCCAGCGGATGCGTGACCTGTCCGTTCAGGGCGCGAACGACGGTGGTCTGTCCGCGGACGCCAAGAGCAACATCCAGTCCGAGATGAGCCAGCTGAAGGACGAGCTGACCCGCATCGCGGACACCACGCAGTTCAACGGTGCCAAGCTGCTCGACGGCAACTACTCGGGCAAGTTCCAGGTCGGTGCCAACGTCGGTGAGTCGATCACCATCGGCATCAACACCGCGATGAGCGCCGTCGGCCTGGGTGTCGACACCGTCGACGTCACCGGTACCGCCAACCAGTACTCCGGCGTGATCAACCTCGCCGGTGCAGCGGCACCCGGCACGGCCGACATCGTGATCGACGGTACGACGGTCGCTGTCGACTTCACCGGCTGGGACGTCGCGACGACCCCCGCTGCGGCCGAGGCGAACTTCAACCTGACCCAGAACGCCCTGGACGCTGCGTTCGCCAGCACCGACTACACGGCCAAGGTGGACGAGTTCGGCACGGTCACCCTCTCCGGCATCACCGGTGCCCCGACGGTCACCGTGTTCGGTACTGCCGCAACGGCGACGGCCGGCGCGGGTGCTGACGCGGCCATCACGGCCATCGACAGCGCCATCAAGCAGGTCTCGACCACTCGTGCGGACCTCGGTGCCGTGCAGAACCGGTTCGACCACACCATCAAGAACCTCAACGTCGCGGTGGAGAACCTGTCCGCGTCGGAGAGCCGGATCCGTGACACGGACATGGCTTCGGAGATGGTCAACTTCACCCGGGCGCAGATCCTGTCCCAGGCCGGCACCGCGATGCTGGCCCAGGCCAACCAGATCCCGCAGGGTGTGCTGGCTCTCCTGCGCTGATCCCCGTAGGAGAACAGTGACCAGCGGTACCTGAACGGTGCTGCCGGACACCGGCCGGCGGTGGGATGACCTGGACCGTCTCCCACCGCCGGCCACAGCCTTACCCAGCAAACCAGCAGGACCAGCAAGACCAGCAAGACCCAGACCAGCACCAGCCAGACCGGAGCGGAGGTGAAGGCCCGATGAGCACTCTCGGCATCGACGGCCTCATCAGCGGCCTCGACACGACCGCCCTGATCAACCAGCTCATGCAGGTCGAGGCCGGCCCGCAGACCCTGCTCAAGCAGAAGCAGGGCGCGACCCAGTCGCTGGTCAGTGGCCTCCAGGCGCTCAACACGAAGATCGCCTCCCTCGCCACCACCGCTCAGAAGGCGGCCGACCCCGAGTCCTGGTCCGCCTGGCAGGCGACCAGCTCCGCGGCGTCCGTCACCGCGAGCGCCGGCGCCACCGCGCAGCCGGGCACCCTCAGCTTCCACGTGGACCAGGTCGCGACGACGCAGATGTCGTTGTC
>CAYQFJ010000123.1:0-9369 GCA_964416715.1 uncultured Actinotalea sp. | reverse complement strand
GGTACGCCGGCGCCTGGGGCATCGTCATCTCGACCGACACGGCCTTCCTCGTCGGAGCGCTCGCGCTGATCGGACCGAGCGCGCCGGGTCGGCTGCGGGTGTTCCTGCTGACCCTCGCGGTGGTCGACGACATCGGAGCGCTGAGCATCATCGCGCTGGTCTACACCGACGACCTCAACGTGCTCCCGCTGCTGGCCGCGGCCGTCGGCCTGGCCGGGATCCGCCTCACCCGGTACCTGCCGCGCGGCAGGGGAGCCCTCTACGCCGTGCTGTCGGTCGCGGTCTGGTTGGCCTTCCTGGCGTCGGGCGTGCATCCCACGCTGGCCGGGGTGGCGATCGCGCTCCTGGTCCCCGTGTACCGGCCGGACGGTCGCGAGGTGGAGCAGGCGCTGGACCTGGCGCGCACGTTCCGCCAGTCACCCAGCACCGCGTACGCGCGGGCCGCGGCGAACAGCCTCCGTGAGTCGATCTCGGTCAACGAGCGGCTGCAGTCGGCCTACGCGCCCTACGTCGCCTACGTCATCCTGCCGCTGTTCGCCCTGGCGAACACCGGGGTGCGGCTCGACGGGGAGGTGCTCTCCGCAGCGGCGCGGTCCCCGGTGACCTGGGGAATCGTCATCGGCCTGGTCCTCGGCAAGCTGATCGGCGTGGTCGGCGCCGGCGTCCTGCTGCAGAAGCTGCGCGTGGGGGAGTTCGGGCCGGGCCTGACCATGGACCGCATCGTCGGGGGCGGGGCGTTGTGCGGCATCGGTTTCACGATCTCGCTGTTCATCGTGGAGCTCGCCATCGACGACCCGGCCGTCCAGAACGAGGCGCGGGTCGGCGTGCTCTCGGCCTCGGCGCTCGCGTTCACCCTGGCGGCGGTGAAGTTCCGGGTCACCGACCGGTGGCGTCCCCAGGTCGAGGTCGGGCGCACCCTCGTGCGGGACGTGGACCCCGAGCGGGACCACGTCTCCGGACCGGTCGACGCACCGCTGACGCTGGTGGAGTACGGGGACTTCCAGTGCTCGTTCTGTCTGCGCGCCTCGGGCTCGATCGACGAGGTGCGTCGAGAGCTCGGCGACCGGCTGCGGTACGTGTGGCGCCACGCCCCGCTGACCAGCTTCCACCCGAACGCGCTCGCGGCCGCCGAGGCTGCCGAGGCCGCGGCGCTGCAGGGCCGGTTCGGTGCGTTCGGACGCAGGCTGTTCACCGACCAGGAGCACCAGCGCCCGTCGGACCTGCTCCGCATGGCCCGCGAGCTCGGCCTGGACATGGAGCGCTTCGAGGACGACCTGCGCTCACCGGAGGTCATCGGTCGGGTGCGGGACGACATCCTGGACGCCGAGGCGATGGACATCACCGCGGTGCCGACCTTCTTCGTCAACGGCCGTCGGCACACCGGACCGCACGACGCGCGATCGCTCGTGCGCGCGTTGCTGAGCCGCCCCGCGTCGGACCCGGTACGCGGCGTACGTCCCGGTGCGTCGCTGCGGTGAGATCCCTGAGCGGCCGTCGACAGCCGCAGGTGGCATCCACCACACTGCTTGCATGACTGAGCCCGCGGGTCCGACGGCGTCGTCCATCCCCCCGGGCCTGGTCCCGCGGCCGGTTCAGGTGGACCTCCCCGCCGGCGCACCGTTCGTGCTCGGGCCAGGGGTGCGGGTGGTCGCCGGCCCGCACCCGGCGGCGGTCTCGACGGGGATCCTCCTGGCGGACCGGATCAGCCAGGTCTGCGGGTTCACCGTGCCGGTGGTCCAGGAGGACGACGGCGGGCCGGCGGCGATCGTCGTCACGATCAACGACGACGCCCGTGCCCTCGGTCTGCCCGCGGGCCTGGCGGCGGACCTGCGCAGCGAGGCGTATCGGCTCGAGGTCACGGCCGACCGGGTGACCCTGGCGGCCCTGGACGGCCCGGGGCTGGTCCGCGGCGCCGTCACGTTGCAGCAGCTCAGCGGCGGCGCAGAGGCCGGCGGCGACGCAGGGACCAGCAGGACGGACGAGCCGATCACGATCACCCCGGCCACGGTCGTGGACCACCCCCGGTTCGCCTGGCGCGGGCTGAGCATCGACCTCGGCCGGCACTTCTTCGGGCTGGAGGATCTCAAGGCCCTGATCGCGGTCACCAGCGGCCTGAAGCTCAACGTGCTGCACCTGCACCTGAGCGACGACCAGGGCTGGCGCCTGCAGATCCCGTCCCGGCCGCTGCTGACCATCCACTCCTCGTCCACCGCCGTCGGTGGCGACCCGGGTGGGTTCCTGTCCACCCAGGACTACGCGGAGCTCCAGGCGTACGCGGCCGCCCGGCACGTCACCGTGGTCCCGGAGATCGACGTGCCGGGCCACGTCAATGCCGCCCTGCACGCCTACGGCGAGCTCACACCGTCGGGGGAGCGGGCCGAGGCGTACACGGGGATCGACGTCGGCTTCAGTCGGTTGTACGCGGACCTGCCCGCGACCGAGCCGTTCGTGCGCGACGTCTTCGGCGACGTCGCCCGGATGACCGCCGGCCGGTACGTGCACGTGGGCGGTGACGAGGTGTTCACCATGGACGCCGACGAGTACGCCGCGCTGGTCACCATCGCGCTCGACGCCGTCCGTGCCGGCGGCAAGGAGGTGGTCGGCTGGCAGGAGGTCTCCTCCGTGCTCACCGATGCCACCGCACCCGGGGCGGTCGTGCAGTACTGGGACGAGCGCTCGACCGCCGCGGCCGACGCCGTCACCGCGGCCGCGAAGCGGGGCGCCCGCGTCCTGCTGTCCCCGGCCACCAAGACCTACCTGGACCTGCGCTACGACGCGGACTCGCCGATCGGGCTGGAGTGGGCCGGCCACGTCGAGCTGCGCGACAGCTACCTCTGGGAGCCGCTGGAGGTGCTGCCCGACGTCCCGGCCGGGCAGGTGGTCGGCGTGGAGGCGGCGATCTGGACCGAGACGATCCGCACCACGCGGGACCTGTACTGGCTGCTGCTGCCCCGCCTCGCGGCGGTCGCCGAGGTCGCCTGGTCCGACCCGGCTCTGCGCGACTGGGACGACTTCGCCGCTCGCGTGCGGGTGCACGCGCGGCGCTGGGACGACCGGGGGCTGAGCTGGTACCGGTCCCCGCAGGTCGACTGGCTCGACTGAGGTCCGCGGTCGCGGGCACGCGCCCGGCGGACCCTGCCGCGCGTCGGCCAGGGATCAGCCCTTGAAGATCCCCTGGTGGAGCTGCCAGAAGTGCAGCGTCGTGACCTCGCCGGTCCACAGCGGGTAGTAGAAGACGGAGGCCGCCACGACGAGGACCGCGAGCACGACGAGCACGGTGCGGACCACCGCCCGGCGGGTCCACGCGTCGTCCGGCGGACCCTCGCCCCAGGCGAGCAACCGCGCCCCCGCGTACGTGAGGCACAGGATCGTCCAGGGCAGGAACACGACGGCGTAGAACGCGAAGATCGTGCGCTCGGAGTACAGGAACCAGGGCAGCCACCCCGCGACGACCCCGGACAACGCCGCGGCCGCCACCCCGTCCCGTCGGCGCACCACCCACCACACGCACGCCACCACGGCCAGCGCCGCGAGCCACCACAGCAGCGGGTTGCCCTGCGAGGTGATGGTCTGCGAGCAGTGGTCCGCGCCGCAGGCCTGCTGCGCCGGCTCGGGGGAGTTGTACAGGAACAGCGTCGGCTTCCACTGCACGATCCAGGTCCACGGGTCGGCGGCGTAGGAGTGCTCGGACGTCAGCGTGGTGTGGAAGTGCCAGATGTCCAGGTGGTACTTCCACCAGGACCGCAGCGCCTCGGGCAGCCAGCTCACGCCTTCGCCGGGGTGCAGCGCGGCCCACTGCCGTCGGTACGCGTCGGGGGAGCCGAACCAGCTGGCCCAGGTCGCCAGGTAGGTAAGCGCAGCGACCGGGACCGTGCTGCAGAACGCGGGGACGGCGTCGCGCAGCGCGGTTCCCGCGATCGGTCGCAGCACGCCCGCCCGACGCCGGGCCGCCAGGTCCCAGCCGACGGTCAGCAGCCCGAAGACGGCGAGGAACCACAGCCCGGACCACTTGGTGCCGATCGACAGCCCGAGCAGGACACCGGCGACCAGTCGCCACGGGCGCCACCCGAGCCGTGGACCCCAGCGGGAGGCGGCCAGCGGTGGGGCGGTCAGCCCGGCGAGCCGACGTCGGGCCTGGTCCCGGTCCAGCAGCAACGCACCGAAGGCGGCCACCACCCAGAAGGTCAGGATCCCGTCCAGCAGCGCCGTGCGGGACAGCACGGTCGCCGTGCCGTCGATGGCGAGCAGGGTGCCGGCCACCGCGCCGAGGAGGGTCGAGCCGAACAGCCGCCGCGCGGCGCGGGTCAGCACCAGCACGGTGAGGATCCCGACGACCACGGTGGACAGCCGCCAACCCACCGGGTCGTCCGCCCCCAGCAGCTTCAGGCCGAGTGCGATCACCCACTTGCCGACCGCGGGGTGGACGACGTAGTCCGCCTCGGTGGAGTAGCCGTCGGTGTCCCCCGACTCGAACGCGGGGTTCGGCTCCTCGCCCCACTCCGCCTCGTAGCCGAGGTTGAGCAGCGTCCAGGCGTCCTTGACGTAGTACGTCTCGTCGAAGACCAGCTCGTGCAGCCGGTCCAGCGCCGGCAACCGCAGCGCCGCCGCGAGTGCCGTGACCGCCAGCGTGAGGGGCCAACCACCCCGGCGCTCCCACCATCGCTCCACCTCGTGCCCGGCCGGTGCGCGCAGAGCCGGGCCGGTGGACGTCACGGCGTCATCGTAGGGCTGCCGGTGTGCCGTACGGAGGCAGCCCGGCGGGCGTGGCCTCCCGCGTAGCCTGGACCACCATGGCCCACGGGATGATCGTGCTCGCCGCGACGCCGATCGGCGACACCGAGGACGCCTCACCACGTCTGCGGCGGCTGCTCGCGACCGCTGACGTCGTAGCCGCGGAGGACACCCGCCGGCTCACCGCGCTGACCCGTCGGCTCGACGTGCGGACCACCGGGCGCGTGCTCAGCCTGCACGAGCACAACGAGACGGACCGGACCGAGGAGCTGCTCGACGTCGTGCGGGAGGGGGGAACCGTGCTCGTGGTGTCCGACGCCGGGATGCCCACGGTCTCCGACCCCGGCTTCGCGCTGGTCCGGGCCGCGGCCGCGGCGGACCTGCGCGTGACGGTGGCCCCGGGGCCGAGCGCGGTGCTGGCCGCCCTGGCGGTGTCCGGGCTGGCGACGGACCGGTTCTGCTTCGAGGGGTTCGTGGCGCGACGGCCCGGGGAGCGTTCACGCGCGCTCGCGGCACTGGCGTCCGAGCGGCGGACGATGGTCTTCTTCGAGTCGCCGCACCGGTTGGCGCAGACGCTGGCGGCGATGGCGGCGGCGTTCGGTCCGGAGCGCCCGGCGGTCGTGTGCCGGGAGCTGACCAAGACCCATGAGGAGGTCGTCCGCGGCCCGCTGGACGAGCTGGTGCGCTGGGCGGACCACGAGGTGCGCGGGGAGATCGTCGTCGTGGTCGCCGGGGTGCCCGCCGGCACACGCGTCCCGACGGCCCACCTGACCGCCGAGGTCCTCGCCCGCGCCGACGCGGGCGAACGACTCAAGGACGCCGTCGCCGCCGTGGCCGAAGCCTCCGGCGTCCCACGCCGCGACCTCTACGCCGCCGCCCTCTCCGCCCGCAACCCCAAAGCGTGATCATGCAGCTCAGCGGTGATCATGCAACTCCGCGGTGATCATGCAACTCAGCGGCGATCATGCAATCCGCCGGTGATCATGCAATTCGCCGGTGATCATGGAATCCGGCGCAGGCGGGGCCCGTGGGTTCAGCCGAGCTGGTCGCTCGTGACCAGCTCCGCGCCGGCGTCGAGCATGCGCCTGCGGGCCTCGGCGCCCTGCTCGGCCGTGACCGGGACCGTGAGGTCGGTGAACACTCGCGCGCGCAGCCCCAGCTCGAGGGCGTCCAGCGTCGTGGCCATCACGCAGTGCGACTCGGCGATACCGACGACGTCGACCTCGGTGATGCCGGCGGCAGAGAGCACCTCCGCCAGCTCCCGGCCGTCCGGGTCCACCCCCTCGAAGCCCGAGTACGCCGCGGCGTACTGCCCCTTCTTCACGCTGACGTCCGGGTCGAGGTCCGCCAGGGCGGGGTGCAGCTCGGCCTCCGGGGTGCCGGCGACGCCGTGCGGCGGCCAGGTGTCGACGAAGTCCGGTGTGTCGCTGAAGTGGGCACCGGGGTCGATGTGCCAGTCCTGGGTGGTCACGATCAGGTCGTAGTCGTCGCGCCGACGACGGGCGAGGTCGGCCACGTCCCGGGCGACCGCGTTGCCTCCGGTCACGCCCAGGGCGCCGCCCTCGCAGAAGGTCGGCTGGACGTCGACGACGAGCAGGGCGCGTCGTGTGGTGGTCATGCTCGCCACCCTACGCGGGGCCGCGGCGCGCATCACGCCGCGGCGGTGACCGCGCTCCGTGCGCGTCCGTCTCGGTCCGTGCCCCGCATTCGTCGTCCGTCCGGCGGCTCGTGCGTCGAGCCCCGGGACGCGTCAGACTGTCAGCGGCGACCGAGGAGGCATCCGTGCCCGTCATCCGACGATCACCGCGCGCACCCGTCATCGGCGGGTTGACCCTGACCGTCGTGCTCGCGCTCACCGCCGCCTGCGGCACCGAGGATCCCGAGCCGACGCCGACCCCCACCGAGGCGAGCCCGTCGCCGACCGAGGAGCCCACGACCCCGCCACCGGACGAGCCCGAACCGGAGCCGGAGCCCGCCGCGTTCGAGGTGCCCGGACCGGAGCTCCCGCCGGCGACCGACGAGCCGGTTCCCGTCCTCACCGGCCTGGACGCACCGTGGGACGTCGCGTTCCTGCCCGGCGGGGCCGTCCTTGTCACCTCTCGCGACGCCGCGACCGTCACGCTGCTCGACGCCGACGGTGTGCGCGGGCTGACCGGCCCCGGCGCCGAACAGCTCGCGGCCGGCACCTCGACCGCCGTCGAGGGCGGCCTGCTGGGCATCGCCGTCGTCCCGCCCGAGGACGGCGCGACCACCGTCGACCTGCTGCTGTACCGGACGACGTCGTCGGGTAACGAGGTGGTCCGGACCACCCTCGACCCGGCCGCCGGCACGCTCGGTGAGCTGACCCCGGTGGTCACCGGAATCCCGTTCGAGCGGTGGCACAACGGCGGACGGATCGCGATCGGACCGGACGGGATGCTGTGGATCGGGACCGGGGACGCGAACGAGCGCAGCCGCTCCCAGGACCCGGGGTCGCTCGCCGGCAAGGTGCTGCACGTCACGCTCGACGGGCAGCCCGCGCCGGACAACCCGGATCCGGGCAGCCCCATGTGGAGCCTCGGGCACCGTAACGTGCAGGGCCTGGCCTGGGACTCTGCCGGGAACCTGGTCGCCAGCGAGTTCGGACAGGGCCGGACCGACGAGCTGAACGTGCTGGTCGCCGGGGGCAACTACGGCTGGCCGGCGGTCGAGGGCACCGGTGGGGGTGACCGGTACGTCGACCCGGTGGTCACCTGGACGCCGGCGGAAGCCTCGCCGAGCGGGATCGCCGTCACGGAGGACGCGGTGTACGTCGCCGCGCTGCGCGGTCGGTCGCTGTGGAAGGTGCCGTGGTCCGACGGCGCTCCGGCCGGTGAGCCGCAGCGGCTGCTGCAGGGCGAGCTCGGCCGCCTGCGCGCGGTGGCGGTCGGGCCGGACGGCGCCCTGTGGATCCTCACCAACAACACCGACGGCCGCGGCGACCCACGCCCCGGCGACGACCGCCTGGTCCGGATGCTGCCCCCGTGACGCGCCCGCCCGAGCGCTGGGACGCGGCGTCCGACCGCCGCCCCGTGCCGGCTCGCCGGAATCATGGTCGACCTCACATCGCGCGGAGCCGGTGACTGATGGTGCTGGTAATGCCCGTGGGGCGTCACTCCTGCAACTTTGACACCTCCAGCAACAGGCTCCGCGCCGTTCGAGGTTCACCAACCCCCTTGGTGCGGTTCCGTCAACTGGGGCAGCCAAGAGGTTGGCGCCGCTGCGGACCCGCAGGGGGGCGGCCAAGGGTGGCGCGGCTGTGGATCCCGCGCGGGCACCAAGGGGCGCGCCGGTCTCACGCGCGTCGACGGCTCCCGGCGACCCCGACCACCTCCGCCACGCACTGCGCGGTCCGCAGGACAGCGTCGTGGAACGTGAACCTGAGCTCGGGCATGCCGTGGGAGGTGAGGACACGCCCTCGACGACGGTCCTCGGCGAACGCCTTACGGTCTCCGTGATAGGCGAACCCGTCGGTCTCGACGACGACGGAGCCCTCGACGAGAAGGTCGACGTACCCGACGCCGTCGATCATCACCTGCGGCTCGACGTGCAGACCTGCGGCCCTGAGCCCGAGCCGCATGAAGGTCTCCGGGATCGACTGGCTGCGTCCGTCTGCCATTCGCAGGACGCGGTCGAACTTCTGCCATTCCGAGTGCGGGCGGTGGGCGGCCAGGTCCTCGAGCCGCACGAACCGCTCGTTGAGCGCGCCGTCGACCAGCGCCACCGCCTCGGTGAACGGGAGGCACCCGATCGCGTGAGCCACCGCGAGGTCGGCCGGCGCCACGCGTGCGCCCGGCGGCAGTGCACCGGTCCAGTGCATGACCGTGCCTGCCGGGAGCTGCCCCGACCGGGGCGCGGCGCGGTGCGCGGGTACGGCGACGTGGACACCTCGGGGCTTGTTGAGCAGGCGCATGTCGAGATGCGCGGCGGCGGAGACGCAGGCGATGGCGCCGGACACGATCCTGGCGGCGATGATGTCCGGGTCTGCACCGGGAAGGGCGTAGAGGCCACGCCGCACGCGTCGCACGCGGCCCATGGCTACGAGCGCGGACAACTCGTCGACATCCGGCCAAGACCGAACGAGGTCCCGTCGACGAGCACACCCGCCGTGCTGGACGAGACGTTCCTCGAGAGACATCGAAGGACCATCTCGCTGCAGCGGGCTCTGCCCCGACTCTTGTCGATGAACATGTGGATCAAGACCCATGGAGTCAGGGCTGTGGAAGGCGGTCGCGCGTGAGGGCGGGAGGTGCCGCGCCACTCTGCGCGAGTGCGAGTGCGGGTGCGGGTGCGAGTGCGAGTGCGAGAGCGGGTGCGCCCCGCCCCGCGCGGAGCCTGGTGCTGGTGGTGCTGGAGTTGCCGGAGTGACGCACCACGAGCCACAGGAGGCATCAACAATCACCGGCTCCGCGCGGTCGAAGGTCGTGAGGGCGCCAGGGCGCGGTCGAGGGTCGTGAGGGCGCCGGGGCGCGGTCGCGGGTCGTGAGGGCGCCGGGGCGGGGTCGAGGGTCGTGAGGGCGCCGGGACGGGGTCGAAGGTCGCGAGGGCGCCGGGGGCGTTCGGGCCGGAGCGGGGCCCGGATGATCGTCACTAGGATCGGTGCCCATGGCTCACATCCTC
>CAYQFJ010000122.1:0-9370 GCA_964416715.1 uncultured Actinotalea sp. | reverse complement strand
CGGGGCAGGGGACGGGGGGCGGGCCGGTACCCGGCGGCGGCTGGGTGAGTCGGGGAGGGCATTCCGGGGGTGAACCGGACGCGCACGGTCCGGCGGTTCAGTCGGGTCATGACCTGGACCGGTTCGGTCTTCGGCGCCGGCGGCAACCTCGCCCCGATCGGGCCCACCGGGTGTGTCACGACTGCCGACCCGTGTGCGCCAGGTGTGTCAGCGCCGTGGTGGCATCGGCCCCGTCCGGTCCGGGCCCCACCCCGGGGAACAGCGGTGAGGGCCGGACTCGGTCGTCCCCGCGCTCCCGTACTGACCTGCACGGACGCCGGGACGACAACGCCCCGGCCACCTGTGGTCGACCGGGGCTGAGCGAGGGGTGGGTGGGTGCCCGCGGCAGGAATCGAACCTGCGGCCTTCTGCTCCGGAGGCAGACGCTCTATCCCCTGAGCTACGCGGGCGGGGCGGGGCACGACATTACCAGCCTGCGGGGTTCGTGACCGTCGTCGTCCGTCGCTGGAGGTGCAGGGAACGCGGGGTGTCGGGGTGTGTTCGACGTGCCATGCCGAGGTGACTGATCGTGCCCTGGCCGACCGGGCCAACGAAGGGTCTACCGGTGCGTGGTGGCGGACTTCGCTCGACGATGCAGGCGGCACCTTGGCCTGGTCCGGCCCGGCGCTCGGTTCCGCCTGGAGATGCAGGCTGTCCGTCTTGTCCAGATCTTGAGCGCCGCCAGAGGAGTGTCGGCGGGTCGCGATAGAGTCGAACATCAGTTCGAATAGGCCGGTTGGGGGTGGCGTTGTGATCCAGGACCCAGACGCTGCGCGTCCAGCGTCGGCGCTCACGGCAGCGGTGCAGGATGCCGCCGGCTGGACACCCCGGGACTGGGACGGGACCGTGCGGCACGGGGTGCTCACGGAGCTGGACCGGGCCATTGCCACCTTGGAGATGGTGCGATCGAGAGTGCTGGTCGCCGAGCAGGCGGCGGGGACGTGGCAGGGCGCAGGCGACCCGAGCGTCGCGGCGTGGCGCGCCCGTACCGGGCGGACCGGGAAGCGAGCAGCCACCGCACAAGTCCGTCGGGCCGAAGGTCTGGCGGCAGCACCACAGGCTGCTGCAGCGGTCACCGACGGGGAGATCGGGTTGGAGCACGCTGGTGTGATCGCCCGGTTGGCCTCGACGGGCTCGGAAGCGCAGCGCGCGATGGTGACGTCCGACGAGGGACAGAAGGCGCTCGTTGGCATGGCTCGACGACTGGATGCCGAGACCTTCGCCACGGCCGCGGCACGGCTGGTCGCTGAACGCGATCCCGAGTCGCTGGAACGGGACCACGAGGCACAGCGGGCGGGTCGGTTCCTGCTCCTTGCGAGGACGCCGTCAGGCACGGTGGTCAAGGGCAAGCTGGACAACATGGCTGGGCACCGGCTGCGACTGGCGCTTGAGGCGGTCACCCCGCGACCAGCGGCAGATGACGATCGCGATGCCGGACAGCGGGCGGCCGACGGTTTGGACAGCATCGCTCGGACCGTCCTGGCGGACACCGAGACCAAGCCCGGCGGGCACGTCCCTCCGCAGGTCACGATGATCCTCTCCGCCGAGGACTGGGCCGCTGCCAAGGCGGAGCGTTCCCGACGTCGCGAGCGAGCCCGGTCGGGTGGGCTCGCGCGGCCCGACGGCGATTCCGGCATCGATTCCGGTGAGTCCTCTCGGGTGCGGGTCGGGCCGGCGACCCTGGAGGACGGGACCCCCGTGCCCGGCAGTGAGCTGGCCCAGACGATGTGCGACGCCGCGGTGACGCGGTTGGTGATCGATGCCGAGAGCAGGCCGCTGGACGTAGGACGGGCGGAACGGGTCTTCACCGGGCCTCGGCGTCGCGCGGTCGTGGCCCGGGATCGGCACTGCGCCTGGCCCGGCTGCCGGATGAACGCTCGGTGGTGCGAAGTGCATCACCTCGACTGGTGGGACAGAGACGACGGGCGTACCGACGTGCATCGCGGCGTCCTCTTGTGCTCGTTCCACCACCATGAGGTGCATCGGCGAGACCTGCAGCTTCACCCTGCCGGGCCTCCTGGTCCGGGTGAAGTCGCCATGGTCGCGTACGAGGTGCGGGACCAGACCGGAAGGCTGATCCACGGCCACGGAGCAGTCGACGACGCGCGGCCGCGCGGACCTGATCGATCGCCGGTGCACGATCGTGGTGGTGGGGCCGAGCAGGATGAGCTCGACTTCACGCGTGTGGTCGATCCCGTGACGGGGAAGCGCGTGCCGCAGTTCATGGTCGCGTGAGACGGGCGCGGCGGGACTTCGGTCTGCGTGCAACGCCCCGTTCAGGCTCTGCGATTCGGGCCCGCGATTCAGTGCATCGAGCTGGCGGTGCGCCACGAACCGCTGGTGCCCTATGAACCGCCCGGCTGGCCACGTCCGCTGGTGTGCCCCATGAACGCCGGCTGGCCACGAACCGCCAGGACGGCGCCCGCGAGGCACTGCAGGGGCCGCGACCGGCGGGGTCACTCCTCGGCGTCGTCGCCGATGAGGCTCGAGAGGTACCGGTCGATCTCGGCGGTCGCGGCTGCGGGGTCCCCGTCGGCGATCGCCTGGACGAGGAGCTCATGGGAGTCGTCGTCGTGAACCGGGTGGGCGAAGTTGAAGCGGATGTTCTCGGTGATCGCGTCCTGGAGGTTCTCGTACAGGGCGAGCAGCACGGGGTTGCGAGCAGCGCGGGCTATCGCGCGGTGCAGGTCGAGGTCGAGCTCGACCATCCGCTCGGACTGACCGGCCGCGTATGCCGCCGATCGCGCGTCCCGCAACGACCTGAGCTCGGCGACCTCGGCGTCGGTGCGGCGCATGGCGGCCAGACGGGCGGACTCGACCTCCAGGCTCCGGCGGACCTCCAGCACGTCCCGCTGGTGGGCGCCGGCGATCTGGCGGCCCATCGCGTTCCCGAGCTCGGAGTCCGAGATCACATAGGTGCCCGAGCCCTGCCGCCGCTCCAGCATCCCGGCGTGCACCAGGGACTGCACGGCCTCGCGCACCGTGTTCCGCCCGACCCCGATGAGCACCGACAGCTCGGGCTCCGCGGGGATGCGGGTGCCCACCGCCCAGGCGCCCGAGGTGATCTGCTGGCGCAGGCGGCCGACGGCGAGGTCGATCAGGTTGGTACGGCGAGTCATCCCATCTCCGGACGTAGGCTGAGAGGCAGTCAACACCGATCGTCGACGTTCGCGCATCCTGCGTCCGCGGGTTCACCCTCTGATCAGACTGGACGTGATGTCACCCCAGCCGGTCGCTACGCGCCTCCCGTGGCGTGGGCGCTCCATCGTCCTCCTCGGGATCACGCTCGTGGCGCTGAACCTGAGGATCGCCGTGGCGTCGGTGTCGCCGGTGCTGGACGACGTCCGAGCGGACCTCGCGCTGAGTGCCACCGAGGTCGGCCTGCTGGGAACCATCCCGGTCGTCTCCTTCGCCGTGTTCGGCTCGGTGTCGCCGATGCTGGCCCGGCGGATCGACCTGGAGCCGAGCGTCATCCTCGCGATGGCCGTCTCCGCGCTGGGCGAGGTGCTGCGGTCGACGACGTCGTCGCCGACCGCGTTCCTCGGGTGGTCGGTGATCGCGCTGGCCGGCATGGGCATGGGCAACGTGCTGCTGCCGCCGCTGGTGAAGCGCTACTTCCCGGACCGGATAGGCGCGGTCACCGCCGTGTACGCGGTCGCGATGGGGTTCAGCACCGCAGTGCCGCCGTTGCTCGCGGTGCCGTTGGCGGTCCGGCACGGCTGGCGGTTCTCGATCGGGTCGTGGGCGGTGCTCGCCGTGATCGCGGTCGTCCCGTGGCTGGTGGTCATCTGGCGGTCCGCGGCGGCACGGTCCGCCCTGGGCGAGGTCTTCCGCAGGGCGCCGACGCACACCCCGGCGCTCGCCTCCCGGCACCGCGCGAGGGGACGGGTCTGGCGCAGCCCCATGGCCTGGGGGCTCGCGGTCGCTTTCGGGATGAACTCGCTGAACACCTACACCTTGTTCGCCTGGCTCCCGCAGATACTGGCCGACGCCGGGCTCGACGCCGCCGCTGCGGGGACCGGGCTGGCACTGTTCGCCGCCATCGGGCTGCCGGCGGCGCTGGTGGTGCCGCCGCTGACCGAACGGATGCACAACCCGATCTGGCTCGTCGTCGGTCTCGCGACGGGTTTCATCGTCGGCTACGGCGGCCTGATCGTCTCCCCGGACCGCGGACTGGCGTTGTGGCTCATCCTCCTCGGCTTCGGCGGCGCGACCTTCCCCGTGTTCCTGACCCTGATCAACCTGCGGACCCGGACCTCTGCCGGGGCGTCCTCGCTGTCCGGGTTCGCGCAGGGCGTCGGCTACACGTTCGCGGCGACCGGACCGTTCGTCGTCGGGCTGCTGTACGACGCGACCGGTCGGTGGGACCCGGGCTACGTGTTCCTGTACGGGACGATCGCGGTGCTCCTGGTCGCCGCGGTGGTGGCGTGCCGGCCGGTGATGCTCGAGGACACCTGGGGCGGGATCGATAGGCTTGATCGGTGACCCCCGCTGAGCTGTCCGCGGCGCTGCGCGCCGTCCTGGTGGACGCCGTCGACGACGGCACCTTGTCGATCGACGTCGCCGACCTCCCGGAGACGGTCGTGGTCGAGCGGCCCCGCTCCCGTGAGCACGGCGACTGGGCGACCAACGTGGCGATGCAGCTCGCCAAGAAGGCCGGCCTGGCACCCCGGGTGCTGGCCGAGCTCCTGGTGCACAGGCTGAGCGAGGTCCAGGGCATCGCCGGCGCCGACGTCGCCGGGCCGGGCTTCCTGAACATCACGGTGGACACCGCCGCGGCCGGCGAGCTCGCCCGCACGATCGTCGAGGCGGGTGCCGACTACGGTCGCAGTGATGAGCTCAGCGGTCAGCGGATCAACCTGGAGTTCGTCTCGGCCAACCCCACCGGCCCGATCCACATCGGCGGGGTGCGCTGGGCCGCCGTCGGTGACTCGCTGGCCCGGATGCTCGAGGCCAGCGGGGCGGAGGTGACCCGCGAGTACTACTTCAACGACCATGGCGCGCAGATCGACCGGTTCGCGCGGTCCCTGCTCGCGCGGGCGAAGGGGGAACCGGCGCCGGAGGACGGCTACGGCGGGCAGTACATCTCCGAGATCGCGGACGAGGTGATCGCCCGACGCCGGGGGGCCGGCGAGCCGGACCCCCTTACCCTGCCCGACGACGAGGCCCAGGAGGTGTTCCGTGCCGCCGGCGTCGAGCTCATGTTCGCCGAGATCCGCAAGGCGCTGCACGAGTTCGGCGTCGACTTCGACGTCTACTTCCACGAGGAGTCGCTGCACGGGTCCGGTGCGGTCGAGCGAGCCGTCGAGCGTCTCCGCGGGCTGGGGCACATCTACGAGAAGGACGGCGCGACCTGGCTGCGCACCACCGACTTCGGTGACGACAAGGACCGGGTGATCCTCAAGTCCGACGGGAGCTACGCCTACATCGCGGGGGACCTCGCGTACTACCTCGACAAGCGTGAGCGTGGCTTCGACCGCGTGATCATCATGCTCGGCGCCGACCACCACGGGTACATCGGCCGGATGATGGCGATGTGCGCCGCGTTCGGCGACACCCCGTGGGTCAACCTCGAGATCCTGATCGGTCAGATGGTCAACCTCGTCTCCGGCGGGCAGCCGGTGCGGATGTCCAAGCGGGCCGGCACCGTCGTGACCATCGACGACCTGGTCGACGCGGTGGGGGTGGACGCGGCGCGGTACTCGCTGGCGCGTTCCTCGGTCGACCAGAGCATCGACCTCGACCTGGACCTGCTGACCCGGGCGACCAACGAGAACCCGGTCTACTACGTCCAGTACGCCCACGCCCGTACCGTGAACGTCGCCAGGAACGCCGCGGACCTCGGGGTGCGGCGCCAGGACGGGTTCGACCCCGCCCTGCTCGACCACGTCTCCGAGTCGACGCTGCTGGCCCACCTCGGGGAGCTCGGGCGCGTGGTGAGCCAGGCCGCCGAGCTGCGCGAGCCGCACCGGGTGGCCCGCTACCTGGAGGAGCTCGCCGGCGCCTACCACAAGTGGTACGACCAGCGCCGGGTCACGCCGTTCGGTGACGAGGACGTGAGCATGACGCACCGGACCAGGCTGTGGCTCAACGACGCCACCCGGCAGGTGCTGGCCAACGGTCTGGCGCTGCTGGGCGTGAGCGCACCGGAGCGGATGTGACCGACCTGGACCCCGACGTCTGGCCGGCCGGCACCCACCGTGGGCCGGACGGTGCGGTGAGCGTGGCCGGCGTGGACCTGACCACCCTCGCGGCCGAGCACGGGACCCCGGCCTACGTCCTCGACGAGGCCCACTTCCGCTCCCGGGCACGCGCGTACCGGGAGGCGTTCACCCGGGCCTTGGGCGAGGCGGACGTCTACTACGCGGGCAAGGCCTTCCTGAGCGTCGCCGTCGCGCAGTGGGCCCACCAGGAGGGTCTGCGGATCGACACCTCCACCGGAGGGGAGCTCGCCGTCGCCCTGCGCGCCGGGGTCCCGGGGGCGGACATCGGCCTGCACGGGAACAACAAGTCCGACGACGAGATCCACCGGGCGCTGACCGCCGGGGTCGGGCGCATCGTGATCGACTCGCTCGGGGAGATCGACCGGGTCGCCGACGCCGCGCGCGGACTGGGGGTGCGGGCCCCGGTCATGGTGCGGGTCACCACGGGTGTGCACGCCGGGGGGCACGAGTACATCTCGACCGCGCACGAGGACCAGAAGTTCGGGCTGTCGGTCACCGGTGGGCAGGCCCTGGACGCGCTGGTCGCGGTCACGCAGCGGGACGAGCTCGAGCTGCTCGGCATCCACTCGCACATCGGCAGCCAGATCCTGGACCCCACCGCGTTCGAGGTCGCCGCGCGACGGGTCCTCATGCTGCGGCACGAGCTCGCCGGGCGCACCGGCGTGCTCGTGCCGGAGGTGGACCTCGGCGGTGGCTACGGGATCGCCTACCTCCCCGGCGAGCGCGGGCTGGACCCCGAGGAGGTCGCGACCGCCGTTGCACGGGTGGTGCACGAGGTGTGTGGTGAGCTGGGCACGTCGGTACCGCGGATCTCGATCGAGCCGGGACGCGCCGTCGTCGGCCCCACGACCCTCACGCTGTACACGGTGGGCACGGTCAAGCCGGTGACCACGGACGACGGCTCGGTGCGCACCTACGTGGCGGTCGACGGCGGGATGAGCGACAACCTGCGGCCGGCGCTGTACGGGGCCCGGTACACCGCGGCGGTCGTCTCGCGCACCGGCAGCGAGGCCACGGTGCCCGCTCGGGTGGTCGGAAAGCACTGCGAGAGCGGCGACATCGTCGTGCACGACGTCGAGCTACCGGCCGACATCGCCCCCGGGGACCTGCTGGCCGTGCCCGCCACGGGTGCGTACGGCCGTTCGATGGCGTCGAACTACAACCACGTGCCGCGACCGCCGGTGATCGCGGTCCGTGACGGTTCGGCGCGGGTGATCGTCCGGCGCGAGACCGAGGACGAACTGCTCGCGCTCGACCTCGGCGACACCGACCGCCCAGCGGGCGGACCGTCCCCGACCGGCCGACCGTCGACGCCTATCCTGTGACCGGAAATCGACCCGACCGGAGGCGGACGCAGTGACAGCACCCGACGTGCCGATCGGCCACGCCGAGGAATCGCCCACACCCGTCCGGATCGCCCTGCTGGGGTGCGGCGTGGTCGGGACCGAGGTGGTGCGGCTGCTCAGCACCCAGACCGACGACCTCACCGCCCGCGCGGGCGCCCCGCTCAAGATCGTCGGGATCGCGGTCCGGGACGCCGACGCACCGCGAGACCCCGTGGTCGACCGGGCGCTGCTGACCACCGATGCCGAGGCACTGGTGGACCGCGCAGACGTGGTGGTCGAGATCATGGGCGGTGTCGAGCCGGCGCGCAGGCTGCTGCTGCGCGCCCTGGAGAGGGGCGCCGCGGTGGTCACCGCGAACAAGGCGCTGCTCGGTGCCGACGGCCCCACGCTGTACGCCGCCGCCGACGCCGCGGGGGCGGACCTCTACTTCGAGGCCGCGGTCGCCGGTGCGATCCCGCTGGTCCGCCCGGTGCGTGAGTCGCTCGCGGGGGACCGGGTGACCCGGGTGCTCGGCATCGTCAACGGGACCACGAACTACGTCCTCGACCAGATGACCACCGCAGGCCTGACCCTGGACGAGGCCCTGGCCCAGGCGCAGGAGCTCGGCTACGCCGAGGCCGACCCCACCGCGGACGTCGAGGGGCACGACGCCGCCGCGAAGGC
This sequence comes from uncultured Actinotalea sp., assembly GCA_964416715.1. Taxonomy (GTDB): domain Bacteria; phylum Actinomycetota; class Actinomycetes; order Actinomycetales; family Cellulomonadaceae; genus Actinotalea. The sequence continues at coordinate 1,098 of CAYQFJ010000122.1, read as the reverse complement.
CGCGATCCTCGCCTCGCTCGCCTTCCACACCCGGGTGGCGCTGGACGACGTGCACTGCGAGGGCATCATGTCGGTCACGGCCGACGACGTCGCGTGGGCGCGCGAGTCCGGGCACGTGGTCAAGCTGCTCGCGATCGCCGAGCGCAGCGGGGACGGGGTGGTGGTGCGGGTGCACCCCGCGCTGTTGCCCGTGGAGCACCAGCTCGCCAGCGTGCGGGGGGCGTTCAACGCGGTGTTCGTCGAGGCCGAGGCCGCCGGTGAGCTGATGTTCTACGGCCGCGGCGCCGGTGGGCTGCCGACCGCCAGCGCGGTGCTCGGTGACCTGGTCACCGTGGCTCGGCACCGGGTTCGGGGCGGCAGGGGCCCGGTGGAGTCCCGGTACGCCGACCTGCCCGTCCGCCCGATCGGCGCGGCCAGCACGAGGTACCAGGTCAGGCTGCGGGTGGTGGACCGTCCCGGTGTGCTCGCGCAGGTCTCCAGCGTGTTCGCCGAGCACGGGGTGTCCATCGAGACGGTCCGGCAGGCCGCCGCCGTGACCCACGACCCGACGCACGCCGACCTGCTGGTGGTCACGCACGCGGCCACCGACGAGTCCCTCTGTGCGACGGTGGGCGCCGTCGGCGGGCTGCCCGTGGTGGAGCAGGTGCTCTCCGTGCTCCGGGTCGAGGGGGTCTGAGTGGCCCACCAGTGGCGGGGCGTGATCACCGAGTACGCCGAGCGTCTGCCGGAGCACGTGCGGGACGAGGTGGTGACCCTCGGTGAGGGGGGCACCCCCCTGGTCCCCGCACCGGTTCTGTCGGACCGGGTGGGAGCCGAGGTCTACCTGAAGGTCGAGGGGATGAACCCGACGGCCTCCTTCAAGGACCGGGGCATGACGACGGCGGTCTCGGCCGCCGCGGGGCGGGGCGCGCACACGGTGGTCTGCGCCTCGACCGGGAACACCTCGGCGTCGGCGGCGGCCTACGCCACGGCGGCCGGGATGGCGTGCGCGGTGCTGGTGCCGGACGGCAAGATCGCGATGGGCAAGCTCAGCCAGGCGATCGCGGCCGGCGCCCGGCTGCTCCAGGTCCACGGCAACTTCGACGACTGCCTGGTCGC
>CAYQFJ010000121.1:0-9453 GCA_964416715.1 uncultured Actinotalea sp. | reverse complement strand
GGGCTCGGCGATCTCGCCGTTCAACTCGTTCCTGATCGCCCAGGGCCTGGAGACGTTGTCGCTGCGGATGGAGCGGCACGTGGCCAACGCCCAGCGGGTCGCCGAGTGGCTCGAGGCGCGCGAGGACGTCGACGTCGTGCACTACGCCGGGCTGCCGTCGAGCCCGTCGTACGCCAAGGCCCAGAAGTACCTGCCCAAGGGTGCCGGCGCGGTCCTGGCGTTCGAGATCGCCGGCGGGCACGAGGCCGGCAAGCGGTTCGTGGACGCCCTGGAGCTGCACTCCAACCTGGCGAACATCGGTGACGTGCGCTCGCTGGTGATCCACCCGGCGTCGACCACGCACAGCCAGCTCACACCCGAGGAGCAGGCGCTGTCCGCCGTCACCCCGGGCCTGGTGCGGCTCTCGGTCGGCATCGAGCACGTCGACGACATCATCGCCGACCTCGAGGCCGGGTTCCGCGCCGCGAAGGGGGCGTGACGGCGGGTATGACGACGACGGCCGACGCGCGTTCTGCCGTGTCCCCCGGTGTGGACCCGGCGGGGGGGCGCGCGTCGGCCGACGTAGATTCACGAGTCATGGGCACCGGTCCCGCCTCGTCGGCGCAGCTCCCCGTGCCGGCGTCCGCCGCGTGGGTCGAGGGGAACGACGCCGGGCACCGGCAGTTCGCCGACATCGGCCCGCTCGACCTCGAGGCCGGTGGGCGTCTGCCCGGTGTCACGATGGCGTACGAGACCTGGGGTGAGCTCAACGAGGCCGGTGACAACGCCGTGCTCGTGCTGCACGCCCTGACCGGGGACTCGCACGTGACCGGTGAGGCCGGTCCGGGCCACGTCACCGGCGGGTGGTGGAGCAGCCTCGTCGGGCCCGGCAAGGCGATCGACACCGACCGCTGGTTCGTCGTCGCGCCCAACGTGCTCGGCGGCTGCCAGGGCACCACCGGACCGTCGTCGCCGGCCCCCGACGGGCGTCCGTGGGGCAGCCGCTTCCCGTACGTCACCGTCCGGGACCAGGTGGCGGCGGAGATCGCGCTGACCGACCGGCTCGGCATCGAGTCCTGGGCGCTGGCGATCGGCGCGTCCATGGGTGGGCACCGGGTGCTCGAGTGGGGCGTGATGGCTCCGGACCGGGTGCGCGGGCTGGCCCCGATCGCCACCACCGCAGCGACGTCGGGCGACCAGATCGCCTGGGCGCACCCGCAGCTCGGCGCGATCCGCTCCGACCCCGGCTTCCACGGCGGGGACTACTACGGCCTGCCCGACGGCGAGGGGCCGCACCGCGGGCTGGCGATCGCCCGGCAGATCGCGCACACCACGTACCGCAGCGCCCGCGAGCTGGACGAGCGGTTCGGCCGGCTGCCGCAGCACGGCGAGGACCCGATGAACGGCGGACGGTTCGCCGTGCAGTCCTACCTGGACCACCACGGCGACCGCCTGGCGCGCCGGTTCGACGCGAACACGTACGTGGTGCTCACCGAGTCGATGCTCACGCACGACCTGGGCCGCGACCGCGGCGGGGTGGAGGCGGCGCTGGCGAGCATCACGGCGTCGACCCTGGTGGTGGCGGTGGACACGGACCGGCTGTTCCCGGTGTCGCAGTCGGAGCGGATCGCCGCCGCGGTGCCGAACTCCGGGCCGGTGGCGCTGATCCGGTCCGACTACGGTCACGACGGGTTCCTCATCGAGGCCGACCAGCTCGGCGGGATCGTCACGGAGTTCCTCGCCGAGCGCGTGCGCTGAGGCCCGCCGTCCGGCGCGCCGCCCTGCCGGTCTCACGGGTGCCGCGCTCTAAGGTGTCGACCATGAGCGCGCCGAGGACGGTCGACGAGGTCAACCACCTGGAACAGACGCTGCGCGAGCAGTGGCTGGCGCTGCGGACGTGGGTCGGACGGCTCGACGCCGACGCGGTGGCGATGCCCAGCGTGCTGGACGGGTGGACCGTCGCCGAGCTCGTGGCGCACCTGGGCCGGGCGATGGACGCGCTCGCCGCCGCACAGCCGACGCCGCCCGGAACCGTCCCGCTGACCCTCGGCGAGTACGTGGGTGGCTATCCCGGGCGCGCGCAGGCGATCGCCGACATCACCCGGGAGCTCGCCGTCGAGATCGCCGACGACCCGCTGGCCGCGGTGGATCGCATGGTGGAGGGCGCCTTCGCCCAGCTCGGCGTGCTGCGGGACCTGGGTGTGGACCCGGTGGTGCAGGCGCGGCGGGCGCCGATCCTGCTGTCGGAGATGATCCTGTCCCGGCTGATCGAGCTGGTGGTGCACGCCGACGACCTCCTGCGGTCCACCAGCGGCGCGCCGGTGTTGACCGGCGGTGCTCCCGGGCCGCTGGTTCCCGCCGCCGTCACGCTGGTCAGCGACACCCTGCTGGAGATCGCCGTGGACCGTGGCGGGTGGCAGGTCGAGGTCGTCGACGAGCTCGGCTGGATCCGCTTGGCCTGCGGCCGCGTCCCGCACACGATGGAGAACCTGGCCGCGGCGCTGCGTCCGGCCCACACCGCCGGCGGGCTCCCGGACCTGGGGAACATGCTGCCGCTGCTGTAACGAGCGGCCGGGGGTTGTGCCCCCGCCGTCCGCGCCCGGCGGTCGCGTACCCTTCCCTCGGTTCCCCCTCGGGGTCGCGCCCTCCCTCGGTTCACCCTCGGGGTCGCGCCCTCCCTCAGATCCCACTCGGGTCGTGCCTTCCGTCGGATCGCGCGGACCGTGTTGCTGCTGGGGCTGAAGTTGCCCATGTGACGCCTCAAGAGCGCTCACCCGTCACTCCAGCAACAGCGTCCGCGCGATCCGCGGCGACGTCGACGGGGGACGACGGCTGGATCCGTGGTCCAGCAGCTCTGGGAGAGCTGGATGCGCGAGCAACGATTCGCCGCGATCCGTGAGGCGATGGCGACGGCAGGGGAAGACGAGCTCGTCGACTACACCAGGGAGTCCGCGGAGTTCGACGTCACGTCGTCGGACGGCCTGGCCGAGCAGTCCACCGGGTCGTGACTGCGCCGGACCCGAGCGGGCAGCTTCCCCTCGTGCGCGGAAGCGTCGTCCGGGTGGACCTGTCACCCGCGCGTGGCCGCGAGCAGGCTGGTCGGCGTCCGGCCCTGGTCGTTGCCTCTCGCGGCTACCTGGAGACCGTCACCACGCTGGTGATCGTCCTTCCGATCACGTCGGTGGCCCGCGGTTGGCCGAACCACGTAGCACTCCGCGGCCGGACCGGGCTCCCGCGTTCGAGCTGGGCCATGACCGAGCAACCGCGCACCGTGTCTCGCGACCGCATCGAGCAGGTCCTCGGCCTGGCGGACGACGCAACCTTGGCCGAGGTGGACGTCTACCTTCGCGACGCGCTCGGGCTGTGAAGGTTCGCGCTACTTGTCGATGTCCCGACGGTTCCACCGGCGGCTCTTGCCGATGGCCCGACGGACACGAAACGGCGCGCGACGCGCATCACCGTTGCCGCGGTGCTTGTGCGGCTTGCAGAGGCGGCACCCCTTGTGCCGACGGTGCGGCGAGTGAGCCATGATGAACTCCCGGAACTCCTCCCCGCCCCGGTGGGCAGGGTAGGAACCTGGCGCTCATTTCGAAGCGACTGCGTGCAGCGCCGCAGTCGACGTATCGATCCTGCGCCCCTTGACCTCACGGATCAGGGCAGCGAGCTCAGGGATCACACGTGGCTCCGCATCCAGCACTGCCTCGAGTCGCTCCGCCTCGGTAGCCGTGAGCCGCATGACTCGGTCGTCCAACAGGACTTCGCGCGCCCGATCGAGCGCGGTACCGAGAACGAACGACGTCACGTCCTGCTGCTGCGTCGCGGCAGCCTCTCGGATCGTCGCCAGCGCTTCGGGCGACAGGCGCATGCTCAGTCGTGCAGAGCGGTCAGTCGAGTTCGTGGCGTTCATGATGCTTCCTCTCCGTACGTCCAGGGTACGCACGACAGGCGTACGCTTTCAACCGCCGGTCGGTTCGGTTTCGACGAACGTACGACGGAGCGTCTTCGTCGCGATGACGAGTCGTCGACCGTCGTCGCTGAGCTTCTGGAAGCCGAACCGCTCGTAGAACGCCACAGCCTCGTCGTCGATGGCGTCGACGACGACTGCCTCGAACCCGACTTGAGATGAAACGCCCATGAGCTGACCGAGCGCAGTCACCAGCGTGATCTTGCCCAGACCGCAGCCTTGGTAGTCCACGTCGACAGCGAGCCGGGCAAGCAACATCGCAGGAACGGGATAGCGTCGCCGACCGAGCGGGGAGCTCTCCAAGCCGGTCGGCTCGAGGCGGTACGTCACCAGCGTGAAGTACGAGGCGATCCGCGCCTGCGCTTCGTCGACACCGAAGGTCGTTCGTGCGGCGTCCCGCCTCTCCTGCTGACCGGCCTGCAGCCGGAACCACTCGTCGAGCTCGGTCTTGCCGCAGCAGAACCGGGAGCGGTCCAGCTCCGGCTCGAACGGGATGAAGATGAACACCGCGCCCCCTGCTGGTCCGAACTGCGACGACGCCCGAGATCTTCCTCCGCTTCAGACTGACAGCGAAGCCGACACACCCTCGGCGTCCCACGTGCGCCCGCTCCCCCGAGCCGCGACACACGCAGGGGATCGAGCGATCATTCGACGTCGAAGATCTTCATGACCTCGTCGCCGTAGTCGTTGATGACCTTCACCGCGATCTTGCCGCTGCTCGGCGGGTCGAAGGGGCGCGACGTGGTGCCGTACAGGGTGGCCCAGGCGTCGGCGTCGATGTCGGCCTTGAGCGCCGTCTTGAGGCGCTTGAGGGGGTCGTTGCCGCCGGTGAAGTAGCAGTGGCGCACGAAGAAGGACTCCTCGTCGTAGTCCGTGTCGATCATCCACAAGGCGATGCGGTCGGTGCTGCTGCTGCGGACCTCGCCGGTCGTGGGGTCGTAGACGTCGACGCCGAGCAGCTCGACAACCACCTGGCCCGATGGCGTCCGCGTGAGCTCGATCTCCGGCTCGCCGAAGACCGTGAACAAGTTGCCGGCACCGGTCTTCTTCAGGTCCTCGCCCATGAGCAGGTCGGCGTTCATCCGGACCAGCAGCACCTGGACGGCCCCGAGGGACCGCTCCCCGGCGACGTCGAAGCCGTCGTCCGAGGTGTCGACCGTGACCCCGTCCTCCTGGGTGACCCCGGTGGCCTGCGGGTCGAAGGCGAACCCGAGCACGCACACGAGCCCGATGTCGCCCGCGCGGATCGCCTCGCGTGCGGCGTTCTTGATGAACGACGGGCTGACCGTGCCGTACTGCGGGCCGATGGCGATACCCACCCGCGACTGCGACTCGCCATCGAGGTCCGCTCGTTCACCGATCGCCTGGAGATAGTTCCCGGCGTAGGCACTGACCGCGCTGAACTCGATCCGCTCGGCCCGCCGTCCGTTCTGGATCCCGGCCTTGCCGAGGTTCGCCAGGATCGACGCCTCGAAGGTCGTGGAGTCGCCGTCGAGGGCAGCCTTCTCCTCGGCGCCCGACTCGCGAGTCTCGGACGGTTGGGCGAACGCGAGCGACCGGTGCGGGGAGAGGCTCTCGACGGTGAAGGGGCCGGAGACCCGGACCTTCTTCTTGTCCTCGTAGGGGCGGTCGTAGAGCAGCTCGAAGTCGGCGTGACGCTTGATCGCCCGGTCGATCTCCTCGCGGGTCATGCCCTCACGGATGTCGGGGTTGTTCGCAATCGACTTCAGCGTGATGTGCTGGACGCGCTCGTGGACGAAGCCGTGGCGGAGGTCGTCGGTGATGGGGGCCGTAGTCGGCGGCCCAGCGGTGAGCTCTGCCTCCTTGGCCCGGCCTTCCACCGAGTCGGCCAGCAGGTAGTACGGATAGCGCGCGCCCATGAGCCGTTGCCGCGCGAGCGCGAGTGCCACACGGGATGTGTCGATCGTGATCCACCGGCGACCCCACTGCTCAGCGACGTAGGCCGTGGTGCCTGATCCACACGTCGGGTCAAGGACAAGATCGCCGGGGTCGGTGCACATGAGCATGCAACGCTCTACAACCTTTGTACCAGTCTGGACGACGTACAACTTGTCGTCGGTGAAGTTCCCAGTCGCCGTGTCGGTCCACAGGTTGGTGCGGGCCTTGAATGGGAAGTCTGATGCCAGACGGACGAACCGGAGGCTGTTTGCAGCCACGTGGAGCCGGCCAGCATGGCCCAGCCGTTTCATGCCCTCTGGCCAGCGTGCCTTCCAATGCGCGCCTGAACCAGGCAGGTACTGCCGCCCTCCATACTGAAATGGTTGGGGCACGGAAGCCGCACCTTGCGATGTGATCGCGGTTGGCTGATAGGTCGCCGATCCCGCCGGAATAGGATCGAGCCCTTGCTGCTCACGGCGGCTGAGGCCGCGACGGGTTCCATCAGGTAGCTCCACCCACCTGTAGTTGGTCGCCACATCCTTCTCAAGTGACTCCCACAGCGCGCGGTACTTGACGCGCGCCGCGTCGCGCGCGTACCAGAGCAGGTAGTCGCCAGACCGAGCAAGCGTGCTCGCATTGAACCCACTCGTTGTGACGAAGGAAATCTGAGACACGAGATTCTCAGGCCCGAACACCTCGTCGAGCAGGCTACGCACAAGGTGCACGTTCTCGTCACCGATCTGGACGAACACCGACCCCGATTCGGTGAGCAGGTCCCGTGCGATCGTCAGCCGGTCACGCAGGTATCCCAGGTACGAGTGGATCCCCAGCTCCCACGTGTCGCGAAAGGCTTTGATCTGCTCGGCCTCGCGCGCGGCGTCCTCGAGCCTGCCGTCCTTGACGTCGCGCTTGCGGGCACTGACCTGCCAGTTCGAGCCGAACTTGATGCCGTACGGCGGGTCGATGTAGATCATCTGGACCTTGCCGCGCAGCGCTTCGCGTTCTGACAGCGACGCCATCACCTGCAGCGAGTCGCCCAAGATCATGCGGTTCGACCAGTTGGCGTCGTGCTGGTAGAACTCCACGGCGGCCAGCGGGTCCAGCCCGTCGAAGTCCTCGAAGAGCGTCAGTTCCGGCTCGTCCTGGCCTTCCTCCGCCGTGCGGCGCAGGTTCTCGACGAGCACGCGGGCGTCGATCTTCTCCTGGATGTAGATCGGCGGAGCGTCAGCGGCGAGCTCGTGCACGTCGCGGTCGTACTTCCCGGTCCACACCAGCTGCGGATCCAGGCTCGGATCACGGGTATACACGGCCTTAGGAACGTCGAGATGCTCCGGCCCGACGAAGTCCTCGGCGTCGGCCGTGGGGATGTTGACCCGCTTGGCGTCGTGCTGGAAAGCACCCACCGGCGTCGGGCCCTCGGATCGGCTCTTACGCGCCACGTCGCTCCTCATCACGCTCGGCGAAGTCGAGCAGGTCGGGATCACCGACGATCGGGGCGTCGGCGTACAGGTGGTCGATCGCGTCGGACAGCACGCCGCGGACGTCGGCCATCGACGTGACCTCGAGGTAGCCCCAGCGGCCGAATCCGCCATGGTTGTTGACTGCCGCACACCAGGAGTTGCGGGCGGTCTCGGCCTTGACGTGTGTCGGGCCAGGGCTCTTCTGGCCGCCGGAGACCTCCACGATCAGGGTGCGGACCACCTCGTCACCCTCGGGCCGCTCGAGGCGGAGCAGGAAGTCCGGGACGTACCTGTGGGTGCGGCCCTTGTGGATGTACGGGATCGTGAAGCCGAGGTGGTCGTTCTTCGCGTACGCGGCCACCCGCGACCCGGGTCGCTCGCACTCCAGGGCGAGGATCTGCTCCCAGGTGTTGCCATCCTTGCCGTCGAGCGTGACGTGGGAGACCTCGGAGCGCTGCGTCTCCACCACGGCCTTCCGGGTGGCGAAGGCAACGTCTCCGGTGTGGCCCACGGGTTCGAACTGGCGCAGGATCGGTCGCATCCGGGGGCGGGGCTCACCCATTCCGGACGCGAGGGACTCGTAGACGCGGTCCGCCAGGTCGGCCTGCGCCTCGGTGAGCCGCAGTGCGTCGAACGAGAAGCCGGGCTCGACGGTCACATGCCGGTCGAGCCACTCGCGACACAGCCGCACGAGCCGAGGGAACAGCCACGGGCGAGCGTCTCCCCGGCCCCGTCCCCCGCTGCGCAGATGGTCGATCAGCAACCGCTCGGCCACCTTGAACGCGAGCTCCTGCCGGCGCAGCGGGACGACCGGCCCGTCCTCCCGTTCGGCCCTGCCGACGACCCCCTCGGACTCCACCCAGCTCGGCACCGTGCTCGACCCGACCACGAGCGGGCGTGCGGCCTCGTGGTCGAGGTCGTAATCGGCGTCGGGGATCTCCAGGCGGTAACCGTCGACATGGGGGAAGGTGATGCGCAGGTGCTCGCGGCCGGGCACCGACTCCACGACCACCGGTGGCGACTTGGGCAGACCTTCGGGGATCTCCTTGTCCGACGGGATGAACGCGAACGGGATCCCGTAGACGTTGGCGTACTCGGCGTCGAACTTTCCCTCATCGTTGATCGCGTAGGAGCGTCGGCGCAGACCACGCCCGACCACCTGCTCGCACAGGAGCTGGGAGCGGAACGCCCGGACGCCGAGGATGTGCGTCACCGTGTTGGCGTCCCAGCCCTCGGTGAGCATGGAGACGGAGACCACGCAGCGGACGTGCTCGCCGAGCATGCCCTTCTTGCCGACGGTGTTCATGACCTCGCGCAGCAGGTCCTCGTCGGTCAGCGAGTCGACGTCGGCGCCCGGGTGGCGCAGCCGGTACTCGGCCTTGAACGTGGCGATCTCTGGGGCGGCGGCCTGCTTGAAGTCGGCGCTGAGCGCCTCACCCGACTCGAGCTGAACCGAGTCCACGAGGATCGTCGGGTGGCGCGCAACCGGGACGCCGTCCACCGAGGAGCTGAACAGCTCCAGCGCTCCGGGGCGATGAACCGTGCGACCGTCGTCCGTCTCGACGGGCCGGCCCGCGATCCACTCGTAGACCAGCCGGGACACCACCGTGTTCGGGCAGATGACGATGAACACCGGCGGCGGCTCACCCAGCGGCGCCAGCTCCTTCTGCCAGTGGGCGTACGAGCGCTGGTACGAGCGGTACAAGCTGCGCAGGGCACCCTCGAGCTCCGGCGGAGGCACCCACTCGTCGAGCTCCGCCAACGCCGCGGTCCTGCGCTTGGGCAACTTGTCTCCGACGAAGTCCCACAACCGCAGGTAGGTGACCAGGTCACCCTCGGCGTCGTCGTCCACCGGAGTGCGCGGCACCTTGACGATCCCGGACTCGATCGCGTCCATCAGCGAGAAGTCGCTGACCGTCCACGGGAAGACGTAGCCCTCGGGGTAGCCGGAGCCCTTGAGGAAGAACGGCGTCGCGGACAGGTCGAAGATCGACTTGATGCCGACGCGCTTGGCCACAGCCTGGAGACCGCGGAACCAGACGCCGGCCTCGTCGTTCGCCTCCCGCTCCTCCCTGGTGGTCCCCGCAGTGTCGGGGTTGTAGCGGTAGCAGTGGTGCGCCTCGTCGTTGAAGACAACAACCAAATTCAACC
>CAYQFJ010000120.1:0-9506 GCA_964416715.1 uncultured Actinotalea sp. | reverse complement strand
CCGACGAGGAAGGCCGTGTCGGTCGAGATGACGATGCCCCAGGCGCCGGCGTACCCGGACCCCTGGTTGACCAGCACGTACAGGAGCGCCGGCACGGCCAGCCCTGCTGCCGCGGCGGTGACCGGCACGATCGCGCGTGGCCAGCTCGTCAGCTCACCGATGCTGAGCTCGCGCCGCACCTCCAGGCCGACGGTGAAGAAGAAGACCGCCATGAGCGCGTCGTTGACCAGCGCGTGCAGGCTGAACGACTGGCTGACGTCGTTCACCGCGAAGGTCACCTGGGTCGCCCACAGGTCGTGGTATGAACCGGCCGCCGTGTTGGCCCAGACGATCGCGACGGCGGTCGCGACCAGCAGCAGCAGCGCGCCGACGCGCTGCTCGCCCATCTCGCGCACCCACCCGGCGATGGACGGTCGGCGTTCCGCCGGACTGCGTGGGAGCTCGGGGTCGGGCGAGCGCTCGATGATCGTCAGGTTCGTCACGACGTCCCTTCGATGACGAGTCCGGCCGCCGGCAGCGCACCCAGGATGCTCCTCCGCCATCCGCCGTGTCGACCTCGGTCCCGGCGCGACGCCGACCGCGACGTCCCGTGACCACCCGCGCCACCTCGCGCGTCAGGTCAGACCGCCACCGCGGGGCGGCGCAGGGAGCGGCGCAGCACCGCCGGCCGCACGAGCGCCGGCGGGTCGTCCACCATCGAGGTGACCCGGAGGAAGGCACGTCCCAGCACCGGGTCGACCGCCGCCCCGGCCTGGATCCGGGCGACGTACCGGCCGAGCATGCGGGTCGCGGGAGTCCGTCGTCCCTCGACCTGCGGGAACGTGAGGTCGGCGCCGGACGAGAGGGTCCAGGCCACACCGCTGATCCGGGCGACCTCGCGCTGGAACCTCCGCAGGTCCGGGGACCCGGTCGCGAGGTGACGCCGCAGCGCGACGGCCTCCAGCGCGGCCACGGTCATGCCCTGTCCGTAGATCGGGTTCAGCGCGCACACCGCGTCCCCCACCGCGACGATCCCGGCCGGCGTGCGCACCAGGTCGTAGCGGTGCCGCAGGGACGTCGGGTGGCGGTACCCGACCGGGTCGTCCAGCGGTTCGGCGTCCTGCAGGGCGTTCCGCAGGTCGGCCAGGGCGAGATCGGCGGCGAAGCGCTCGAAGCCCTCGGCGTCGGTCGGCGGGTGGTCGCCGAGCACCCCCATGAGCGTGACCAGGCACCGGCCCTGCTCGATCAGCGAGAGGGCACCTCCCCGCGGACGCTCCGGCGTGGGCCCGGAGACGGCGAACACGTCGTCCCCCAGCGCGCCCGGGGCGAGGCGGTACTGCCGGCTCGCGTACCCGACGCCGACCCGCATCTGCTCCACCGGGGGGCGCGGGTGGCCGAGCGACTCCAGCCACCCCGGCAGCCGGGACCCGCGGCCGGTGGCGTCCACGACGAGGTCCCCGCGCAGCTCCTCCTCCGCGCTGCCGTCCGCCCGCCCCATCACCCGGGCGCCCAGCACCCGCTGGGCGTCCCGGTCGGCCACCAGCCCGACGACGTCGGTCCGCCCCAGGAGCCGGACGCCGGGCAGGTCCGCCACCCGGCGTCGCACCGCCCGCTCGAGCGCGGGCCGGCTCACGCACAGCGCGGTCAGGCCGGACGGCCCGGGGGCGAAGCGGTGACCGCCGAACAGCACGCGGCAGTCCGCCAGCATGTCGCCCACCCGCGCACCCTGCCCGACGAGCTCGTCCGTCAGGCCCGCGAAGAGCTCCTCGAGCGCGTCGTGCCCACGCGCCAGGAGCCCGTGGATGTGCCTGGCCTGCGGTGTGCCGCGGCGCGGGGCCGCTGCTTGCGCGTCGTCGCCCAGGCCGTCTCGCAGGCCGTCCCGCAGGTCGTCCCGCAGGTCGTCCCGGTCGACGACGACGACCTCGCCGAACGTCTCCGCGAGCACGCGGGCGGCCAGCAGACCCGCGATGGACCCGCCCAGGACTATCGCCCGTTCCCGCTCGTTGCCGCTCATGTCCGCCTCCCCGGTGTGGTGGTCGCTCACGACGAAGCTCGCACCGTCCGGGGTCCGGTCACCAGGTCATTCGGTGCTCACCTGTGCTCACCTGTGTGCTCACCGGTTCGGGCCGTCCCGCGCCCGAGCTCACGCTGCCAGAGCTCGGCGACCACCCGGTCGGTCCCCTGACGGAGGTGGCGGCGGTAGGTGCTGGAGGGCAGTCCCAGCAACGCCGCCGCCGACTCCTGGGTGCGGGAGGACGCCACGTAGGTGCGGTCGACCGCGCGGAAGAGCTTGTCGTCCCGCGGATCCTCCAGCAGCACACCGACCGCGCCCCGGAGCAGGTCGGCGAGCTGCTGCGGGCCCGGCCCACCCGGGGCGGCTCCCTGGGCACCGGGCTCGCCGGACGGCCCAGGCTCGGCCAGCAGCCGGGTGCGCAGCAACGCGTTGCGGGCCAGCAGGTCCGGCCGGTGCAGGTCCCGCAGCCCTTGACGGACGGCGGCGGCGAAGTCCGCGTGTGCAAGCACGAGGAGCTCCGGCTCCACCGGCGGCGGGACCATGAAGGCGTCGTCCGCCAGGGCACGCTCGGTCCAGCGCCGGACCATCGTCTCGACCGGCACGCGCCGGAAGTCGTGCCCGAACGACCCGAAGCGACGGCCACCCACCTCGGCGTCGGCCCCTGTCGCCCGCTCCATGTCCGCGGCCCGGAAGAACTCCGTCCAGCGGTCGGGCTCGGCGAGGGTCACGAAGTCCCAGGCGAGCCCGGGGGTGGCGAGCTGGGCCTGCAGCGTCAGGAGCGGGACCGCGTTGAGCGTCGGGGAGGGGTCCTGGTACGTCTCGGCGTCGACCACGAAGCGGCACTGCGTGACCACCTCTCCCGGCCGTGGCGGTGCGGTCCGGACCACGTGCTCCCAGGTGGCGGACACCACGGGGTCCGCCCGGCGGTCCTCCGGGGACGCCGCGGTCAGGTCGAGCAGCGCGATCACCCCGCGCAGGCTCCGTGCCGGTCCGCGCACGACGTGGAACCGCTCGGGCTGCCGCACCAGCCAGTGACGCGCCAGGTCCGCCGACGTGTCTCCCTCGGCGGCCCGTACCAGCTCGACCACCGCCGCGTGGTCCTCCGGTGCCGAGAGATCCGGGTGGTAGTGGCCCCAGTCCTCCCACGCCACCGGCGCGGCGACCCCACGCAACCGGCGGAAGCAGAACTTGAGGTCGGCGATGGCGCGGAGCTGCTCACGGCCCGCCGTCGCACGGATCTGGGCCAGCACGTGCTCCTGCACCGCCCGGAACACCCGGCGGTACGACTCGGGGTCACGACGCCGCAGGTCGGCGTCCAGCAGGTCGCGCACCAGCCCGTGCGGGGCGAGTCCGTCCCCACGGACGACGACGCACGACAGGTCCTCCAGCCAGGAGAACGTCGCGGGTGCCGCCGTCGGGTCCCTCAGCACGTGACGCAGCAGCTCCTCGCTCGTGGTACGCGCCATCGCCGCCACCTCGAGCGCCTCCTGGTGCGCCGGCGAGGGCGCGGCGTCCACCAAGCGCCGCAGCAGCGCGCGCACCAGGTCCCGCGGCAGCTCGGCGACCTGGAGGTCGGGCTCGCGGATCAGCACGTCGGCCAGCAGGGACAGGGCGAGCGGGTGACCGTACGTGGCGGTCACGACCTGCGGCTGCCGGTCCACCGGCAGGCCGCGCAGGTCCAGGTAGGCCCGGGCGTCGGCGGACGCGAGGTTGCGCAGCGTGATGACACGCAGGCGTTCGGCCCAGGCCGGGTCGGCGCGCCACTCGGCCCGCGGAGCGGTACGGCCGGCCAGCACCACCACGCTCGACGAAGGCAACCGGGGCAGCAGCTCGGCGCGGAACCAGGAGTCGAGCGTCTCGAGCTCCTCGTAGCCGTCGACGAGCAGGACGAGCCGATCGGGGCCTGCGTCGATGGGCCCGTCCCCCGGCGGGACCGAGACCTCGGCGCCCAGGGCCTCCAGCACGGCCGGCGGTACCGCGGGGAGCGAGTGCCCGTCCAGTCGCACCGGGCGGCGCCCGGCACGCCGCGCGACCTGGGCGTACAGGTCCAGCAGCGTGGACTTGCCGATCCCGCCCGGCCCGGAGACGTGCAGCAGGAGGAACTCGTCGTCGGCCAGGGCGGAGTCGAAGAGGTCGAGCTCCGCCCGACGCCCGACGACGTGTCGCACCCGGCTGCGGGCCAGCAGGTCCGCCACGGTGCGGGTGTCCTCACCGGGAAGGAGGTCCATCGCCGTGGGCGCCGACGATCAGTGCTTCTCGCCCGGCAACCTGCTGGCCTGGCCGATCCAGGACCTGAGCAGCTCGTCGTCGACGGCGTCGTCCTCGTGGACGTTCAGGTGGCGCTGCTCGGGATGCTTCGACGACTCCGGTGGCAGCGGGTCGAGGGAGGTGCCGCGGAAGAACGTGATCTTCACGTACTTCGTGAAGCAGCGGTAGGTGACGAACCAGCTGTCCGGCTCGGTGCCGTAGAACGGCTGGTTCCACTTCACCGCCTTGTGCACGTCCGGGACGACCCGGGCGATCAGCCCGTCCAGGTGCTCCCCGAGCCCTCGCTTCCATCCGGGCATGGCGGCGATGTACGCCTGCACCGGCTCGTCACCCTTGCCCTTGGGGATCTGCGGGTTGCCGCCGGAGAGCAACGTCGGTTGCGTCGACTTGCCCTTACCGGCTCCTGCACTGCCCATCGAGCCCTCCCCGTCCGGACCCGTCCGAGCATGCCAGAGCCCCCTGGACCGGGCGACCGTTCGATCAGGAATCGAGAAGCGCGCCCGGCGGTGCGTCCTTAGCATCGTCACCATGCCTTCCATCGACCACCTGATCATCGAGGCCGACGACCCGACGGTGCACGGGTCGTTCTACGCCGACGCCTTCGCGCTGGGCGCTCGGGTCCAGGTGCGGGGCTCCACCGAGCCGACGAGCGGCTTCCGCGGGTTCACGCTCTCGCTCGTCGTCCCCGGCCCCGCGGGCGTCGATGCGCTCGCGGCCGCGGCCGTCGAGGCCGGCGGCGGTGTCCTCAAGGCGGCGTCGAAGTCGCTCTGGGGCTACGGCGGTGTCGTGCAGGCACCGGACGGGACGGTCGTGACCCTCGCGTCCTCCTCGAAGAAGGACACCGGCCCGGCCGACGGCACGCTCGACGAGCTCGTGCTGCAGCTCGGGGTCGACGACGTGGCCGCGAGCAAGCGCTTCTACACCGAGCAGGGCCTGACGGTGGGCCAGAGCTTCGGTCGCAAGTACGTCACCTTCGAGACCGGCCCCGTCACCCTCGCGCTCTACCAGCGCCGCGCCCTGGCCAAGACGGCCGGCGTGCCGCCGGAGGGCACGGGCTCGCACCGCGTCGCCGTCGCGGCGGACACCGGTCCGTTCACCGATCCGGACGGCTTCGTCTGGGAGCGGACCACGGCGTCGGCGTGAACCACGGCGAGACGACCAGGCTGGTCGCCTGGGGGAACGAGCTGCGCGCCGTCCACGAGCGGCTGCGCGAGGCGCTGCGGGTCACCAGTGAGTCGCTGGAGGCCGGTGAGCCGGCCGGGGCGGACGCGGGTCGCCCGAGGCGTGTGGGTCGAACCACCCACGTCCGCCGCCAGAAGATGCATGGATCGACCGATGCCGGCCGTCGCGGCCCGGACCTAACGTCGCTGCATGGACAGCACCTACGGCCCGACCGACCCCGGGACCGACATCGAGACCGTCGTCATCGGCGCCGGCCCGGCCGGCCTGGCCACCGGGCACCACCTCCGGCGCCGAGGGCGGCCGTTCGTGATCCTCGACGCGGCCGCTCGCGTGGGCGACGGCTGGCGCCGGCAGTGGGACACCCTCCGGCTCTACAGCCCGGCCCGTTACGACGGTCTGCCGGGCCTGCCGTTCCCGGCACCGGCCTGGTCGTTCCCCGGCAAGGACGAGGTCGGCGACTACCTCGAGGAGTACGCGAGACACTTCGAGCTGCCGGTCCGCACCCGGACCCGCGTCGAGCGTCTCGACGCCGTCCGCGACGGCAGCGGCTTCCTCGTCACCACCACGAACGGGCGGTACCGCTGCCGCAACGTGGTCGTCGCGACCGGGACGTTCGGCAGGACGCCGGTGGTCCCGCCGGTCGCCCACGAGCTGGACCCGTCGATCCTTCAGCTGCACTCCAGCGAGTACCGGCGGCCCGCGCAGCTACGAGACGGACCGGTGCTCGTGGTGGGTGCCAGCCACTCCGGCAGCGACATCGCGTACGAGGTCGCCGCGTCCCACCCGACGCTCCTGGCCGGCCGCGACTGCGGCCAGATCCCGCTTCGCCTGCAGTCTGCGGCCATGCGGGTGGCGTTCCCGGTGATGCTGTTCGCCTGGCGGCACGTGCTGACCCGGCGCACGCCGATCGGCCGCAAGAAGCTACCGCTCGTTCGGCACCACGGCGGTCCTCTGCTGCGGGTCAAGCGATCCGACCTGGCCGCCCGCGGAGTGCAACGGTTCACCTCCCGGGTCGAGCGCACGGCGGACGGTCTGCCCGTGGTCGACGGCGTCCCACGCGAGGTCGCGAACGTCGTCTGGGCGACCGGGTTCCGGCAGACCTTCGACTGGATCCACCCGACCGTGACGGGCGAGGACGGCTGGCCCGTCGAGAAGCGCGGTGTGGTGGCCGACGCACCGGGCCTGTTCTTCTGCGGGCTGAGCTTCCAGTACTCGTTCAGCTCCATGCTGCTGCCCGGCGTCGGGCGTGACGCCGCGGTGGTCGCGGACCGGGTCGCTGCCCGCCGGACCACCGCACCGCCGGTGCCGGTGGGCTGAGCCGCCGTACCCTCGTGCGTGGAGGCTCACGCACATGGACGTGATCGAGGAGCGACGACGCGCGGCGCAGCACTTCGACGCCGGTGACTGGGCTGCGGCCTTCGACACCTGGTCGCGGCTGGCGCCGGGCGACCTCGAGCCACCGGAGCTGGACCGGCTCGCGACCGCCGCCGAGCTCCTGGGCCGGCACGACGAGACGATCCGCGCCCTGCAGCAGGAGTTCACCCGGCTCCAGGCCGACGGCGACGTCGCCGGGGCGGTGCACTGCGCGTTCCGACTGGCGATGACCTCGAGCGCGCACGGTGAGCCGGCCCTGTCCATGGGCTGGCTGGCCCGGGCCGAGGAGCTCGTCGCCAGTCTCGACGAGGACTCCGTCGAGCACGGGTGGGTCGCCTTCCTGCGGATGTTCCGGCACCTCGGTGCCGGCGAGCTCGACCGTGCCGCGTCCGCCGCGGACGTGGCGGTGGCGACCGGCCGTCGTCTGCGGGATCCCGACCTGACCGCGATCGGCGTCTGCTCCCAGGGCCGCCTGGCTCTGTACGCCGGGCGCGTCGCCGAGGGGCTCGCGCTGCTGGACGAGGCGATGGTCCGGGTGATCGCCGGGGAGCTCTCCCCGGTCATCGCCGGCCACGTCTACTGCACGGCCATCGAGGGCTGCCAGGAGATCAGCGACCTCGCCCGCGTCTCGCAGTGGACCAGCGCGCTGGAGCGGTGGTGCGCCGCGCAGCCCGACCTGCTGGCATTCACGGGCCAGTGCGCGCTGCACCGCGGCCAGCTCCTCCGGCTGCGTGGAGACTGGCCGGGCGCGTTGTCCGAGCTGAGTCTCGCCATCGGGCGCTACGAGCAGGTCGGCTCACCCGACGCCGTCGGGGCCGCCGCGTACGAGACCGGAGACCTGCTGCGGCTGCGCGGTGAGCACGACGCCGCCGACGCCGCCTACCGCCGGGCCGCGGACCACGGCTTCGACCCCCAACCGGGCCTGACGTTCCTGTGGCTGGCGCGCGGCCGGACGGACGCAGCCCGGGCGTCCATCGCCCGGCAGCTCGCCGAGACGCACGGGCCGGTGCAGCGGTGTCGCATTCTGCCCGCCGCCGTCGAGGTGCTCCTCGCGGCCGGTGAGGTCGAGACCGCACGCACGGCCGCCGACGAGCTGGCAACGCTGTGCGCGAACTTCGACACCACGCCGCTGGAGGCGACCGCGCGGGCGGCGATGGGCGCGGTCGAGCTGGCGGCCGACGACCCCGCCGGGGCGCTTCCCTACCTGCGGAGGGCCCAGCTCCTGTGGGCCAGGTTCCCCGACCCGTACGAGGCGGCACGGGTGCGCGTGCTGACCGGCCGCGCGCTGACCGCCCTCGGCGACACGGAGTCCGCACGCCGTGAGCTCGAGGCCGCGCTGGACGCCCTCCGGCTCCTCGGTGCCGACCCCGCCGCCGACGACGTCGCCCGGCTGCTGCGCCCGGACTCGCGACCCGCCGGACTGACCGCGCGGGAGGTCGAGGTGCTGCGGCTGGTCGCCGGCGGACGCAGCAACCCGGAGATCGCCCGTGAGCTGGTGCTCAGCGAGAAGACCGTCGCCCGGCACCTGTCGAACATCTTCGGCAAGCTCGGCGTCGGCTCCCGGACCGCGGCCGCGGCGTTCGCCTTCGAGCACCGGTTGGTCGACTCCTCGACGTCATGGGGTAGACCGGATAATACGTAAGTGTTAACTTACCGATTGTGACCACAGTCGCCGATCCGTGGGCCGCGCTCGCCGACCCGACCAGACGACGCGTGTTCGCGCGCGTGGTGACCGGGCCGTGCTCGGTCACCGAGATCGCACGCGGGCTGCCCGTCAGCCGACCGGCTGTCTCACAGCACCTCCGCGTCCTGCTCGCCGCCCAGCTGGTCGACGTCAGGCGCGAGGGACGCGAGCACTTCTACGAACCGCGCCGCGAGGGACTGGAGCGGCTGCGGCAAGAGCTGGAGTCGTACTGGACCCAGACACTGACCACGTTCAAGGCCTTGGCCGAGCAGACCTACCACCCGAGCGCCGAGGAACCAGAAGGGACACCATCACCATGAGCACCGAATCTCGCGAACACACCAGCATCCAGGTCGAGGTCGTCGTGGACGTTCCCCTCGAGCACGCCTTCCGCGTGTTCACCGAGCAGTTCGACGACATCAAGCCCAGGGAGCACAACATGCTCGCCGTGCCCATCGAGCGCACCGTGCTGGAGCCCCGGACCGGCGGCAACGTCTACGACGTCGGCACCGACGGCAGCACGTGCACCTGGGCGAGGGTCCTCTCCTACGAGCCGCCGCGCCGCCTGGTGCTCAGCTGGGACATCACGCCCCAGTGGCGGGTCGAGACCGACCCGGCCCGCACCAGCGAGGTCGAGATCCGGTTCGACCCGGAGTCCGGCGAGCGCACCCGGGTACGCCTGGTGCACAGCCACCTCGACCGCCACGGCGACGGCTGGGAGGCGTTCACCGGCCTGGACACCGGGAGCGGCTGGCCGCTGTACCTCGAGCGCTTCCGCGCGGCGACCGAGCAGCCGGTCCGGAACTGAGCCGCACCGACCACCCGCCGCACTGAGGCCGGTCGCTGCCGCATGGCGCACGGTCGGTCGCGGCTGCATGGCAACGTCGGCTGCGCACGGATCGAGCTCCACGGCGAAGGGCCCGGCACGCACAGTGCCGGGCCCTTTCAGATGTGGAGCTGAGGGGATTCGAACCCCTGACCTTCTCATTGCGAACGAGACGCGCT
>CAYQFJ010000119.1:0-9535 GCA_964416715.1 uncultured Actinotalea sp. | reverse complement strand
TCGCTCGCGGTGACCGGGCTGACCCGCCTGGCCGCGATCCTGTTCGCCTTCGCGGCGGCGCTCGCGGTCAGCCGGTTCCGGTTCCGCGGCCGCAAGTCGTTCATCGTGACGATCCTCGTGGTGCAGATGATCCCGGCCGAGGGGCTGTTCATCTCCCAGTACCAGATGCTCGACGGCTGGGGACTGGTCAACGCGATCCTGGGGCTGACGATCGTCTACGTCGCGGCGATCCTGCCGTTCACGATCTGGATGCTGCGCGGCTTCGTCTCCGGGGTGCCGATCGAGCTGGAGGAGGCGGCGATGGTCGACGGGCTGTCCCGGACCCGGGCCTTCTTCCGGATCACCTTCCCGCTGCTGGCCCCCGGTCTGGTGGCCTCGGGCGTGTACGGGTTCCTGCAGGCGTGGAACGAGTACACCCTCGCCCTGGTCGTGATGACCGACCCGGCCAAGCGCACCCTGCCGCTGTGGCTGCAGGGGCTGGTCGAGGCCAACCGCGCGACCGACTGGGGGGTGGTCATGGCCGGGGCGTCGCTGATCGCGGTGCCGGTGATCGTGTTCTTCCTGCTCGTGCAGAACCGGATGACGGCCGGGCTGGTCTCCGGGGCGGTGAAGGGTTGATGGCGGGACCGTCGGTCGGCCTGGACGTGGGCGGGACCAAGGTGCTGGGCGTGCTGCTGGACGAGTCCGGCGCGGTGCTCGGCTCGCTGCGGCTGCCGACCAGCCTGGGGCGGGACGGTGTGGTCGACTCCGCGGCGCTCGCCGTGCACCGGCTGTGCGCGGGCGCGCGGGTCGAGCCGGCCGAGCTGGTCGGCGTCGGGCTCGGCGTCCCGGGCGCGGTCGACTCCGTGACGGGCGAGGTCTCCTACGCGGTGAACCTGCGGATCGACGACGCCGGGGTGCCGCTGGGCCGCTTGGTCGCCGACCGCCTCGGGGTTCCGGTCGCGGTGGAGAACGACCTGAACGCCGCGGCGTTCGGCGCGGCCCGCGTGCTCGGGCTGTCCGGTGACCTCGCTGTGCTGGCCCTGGGCACCGGGACCGCGGCCGGGCTCCTGCTGGACGGCCGGCTGAGGCGCGGGCGGTCCGGTGCCGCAGGCGAGATCGGCCATCTGACGTACCGCCAGGACGGGCCGGCCTGCCCGTGCGGGCAGCGCGGGTGCCTGGAGCTGTACGCGTCGGGATCGGCGCTCCACGCCGCGTGGCCGGTCCCGGCCGGCCGGCACGCGCCCGCGGAGGTGTTCGCGGCCGCGTCCCGCGGCGAGCAGCGGGCGATCGAGGTGCGCGACCGGTTCGCCGACGCCGTCGCGCACGCCGTGCGCACCCTGGTGCTGACCTGTGACGTCGAGCACGTGCTGCTGGCCGGCGGGGTGGCGGAGGTCGGCACGCCGCTGCTGGAGAGCGTGCGGGCCGCGGTGCTGCGGCACGTGGAGGGGTCGCCGTTCCTGCGGTCCCTCGGCATGGCCGACCGCCTCCGCCTGCTCGGCTCGGATAGCCTTGCGGCTCCCATCGGGGCGGCGCTGCTGGCGGCCGAGGACCTCGCCGTCGTGGGCCCCCCGACGACCGAGGAGCGGCTGTGGAGATCGTGATCGGGTCCTCCGACGAGCTGGCGGAGCTGGCGGCCGACGCGGTCGAGACCCTGCTGCGTCGCGAGCCCCGGGCGGTGCTGGGCCTGGCCACCGGGTCGAGCCCGCTCGCCGTCTACGAGGAGCTGGTGCGCCGGCACAAGGACGGACTGTCCTTCGCGGACGCGCGGGCGTTCCTGCTCGACGAGTACGTCGGGCTGCCGGCCGGGCACCCGGAGCGCTACCGGAACGTCATCGTGCGGGACCTGACCTCGCGGGTGGGGCTGCCCGACGCCGCGCTCGCCTCACCGGACGGGACCGCGGCGGACCTGGCGACGGCCTGCGCGTCCTATGAGGAGGCGATCGCCGCGGCCGGCGGGATCGACCTGCAGATCGTGGGGATCGGTGCGGACGGGCACCTCGCGTTCAACGAGCCCGGATCGTCGCTCGCCTCGCGGACGCGGATCAAGTCGCTGACCGAGCAGACCCGCCGGGACAACGCGCGCTTCTTCGGCGGCGACGTCGACGCCGTCCCGCGCCACGTGCTGACGCAGGGCCTCGGGACGATCATGGAAGCGCGGCACGTCGTGCTGCTCGCGGGCGGGGCCGCCAAGGCCGAGGCGGTGCGCCAGCTCGTCGAGGGACCGGTCAGCGCCCGGTGGCCGGCGACGGTGCTGCAGCACCATCCGCACGTGACGGTGCTCGTGACCGACGAGGCCGCGGCCGGGCTCGAGCTCGGCGACTACTATCGCCAGTGCTACGCCCACAAGCCGTCCTGGCAGACGCTGTGACCCTGCGACGGGGGCGACCGACGGTGCCACGGCGGGACGGTCGCGTCCGGCCGGCGTCGTAGGATCGGAGCCATGCGCCTGCCGACCTCTTCTGTGACCGGACCGGACGAGCCGCACGCCGCACCGGAGAGCACCGGCACCTCGACCTCGGTCCTGGAGCGCACCGAGCTGCGCGAGGAGGCCGAGCCCGGCGACCACGAGCGGTTCGCGCACTACGTGCGCAAGGAGAAGATCCTGGACTCGGCGGTCTCCGGCAGTCCGGTGATCGCGCTGTGCGGCAAGGTCTGGGTGCCCGGCCGGGACCCGAACAAGTTCCCGGTCTGCCCGGTCTGCAAGGAGATCTACGACGGGCTGCGGGACCCCCAGGACGGCGACAAGGGCGGCGACCGGTCCGGTGCCGGCGGTTCGAGCGGGTCCGGCGACGCCGGCTCCGGGGGACGGTGAGCGCCGGGCACGACGCCGCAGGTCCGAGTCCCACGGCCGACGCACGCCCGTCGGCCGGTCCGGGCGCGGCAGGCGCACGGGGTCCGACGCCGACGGCACGCACGTCGGGAGCCGGGGCCCCGGCCACCTCGGCGGCGGCGAACCTCTCACCGGCGTTCCCGGCCAGGGCCCCGTGGGGGACCGCCGACCGGCTGCGCGCCTGGCAGGCCGCGGCGTTGGAGGCGTACGACGCACGCCAGCCCCGGGACTTCCTCGCGGTGGCCACCCCGGGGGCGGGCAAGACGACGTTCGCCCTGCGGGTGGCGACGGACCTCGTGCACCGCGGCGTCGTGCGGCGGGTCACGGTCGTCGCGCCGACCGAGCACCTCAAGCGGCAGTGGGCGGACGCCGCCGCGCGCGTCGGTCTGCACCTGGACCCGGGCTTCCGCAACGCCCAGGGCCGGCACGGGGCACAGTTCCACGGGGTGGCCCTGACGTACGCGCAGGTCGCCGCTAACCCGGCGTTGCACGCCGCCCGGACCCGGGCCGACCGCACGCTGGTCGTCCTGGACGAGGTGCACCACGGCGGTGACGCGCTGTCCTGGGGGGACGCGATGCGCGAGGCGTTCCGGAACGCCACCCGGCGGCTCGCGCTGACCGGGACCCCCTTCCGGTCCGACACCGCGGCCATCCCGTTCGTCACCTACGCGCCGGACGCCGACGGCATCCGTCGCTCGGTCGCGGACCACACGTACGGCTACGGGGACGCGCTGCGCGACGGCGTCGTGCGGCCGGTGATCTTCTGGTCCTACAGCGGGCAGATGCGGTGGCGCACCCGGGCCGGGGACGAGGTCAGCGCACGTCTGGGCGAGGACCTGACCAAGGACATGACGGCCCAGGCGTGGCGCACCGCCCTGGACCCGGCCGGGCAGTGGATCCCCGCGGTGCTCAGCGCCGCGGACCGGCGGCTGTCCGAGGTGCGGCGCAGCGTCCCCGACGCCGGTGGGCTGGTGATCGCCACCGACCGGTCGCACGCCCGCGCGTACGCCGCGCACCTGCGCCGGATCACCGGCGAGGCGGCGACGGTCGTGCTCTCCGACGACGACGGCGCGTCCGGACGGATCGAGGAGTTCGCCGCCGGGACCGCGCGGTGGATGGTCGCGGTCCGGATGGTCTCCGAGGGGGTCGACGTGCCGCGGCTCTCCGTCGGGGTGTACGCGACGTCGACCGCGACCCCGCTGTTCTTCGCTCAGGCGGTCGGCCGGTTCGTGCGGGTCCGACGCCGCGGGGAGACCGCGTCGGTCTTCCTGCCGAGCGTGCCGCAGCTCCTGGCGCTCGCGACGGACCTCGAGGTGGAGCGGGACCACGCGCTGGACCGGCCGGTCGCCGAGGACGGGCTCTCGCCCGAGGACCTTCTGCTCGCCGCAGCGAACCGGGAGGAGGAGGCCTCCGGCGCCGTCGGGCCGGACGGGGTGCAGGGCACCTTCGAGGCGCTCGATGCGCAGGCGAGCTTCGACAAGGTGATGTACGACGGCGGCGAGTTCGGCACCGGCGGGGAGGTCGGGTCCGCCGAGGAGCAGGACTTTCTCGGGCTCCCGGGGCTGCTCGACGCCGAGCAGGTGGACACACTGCTACGTCGCCGGCGCTCCGCGACGACCCAGGAGCGTCCGGTGGAGCGGGCACCGGTCGTCGACCACCGGCGGCTGGCCGAGCTGCGCAAGGAGCTCAACGCGCTGGTCGGTGCCTGGGCCCGGCGCAGCGGCCGGCCGCACGGGAGCGTGCACGCCGAGCTGCGCCGCCGGACCGGGGGGCCGGAGGTGGCCAGGGCCAGCGCCGAGCAGCTCGAGGCGCGCACCGCGCAGGTACGGGACTGGTTCGTCGGGCGGCGCTGACTTCCGGATGCGGCTCGACCCGCTGCGTGCGAGGCTCGAACCGCAAGCCCCCCGGGTACCCTCCCGGCGGTTCAGCGGAAGGACGCAACCATGTGGCTGCTCATCCTCATCGTCGGAGTTGTCCTGCTCGTCCTCGGCATCGCGATCGAGGCAGCGAAGTTCCTGATCTGGCTCGGCATCATCGTGCTGGTGGTCAGCCTCATCCTGGGGCTGGTGCGGCGGGGCAGGACCACGGTCTAGCACCGGCCGGGCCGGTGGGCCCAGCGCCGGCTAAGGGCGGTCGGCGCGGCCGCCGTCGAGGGTGAGGGTGACCGTCGGAAGCGTCGGGTCGCCCGCGGAGAGCCGCCGGGCGCCACGCGGCAGCTCGTCGCGTGAGGCCCGGTGTCGCTCGACGGCGCGCTGGACCCCCCCGACGCCGGTCCACCGGGTGTCGATGGCCCCACCGGCGACCAGCGGCACGTGCAGGGGGCGCAGGTCGGCGTCGTCGGGTGCCCAAGACGCGACCGCCTGGTCGTCCCCGGTGACCAGCACCTCCTCGACCGCACGCCCGTCGGCGTCGAGGCGGCGGGCGGCCGTCTTGCGGCCGCCCAGGCTGGTCTTCGACGACGACGCCTTGGCGACGGGCTCCAGCGCGCCGTCGGCACCCTCGCGGGCGACCAGCTTGTAGACCATCCCGCAGGTCGGGTGTCCCGATCCGGTGACCACCGACGTCCCGACCCCGTAGGAGTCGACGGGCGCGGCGGCCAGGGCCGCGATCGCGTACTCGTCCAGGTCGGAGCTGACCACGATCGCGGTCCCGGTGGCGCCGAGCCCGTCGAGCTGGGCGCGGACCTCGTACGTCAGTGCGGCGAGGTCGCCGGAGTCGAGGCGCACCGCGCCCAGCGACGGGCCCGCGGCCTGGACCGCGGCCGCCACGCCGCGAGTCACGTCGTAGGTGTCCACCAGCAGGGTTGTCCCGGTACCGAGCGCTGAGACCTGGGCGGCGAAGGCGTCCGCCTCGGAGTCGTGCAGCAGCGTGAAGGCGTGGGACGCGGTGCCGATGGTGGGCAGCCCGTAGCGGCGTCCCGCCTCGAGGTTGGAGGTCCCGGCGAACCCCGCGATCACCGCGGCGCGGGCCGAGGCGACCGCGCCCTGCTCGTGCGCCCGGCGCGAGCCCATCTCCAGGCAGGGTCGCTCCAGCGCGGCACTGGTCATGCGGGACGCGGCCGAAGCGACGGCCGAGTCGTGGTTGAGCACGGACAGCACGAGGGTCTCGAGCAGGACGGCCTCGGCGAAGGTCCCCTCGATCACCATCAGCGGCGAGCCGCCGAAGAAGCACTCGCCCTCCGCGTAGCCGGTGACCGATCCGCGGAACCGGTAGCTCGCCAGGAACGAGAGCGTCGCCTTGTCGACGACCTTGTTCTTCGCCAGGAAGGCGAGCTCGGCGTCGTCGAACCGGAACTCGGTGAGCGCCTCGAGCAGCCGACCGGTGCCGGCGACCACGCCGTAGCGCCGACCGGCGGGAAGTCGCCGGGCGAAGACCTCGAACACGCAGTGCCGCTGCGCCGTGCCGTCGGCCAGCGCCGCCTGGAGCATGGTGAGCTCGTAGCGGTCGGTCAACAGCGAGGTGGGGGGGTGCCCGCCGCCCCGTCCGGGCGGCACCGGTCGAGTGAACGAGCTCTCGAAGGAGATCGTCGGCGTCGACGGTGAGGGCAGCTCTGCGCTCATGCCCTCACCGTACTGGCCGCGCGTGAGCCGGTGGCGCACGCACCTCGACGGACCCCGTTGGCTCGTACAGTGGGGCGGGTGAGGATGTCTGTGACGGCGGCGCCGGTGGAGGAGGCGGACACCGAGCAGCTGACGGCCCGGAGCACCGACCTCTCCGACGCCTGGGCCACGATCGTGTGGGACGACCCGGTCAACCTCATGAGCTACGTGACGTACGTGTTCCAGACGTACTTCGGCTACCCCCGCGAACGGGCCGAGCGGTTGATGCGCCAGGTGCACGAGGAGGGCCGGGCGCGGGTCTCGACCGGGACGCGGGAGCGGATGGAGGTGGACGCCCAGGCCATGCACGGCTACGGGTTGTGGGCCACCGTCGAGCGGGGGGACGGGTGAGCGCCGCCTGGACGTTCCGGGCCGGGTCGGACGGGTCGGCGACCACCGGGTACGTCGTGACGCTGCACCCCGCCGAGCGTGAGGTCGTCGTCGCCCTGGTCTCGGAGGTCGCGGACCTGCTGGGCCCGGACGACGCCGGCAGCGGCCCGGGAGGTGCTCGCCCGGACGATGCCCACCCGGACGACGCCCACCCGTTCGACGCGTCGGCCTGGTCGAGCGAGCCGGTCGGTGCACCCGACGACCCGGCTCTGCACCGCCTGTTCCCGGACGCGTACCCCGACGACCCGGAGCACGCCGCGGAGTTCCGGCGGCTGACCGAGGGGGACCTGCGCACGACCAAGTCCGCCCGCCTGCGCACGCTCATCGCGCTGCTGGGCGGCAGCGACGCCGAGGACGCCGGCCCGCACGAGGCCGTCCAGACCGTCGAGGTCGTGGTCCCGTCGGACCGGGCCCCCGACGTGGTCGCCGCGCTGACCGACCTGCGGCTGGTGATGGCCGAGCGGATCGGGGTGCGGACCGCCGACGACGCCGATGCGCTGACCGAGCTCGTCACCCGCCCGTGGGGGCCGGAGGCAGCTGATCCTGAGCGTGCGGCGACGCGTCTGCGGGCGACGCTCTACCTGATGCTCGGCGTGCTCCAGGACACCTTGCTGGACGCGATGGCCGGGGACGGCCCGCCACCGCGGCTAGGCTCACGCCCGTGAGTGACGCGCCGATCGGCATCTTCGACTCCGGTGTCGGTGGTCTGACCGTCGCCCGCGCCGTCCTGGACCAGCTCCCGCACGAGTCGGTCCTGTACATCGGGGACACCGCGAACGGGCCGTACGGGCCCAAGCCGCTGGCCGCCGTGCGCGCGCACGCCCTGGAGGTCATGGACGACCTGGTCGACGCGGGTGTGAAGATCCTGGTCATCGCGTGCAACAGCGCCTCGGCGGCGGTGCTGCGCGACGCGCGCGAGCGGTACACCCAGCGGCGGGGGGTGCCGGTGGTCGAGGTGATCCTGCCGGCCGCCCGCCGCGCCGCAGCGGCCACCCGCAGCGGCCGCGTGGGCGTGATCGGCACCAAGGCGACCATCGAGTCCCGGGCGTACGACGACGCGTTCGCCGTCGCGTCCCGGATCTCCCTGGTCTCCCGGGCGTGCCCGCAGTTCGTCGAGCTGGTCGAGGCCGGCAGCACGTCCGGGCCCGAGGTGCTGCGGATCGCCCGGGAGTCGTTGGAGCCGGTGCGGGAGGCCGACGTCGACACCCTCGTCCTCGGCTGCACCCACTACCCGCTGCTGACCGGGGTGATCTCCTACGTGATGGGCGAGGGCGTCACGCTGGTGTCCAGCGCGGAGGAGACCGCCAAGGACGTCTTCCGCACCCTGGTCGCCCACGGACTGGAGCGTGACCCCACGCTCGGCGCGCCGCAGCACCGGTTCCTCGCAACGGGAGACGCGTCGTCGTTCCGGGCGCTGGCGCACCGGTTCCTGGGACCGGAGGTGCTCTCCGTCGAGCCGGCGTCGAGCCTGCGGTGAGTCCGGTCGAGCCCGGCACGGGGACGAGGCAGGGATGAGGCTCACGGTGGTCGGCTGCGCCGGCTCGTTCCCGGGGCCGGACTCGGCGGCGTCCTGCTACCTGGTCCAGGCCGACGACGACGCCGGGCGCACCTGGAGCCTGGTGCTGGACCTGGGCAGCGGCGCGTTCGGCCCGTTGCAGCGCTTCGTCGACCCGGTGGACGTCGACGCGATCGGGCTGTCCCACCTGCACCCCGACCACGTCGCGGACATCTCCGGCATGTTCGTCTACCTCAAGTACCGGCCGGACGGCCGCGGCGCCCCGGCCCCGCCGCCGACGCCGGTGCACGGCCCGTTCGGCACCGCGACCCGGCTGGCGCAGGTGTACGGGCTGGAGCCGGGCGAGAGCCTCGCCGACCACCTCGCGGTGCACACCTGGCAGCCCGGCCGGTCGGTGCGGGTGGGTCCGATGACCGTCACGCCGGTCGCCGTCGAGCACCCGGTGCCCGCCTACGGGATGCGGGTCCGCGGACCGGCCGAGGACGACCCGGAGCGGACCGTGACCCTGTCGTACTCCGGCGACACCGACTCCTGCCCCGGGCTGGACGAGCTGGCCACCGGGGCGGACCTGCTGCTGGCCGAGGCTGCGTTCGTCGAGGGGCGGGACGACGGTGTGCGCGGGATCCACCTGACCGGCCGGCGCGCCGGGCAGGCGGCCGCCGCCGGCGCTGCGCGGCGTCTGCTGCTGACCCACGTGCCGGCCTGGAACGATCCGGCGGTCGCCGTCGCGGAGGCGCGCGAGGTCTACGACGGGCCGATCGACGTCGCCGGGACGGGCCTGGTCGTCACGCTCTGAACCGGCGGCACCCGTGCGGCACCCTCGGCCTCCCTCGGTCTCCCTCGGCTTGCGTGAGCCACGGCACGCGTCGTCACGTGTCCGGCCGGGCGTCTAGGGTCGGACCATGACGATCGACTCCCCCCAGACCGTGCTGCGGACCGACGGCCGCCGCCCCGACGAGCTCCGTCCGGTGACCTTGACCCGCCACTGGCTGGACGCCGCCGAGGGCAGCGTCCTGGTGGAGTTCGGCGCCACCCGGGTGCTGTGCGCGGCGTCGTTCACCGAGGGAGTTCCGCGCTGGAAGCGTGGCTCGGGCTCCGGCTGGGTCACCGCGGAGTACGCGATGCTGCCGCGCTCCACGAGCACCCGCAGCGACCGCGAGTCGGTCAAGGGCCGCATCGGCGGGCGCACCCACGAGATCTCCCGGCTGATCGGCCGGT
>CAYQFJ010000118.1:9223-9735 GCA_964416715.1 uncultured Actinotalea sp. | reverse complement strand
GCGGACGTGGTGGACGAGGAGGGCCGCTCGGTACCGGACGGCTCCGGTGGCTACCTGGTGCTGACCGAGCCGTGGCCGTCCATGCTCCGCGGCATCTGGGGCGACCCGCAGCGGTACCACGACACCTACTGGTCACGGTTCCCGCGCCGCTACTTCGCCGGGGACGGTGCGAAGAAGGACGACGACGGCGACATCTGGCTGCTCGGCCGCGTGGACGACGTGATGAACGTCTCCGGCCATCGGCTGTCCACCACGGAGATCGAGTCCGCACTGGTCTCGCACGACATGGTCGCCGAGGCCGCGGTCGTCGGCGCGAACGACCCGACCACCGGTCAGGCCGTCGTCGCCTTCGTGATCCTGCGTGCCGAGTACCTGGCGCAGGTGGACGAGCCGGGTGAGGGAGCCGACGTCGCCGCGACCCTGCGTGCACACGTCACCAAGGAGATCGGCCCGATCGCCAAGCCGCGGACGATCCTGGTGGTCACCGAGCTGCCCAAGACGCGCTCGGGCAA
>CAYQFJ010000118.1:0-9213 GCA_964416715.1 uncultured Actinotalea sp. | reverse complement strand
TGGCCGACTCCTCGGTGATGGACCTCATCACCGCCGGCCTGGCCACCCGGCCCGCCGACTGACGTCGGCACACACCCCCGCCCGGTCCCCGCGATGGCGACCGGGCGGGGGCGGTCAGCTCGGCCGCGGTGCCGGCTGTCGACCCGGCAGGACCACCAGGACGAGGTAGCCGGTCAGCAGGACGACGCCGGTCAGCGCGAGCGCGGTGAACGAGGCCGCGGAGACGACGACGCCGGCCACCACCCCGCCGGCGGCGCCACCGAGGTTCATCGCGACGTCCGAGGTCCCCTGCACGGCGGTCCGGTGCTCGTCGGGGGAGTTGGCGGCCAGCAGCGCGGAGCCGGACACCAGCCCCGCCGACCAGCCGAGCCCGAGCAGGATCAGCCCGGCGGACAGCCGAACGCCGCCGTGCCCGGGCACCTCCACGAGCAGCGCGGCCGCCGCGAGCAGCAGCACCGCGCCCAGCACGATCACCCGACGGTGGCCGATGGCGTCGCTGAGCCAGCCGAACACCGGGCTCAGCGCGTACATCCCCGCGATGTGCAGGGAGATGACCAGGCCGATCACCTGCAGGGTCGCACCGTGGTGGTTCATGTGCACCGGGGTCATCACCATGAGCCCGACCATCGTCAGGTGGCTGACCACCACGGCCAGCAGACCGCGCCGGGCGTCGGGCAGGGTGCGGACGACGGCCCAGCCGTCCCGCAGCGAGCGCCACGGACTCGGCGGCGTCACCGGCGGTGCGCCCGAGCGCTCCACCGCGAGCTTCAGCGGGTCCGGACGCAGCAGGGCGGCGAGCGCGAACGCGGCCAGACCGAACATCAGCGCGGACAACGCGTAGGGCGCGGCCGTGTGGTCATGGCCCGGGGAGGTGAGCACCCCCGTGCGGATCGCCCACTCGTCGACCAGACCGGCCAGGTTCGGCCCCAGGACCGAGCCGGCCGTGGTGGCCCAGATGATGATCGACAGGTCGCGGGCCCGGTGCTGGGGCGAGGCCAGGTCCGTCGCGGAGAACCGCGC
This sequence comes from uncultured Actinotalea sp., assembly GCA_964416715.1. Classification (GTDB taxonomy): domain Bacteria; phylum Actinomycetota; class Actinomycetes; order Actinomycetales; family Cellulomonadaceae; genus Actinotalea. Next base: position 8,193 of record CAYQFJ010000118.1, on the reverse strand, counting down.
GGCGAGCCCGGTCGCGCTCGCCGCGCCGAACAGCATGAGCCCGGCGAGCTGCAGCGGCCAGGAGACCAGTGTCGTGCCCAACAGGGCGATCCCGGCACCGAGCATGGCCACGAGGTACCCGAAGGCCAGCGACGGGCGCCGGCCGAAGTGCGCGGCGATCTGGGCCAGCGGCATCGCCACCAGGGCGGCACCGATCACCGCCGAGGTCTGGGCCAGGCCGCCGACGGCGTCGGACCCGGACATGTCGGCCGCGATCAGGGAGGAGACCGCGATCCCGGTGGCCACGCCGACCCCGGCGAGCACCTGCACGCCGCCCAGCACGAGGACGGTGCGCCGCTGGGCCGGGTCCTTCGGTGCCCGGGGCCCACCCGCGGGATCTCTGGGCGGAGCACCCCCCGGTGCAGTGCCCCGTGCAGTGCCCGGTGCAGTGCCAGGTGCGGTGCCCGGTGCGAGGCCGGGGGCGCCCGCGGGGTCGGTGCTCGCGGACGTGGCGTCCGCCGAGGTGCTCATGCACCCATCCCACCCGCCGCGGGGCGGCACTGCAATCCCCTCCGGCCGCGGATCTGGTGAGGTTTCGGGCGCGGATCACGACCGAAAGCTCACCCGATCAGGGGACCTACGGCGCGGAGCGGTGGGCAGGACGGCTCCGCAACCCCGATCAACTGGACGTCAGGAGGCGCTCGATGTTGAGCGCCGCCGTCCTGCCGGCGCGGTTCGCCCCGACGGTGCTCGCACTCGGGCCGTAGCCGACGAGCTGGACGCGCGGGTCGGCGACCACCTGCGGGCCGTCCATCACGATCCCGCCGCCGCGCGACCGCAGGCGTAGCGGAGCGAGGTGGTCCAGCGACGCCCGGTACCCGGTGGCCCACAGGATGGTGTCCGCGGCGCGGTGCGGCGGGGCGGGCGGCACGTCCTTCTCGTCCCACACGACGCCGTCGGCCACGATCCGCGCGAACATCGGCAGCCGACGCAGCACCCCGGACTCCATCCCCCGCCGGTACTCGTCGGTCAACGGCAGACCGGTCACCGACACGACGCTCTGCGGCGGCAGCCCCGCCCGGGTGCGCTCGTCCACCTTGGCGACCGCCGCGCGTCGGGCCTGCTCGTCGAAGTCCGGCTCGCCGAAGACCGGCGGGCGGCGCGTCACCCACGTCGTCTCCGCCGCCACCTCGGCGATCTCCATCAGGAGCTGCACCGCCGAGGTCCCGCCGCCGACCACGACCACCCGCTCACCGGTGAAGTCCTCGGCGGCCCGGTAGTCGCGCGCGTGGAGCTGGCGCCCCGCGAAGTCCGCGGCACCCGGGTACGAGGGCCAGAACGGCTTCTGCCAGGTGCCGGTGGCGTTGACCAGGCCCCGGGTGAGCCACGTGCCGCGGTCGGTCCCGACGGCGAGCCGGCCGGCGTCGGGCGCGCCCGCCTCCCGCACCTCGTGCACCCGGACCGGACGGACCACCGGCAGCGCGAGCTCCTCCTCGTACTGCGCGAAGTAGTCCGCGATCACGACGGACACGCGTTCATCGGGGTCGACCTCGGGCACCGGCATCCCCGGGAGCTCGTGCACCCCGTGCGCGTGCCGCACGGTCAGCGAGTCCCAGCGGTGCTGCCACGCCCCACCGGCGCCGGGTGCGTCGTCGAGCACGACGAAGCCGCTGTACGGCGCCAGTCCTCGGCGCGCCAGGTGGTAGGCGGCGGACAGCCCGGCCTGCCCCGCACCGATCACCACCACGTCGACCCGCATCCCGAACCTTCCCACGTACCCCCACCCATCCGTCGCCCGCCCTCGCAGCGCGCAGCAGCCCTCGCAACCTCCAGCCGCTCCCAACGTCCAGCCCCGAGGTTCTCATCGGACCCGGCTCGGGCACCGTCTGACACGATGACGGAATGGTCCAGACGCACCGCGGCCCGCTCGACCCCGCGACCGTACGTGAGGTCCGGGCGCTGGCCGACGCCGCCGAGCAGCACGACGGCGTCGAGGCGATCGGCGAGCAGAGCCTGCTCAACCTCACCGCCCCGAGCGCGGGCGCCCCGGCCGCCGACGTCGTGCACGTCACCGCCCGGGACGACGCCGAGCGCCTGGTCGGCTACGCCCAGCTCGACCCCGGCGTCGCGACCGCCGAGCTGGTCGTCGACCCACCCGCCCGACGCCGCGGGGTGGGCACGACGCTGCTGGCCGCGGTTCGCGAGGAGGCCGCACGGGCCGGCGTCGACGCACCGCGCGTGTGGGCGCACGGCGACCTCCCCGCGGCCCGGGCGCTCGCCTCCCGGGCCGGGATGTCGGTGGTCCGCGAGCTGTGGAAGATGTCGCTCGACCTGACCACTGGTTCTGCACAGACCGACGGCCCCGGGACCGACGGCGCCGGGACCGGGCACGCGGCGCCGTCGGACGTCCGCGTGCGGCCCTTCGTCGTCGGGGCGGACGAGGAGGCGTGGCTCCGGGTCAACGCCCGCGCATTCGCCGACCACCCGGAGCAGGGCCGGATCACCCTGGACGACCTCCGCGCCCGCCAGGGTGAGCCGTGGTTCGACGCGGCCGACTTCCTGCTCGCCGAGCAGGCCGAGGCGGGCCCGGGAGACGGCGACCCTTCCGGGGACGCCGACCTGCTCGCCTACGCCTGGATGAAGATCGAGCCCGGCTCCGACGAGGGCGAGCTCTACGTGCTCGGCGTCGACCCCGACGCCCAGGGCCGCGGCCTGGGCCGGCTGCTCACCGCGAGATCCCTGGACCACCTGACCGACCGCGGGCTGCGCCGTGCCGTCCTGTACACCGAGGCGGACAACCACGCCGCCGTGCACACCTATACCGCCGCGGGCTTCACGGTCGCCCGCTCGGACGTGCAGTACGCCTGAGGTCGCACCACTGCTCGCGGCCGAGATGGTCGCACTCGCGGGGGCGGTGAGCATCACCCGCCGTTCACCTTGCGGTGCGACGATGCCGCCGTGAGGATGACGCCACCATGACCACCGAGACCCAGGACGTCGGGCTCGTCCCGCTGCCCGAGGACCGGTTCGCCGATCGCGAGCTCTCCTGGCTCGCCTTCAACCAGCGGGTGCTCGAGCTGGCCGAGGACGGGTCTCTGCCGCTGCTGGAGCGCGTGCGGTTCCTGGCGATCTTCGCGTCCAACCTCGACGAGTTCTTCATGGTGCGGGTGGCCGGCCTCAAGCGCCGGATCGTCACCGGCATGGCCCTGCCGGGCGCCTCCGGGCTCGGCCCGCGGCAGGTCCTGGAGGCCATCGACGCCCGCGCCCAGGAGCTCATGGAACGCCACGCCGCGGTGTTCGCCAAGGACGTGCAACCGGCGCTGAGTGCCGAGGGGATCACCCTGGTCCGGTGGGAGGAGCTCACCGAGAACGAGCAGGAGCGGCTGCTGAAGTTCTTCCGCCGCCAGATCTTCCCGGTGCTGACCCCGCTGGCCGTCGACCCGGCGCACCCCTTCCCGTACATCTCCGGGCTCTCGCTCAACCTGGCCGTCGTCGTGCGCAACCCGACCACCGGCAAGGAGCACTTCGCCCGGGTCAAGGTCCCGCCGCTGCTGCCGCGGTTCATCGCGGTCGACGCACGCGGCCGCCCCAGCGCCCCGAGCACCCAGACCGCCGACCCCACGCGCGGGCCGACGTCGTTCGTGCCGATCGAGGACGTCATCGCCGTCCACCTGCACTACCTCTTCCCGGGGATGGAGATCGTCGAGCACCACACCTTCCGGGTCACCCGCAACGAGGACCTGGAGGTCGAGGAGGACGACGCCGAGAACCTCCTGCAGGCCATGGAGAAGGAGCTGCTGCGGCGCCGGTTCGGGCCCCCGGTCCGCCTGGAGCTCGCCGAGGACATCGGGTCCCGGGTGCGCGAGCTGCTGGTGCGCGAGCTCGGCGTCGACGAGTCGGAGGTGTACGAGCTGCCGGCCCCGCTCGACCTCACCGGCCTCAACCTGATCGCCGACCTGGACCGCGAGGACCTGCACTTCCAGCCGTTCGTGGGCGGCACGCACCGGCACCTGGCCGAGGTCGAGAGCGCCAAGCCGAGCGACGTGCTCGCGGTGGTCCGGCGCCGGGACATCCTGCTGCACCACCCGTACGACTCGTTCGCCACCTCGGTGCAGACCTTCCTGGCCCAGGCCGCCGCCGACCCGCGCGTGCTCGCGATCAAGCAGACGCTCTACCGGACCTCCGGTGACTCCCCGATCGTCGACTCGCTGATCGACGCGGCCGAGGCGGGCAAGCAGGTGCTCGCGCTGGTGGAGATCAAGGCCCGGTTCGACGAGCAGGCGAACATCTCCTGGGCACGCAAGCTCGAACGCGCCGGGGTGCACGTGGTCTACGGCATCGTCGGGCTCAAGACGCACGCCAAGCTCTCGCTGGTGGTCCGTCAGGAGGACGACGGGCTGCGGCGCTACTGCCACGTCGGCACCGGCAACTACAACCCGAAGACGGCACGGCGCTACGTGGACCTGGGGCTGCTGACCTGCGACCCCGACGTCGGCCAGGACCTCACCCGCCTGTTCAACCAGCTCTCCGGGTACGCGCCGAAGTCGAAGTTCCACCGGCTGCTGGTCGCCCCGCGCGACGTGCGGACCGGGTTGATCGAGCGGATACATCGGGAGAAGGCGGCGCACCTGGCCGGCCGGCCCGCGTGGATCCGGTTCAAGGTCAACGCCGTGGTCGACGAGACCACGATCGACGCGCTGTACGAGGCGTCCCGTGCCGGGGTGCCGATCGACCTCGTGGTCCGCGGTACGTGCTCGGTCCGCCCCGGGGTGCCGGGACTGAGCGAGACGATCCGGGTCCGCTCGATCCTCGGCCGGTACCTGGAGCACGCCCGGGTGTTCGCGTTCGCAGGCGACGGCGACCCGGAGGTCTTCATCGGCTCGGCCGACCTCATGCACCGCAACCTCGACCGTCGGGTCGAGGCCCTGGTGCGGATCGCAGACCCGGAGCACGTGGCCGAGCTCGTCGAGCTGCTGGACCTGTCCATGGACGACGCGACCGCGTCCTGGCACCTCGGTCCGGACGGCACGTGGACCCGGCACCACCGGGACGCCGACGGCGAGCCGCTGCAGGACCTCCAGGAGCTGCTCATAGAACGGCAGCGGCGACACACGGGCCGTCACCGGTGACCCGGTCGGGCACCCGCTCGGCCAACGGCACCGGCAGGTCGACCGTACGCGCGGCGGGCGCGCTGGTGTGGCGGGAGAACGACGGTCGGCTCGAGGTGGCGCTGGTCCACCGGCCCCGGTACAAGGACTGGTCCTGGCCCAAGGGCAAGCTCGAACCGGGAGAGCCCTCCCCCGCGGCGGCGGTGCGTGAGGTCGCCGAGGAGATCGGTGAGCAGATCGTGCTCGGACTGCCGTTGCCCGACCAGCGCTACCGGCTGGCCGACGGCCGTCCCAAGCGCGTCGAGTACTGGGCCGCGCAGGTGGCGAGCCGGACCGGACCGCACGTCCCGGCCCTGGTGGCGCGCGAACCGGTCGAGCGCGCCCCGCGCAGCGAGGTGGACGACGTCGTCTGGGTCGGTACCGGCACCGCGGCCGAGCTGCTGACCCGCGAGTCGGACGTCGAGCCGCTGTCGGTGCTGGTCGACCGGTGGTCGCGAGACCGGCTGCGCACCGCCGTGACCGTCCTGGTGCGCCACGGGCGGGCGAAGTCCCGCTCCTCCTGGGACGGCGGCGAGGAGACCCGGCCGCTCACCTCGTCCGGCCGTGCCCAGGCCCGCGCGATGGTCCCGCTCCTGGCCGCGTTCGGTGTCCGCGAGATCGTCACCAGCCCGTGGGCGCGCTGCCTGGACACCGTCGCCCCGTACGCCGCGAGCGCCGGGCTGGACCCGGTGCTCGCCCCGGTGCTGACCGAGACCGCGCACCGGGCCGACGGCGAGGCGGCCACCGCGCTCCTGGCGGACCATGTGGGCGATCCCCGGGACGCCGTCGTGGCCATGCACCGGCCGGTGCTGCCCGCGGCCGTGCAGGTGCTCGGCGCCGCCACCCGCCGCTGGACCACCGGCACCCTTCCGGACGCCGACCCCTACCTGCGGCCCGGTGAGCTCCTGGTCGCCCACGTCACGACCGCCCCCGGGCGTCGCCGTCCGCGCCTCGCCGCCGTGGAGACCCACCGGTCCGGCTCCTGACGCGGCCTCACGTCCCGGCTCGCGCCGTGCCGGCCGGCTGCCGGACGGCGGCCGACGAGCGTCGGTCAGCCGATGAAGGCGGAGAGGACGTAGTACATCAGCGCGGCGACGGTCGCCGCGGCGGGGATCGTCAGGACCCAGGCGACGCCGATGTTTCCCGCCACGCCCCAGCGCACCGCGGACAGCCGCTTGGTGGCACCGACGCCCATGATGGCCGAGGTGATCGTCTGGGTCGTCGAGATGGGCGCGTGGAACACGAAGGCGGTCACGTACAGGACGGACGCCGCGACCGTCTCCGCGACGAAGCCGCGCGCCGGATCGAGCTCGATGATCTTGCGTCCCAGGGTCCGCATGATCCGCCAACCACCGGCGTAGGTACCGAGCGAGATCGCCAGCGCGGCCGAGATCTTCACCCACAACGGGATGTAGGTGTCGTCCTGGAAGCCACCGGCGACCAGCGCCAGCACGATCACACCCATCGTCTTCTGTGCGTCCTGCAGACCGTGCCCCAGGGCCATCGCAGCGGCCGACGCCGTCTGCGAGATCCGGAACCTGCGCGTCACCTTGTGCGGGTTGGCGTTCTTGAACAGCCACAGCAGCCCGACCATCAGCACGAACGCCAGGCTGAACCCGACCAGCGGGGAGAGCACCATCGGGATGACGACCTTGTCCAGGATGATCGACCAGTGCACGGTGATCCCCGAGGCCAGCCCGACGCCGGTGAGCGCGCCGATCAGCGCGTGCGAGGACGACGACGGCATGCCGAACCACCACGTGATCAGGTTCCACACGATGGCCCCGATCACCGCCGCGAGCACCATCACCAGCCCGGTGTGCGCGGAGGCCTCGGTGATGTCGATGATCCCGGAGCCGATGGTCTGGGCGACCTCGGTGCCCAGCATGGCGCCGACCAGGTTGAACACGGCCGCCATGATCAGGGCCGCCCGCGGGGTCAGTGCCCGGGTCGAGACCGACGTCGCGATCGCGTTGGCGGCGTCGTGGAATCCGTTCGTGTAGTCGAAGCCGAGGGCGAAGGCGACGACGACGATGACGAGCGCGACCTCCACCGTGCTCAGGAGTCCTTGAGCGCGATGGTCTCGACCATGTTGGCGACCGTCTCGAAGGCGTCCGCCGCGTGCTCGAGCGCGTCCACGACCTCCTTGAGCTTCATCAGCTCGATCGCGTCGGTGCCGTTGTTGAACATCTCCGCCAGGAGCTTGCGGTAGGTGCGGTCCGCCTCGTTCTCCAGCCGGTTGATCTCCACCCAGTACTCAGAGAGGTCCTGCATGGAACGCAGCCGCGGCATCGCGTCGGCGGTGAGTTCGGCGCAGCGCTGGAGGACGTCGACCTGGTCGCTGACCAACGGGGGCAAGGCATCGATCTTGTACAGCACGATGAGGTCGCCGGCCTCCTCCATGAAGTCCATGCAGTCGTCCAGGCTCGAGGCCAGCCCGTAGATGTCGTCCCGGTCGAACGGGGTCACGAACGTCTGGTTGAGCATCCGCATGATCGAGTGCGTGGACTCGTCGGCCTCGTGCTCGACGTCACGGAGCTGGTTGGCGATCGCCTTGCGACCGGAGCGCTCGGCGCCCAGGAGCTGCCCGAGGAGCTCGGCCCCGGTCACCAGGTGCTGTGCGGAGCCGGCCAGAAGATCGAAGAACGAGGTGTTGCGCGGTGTCAGACGCAGACGCACGAGGAGTTCTCCGTCGCAGGAGGGGGTCGGTCGACCAAAGGCTAGGGCAGTCGACACCGGAACGCACAACTCGGCATGTCACCCCCCGAGCGCCCGCCCCCGACACGCCGAGCGACACGCCGAACCCCACCCCCGAACTCATGCGCCCGCGCTCGTGTGGAGCATTCGGCCGGGACGCTTCGCCGTGTCAGCTCGCCCCGGCGGCTCCGCCCCGATGAGACGCCGGACGCACACCCGGGTCCGCGTGTGTGGAGCGTTTGCGTTGCGACACGCCGGCGTGTCGGTGCCGAACGCTCCACACCGAACGGGAACGCGCCACCTCGGGACCTGAACGCTCCACTTGAGGGTCGAACGCGCCACATCGGGACCCGAACGCTCCACTTGAGGG
>CAYQFJ010000117.1:0-9780 GCA_964416715.1 uncultured Actinotalea sp. | reverse complement strand
TAGCGCACTTGACTGGGGGTCAAGGGGTCGCAGGTTCAAATCCTGTCATCCCGACCAGCGTTCACGCAGGTCACACGCAAGCATTTGGGACCGCCGCCGCAGGCGCGTGCACGGGCCCGCCCGGACGGCGTGATCAGTCGGACCGGGCTTTGCGAGTCTCGCGATCGTTCGCCTTCTGGATGGCGTCGACAAGCTCGTCCTTGTCCATCGAGGACCGACCGGGTACGTCGAGGCGCTGGGCGACGTCGTAGAGGTGGTCCTTGGTCGCGTTCGCGTCGACCCCGCCGGCGGTCTCCCGGTCGGTGTCGACTCCTCCCTCGGCCTGCTCGTCGGACGGACCCTTCTCGTCCTTCGGCTCCCAGTGGTCGCCGATCTTCTCGTGCGTGTGCTTCAGCGCGGCGTACGCCACCCGGTGCGCCCGCTCCTCGTCGCCGTACTCGTCCAGCGCCGAGTCGTGCGCCTCGGCGAACGTGCGCTGAGCCTTGGCGTCGGAGCGCTGCAGGGTGCCGGGGAGCTCGGACTGCTTGGGCTCGCCGCTCTTCGTGATCTTGGGCACGTCTCCTCCTTCCGGTCCCTTCCACTGTGGACGCGGTACGGCCGGAGCGCGCGCCGAACGTCGGGATGGAGCCGGTGAGGCCCATCAGCGCCAGGAGTGGCTCGGCGTCCCCGGTCCGGGGGCGACGTCCGGAGGTCTTGTTCTGCCGGTCAGGCGGTGTATCGCAGGCTGCCCGCCCACGACGGCTCCGACGTCGTGCGGTAGGGCCGTTCCTCGATGACGGTGCCGTCGATGTCGTGGATGTAGTGCACGGCCCCGAGCTCCGCCGCGATGGACCGTGCCGCGGCCACGGCGTCCGACTGGTACTCGTGGGCGGGGCCCTGCTGCAGGCCGTCGACCTTGTTGCGCCACCTGGTGCCTTCGTGAACCGTGTGTACCTGGGCCATGGTTGTTCTCCGCTCGCGAGCCGCTGTGGACTGATCCTGCGCCCTGGTCGCACGATCCGCGAGGCGAACGCTCGAGCGAGGGGAGTGCCTCGGGTCGTCGGCCCGCCACACCTCGCGGTGGCGTGAGCCGCGAGGCTCAGACCCGCACCGTGTCGTGGCCCAGCACCTCGGCCAGGAACTGCTGCCACGGGCGGCTCGCGACGGTGGCGTCCTCGAGGCTGAGGTTCGTTCCGGCCCGGTAGGCCTGGCCCACCTTGCCGGGGATCCGCAGCGGCAACGTGGGTCGACGACGCCGACCACGGGCCTGCAGGTACCCGCGCGTGAGGTCGGCCAAGGTGTGCACCTCCGGGCCCACCAGGTCCGCGACCCGCTCCGCGGGGGACCCGAGGGTCAGCTCGGTCAGGCGGTCCGCCACCTCGTCCGGGTGCACCGGCTGGGCGCGCAGACCGCGGGGGTCGACGACGAACGGCAACCGGGCCATGGCCTCGACCATCTGCAGCACGAGCGTGTCGACCTGCGCGACCCGGACCGTCGTCCACGGCAGCCCGGACTCGGCCACGGCGCGCTCGGCGCCCGCCTTCGCCCGGAAGTACCCGAGCGGCATCGCGTCCGCGCCCACGACGGAGATGAGAACCACGTGCCGGACCGCGGACCGGGCGGCGGCGGCCATCAGGTTCGTCGTCGCGCGGTCGTCGCCCTTCGGACCGCCCGCCAGGTGAAGGACGGTGCCGATCCCGTCCAGGGCGGTGTCGAGGCCCTTCGGGTCCAGCAGGTCGATGGAGACGTGCTCCACGCCTTCCCGGGCTTCTTGTGGGCGACGGCTCAGCACGCGCACCGATCGGTCCGCTGCTCGTAGTCTTGGTACCACGAGACGGCCGAGCGCCCCGGTGCCGCCGGTGACCAGGATCTCTGGGCTCACTGCATCGTTCATGACTTCTCCGATCTGGTGCGGGACGGATCCCGTTCGAAGGGACCGGTGCCGGCCCCACCACTACGAACCCGGTGAGGTGAGGAACGTGACAGGGAACGGAGCCTCCGGCGACGTCGAGCCGTTCGAGGCGAACCGGCGTCACCTGGCGGCGGTGGCCTACCGCATGCTCGGTTCCCTGGACGAGGCCGACGACGCCGTGCAGGAGGCCTGGCTCCGGTACCAGCGGACGGACACCTCCGACGTCGAGAACCTCGCGGGTTGGCTGACGACCGTCGTCGGGCGGGTGTGCCTGAACCTGCTCCGCTCCCGCCGGAGACGGGCGGAGGACCTGGTCGGGGTGCACATGCCGGACCCGCTCGTCGAGGCGGTGCCACCCGGTCCGGAGACGGTGGCCCTCACCGCCGACACCGTGGGCCTGGCGCTGATGGTGGTACTGGACGCGCTCAGCCCCGACGAGCGTGTCGCCTTCGTCCTGCACGACATGTTCTCGGTGCCGTTCGACGAGATCGCGGAGCTGATCGGGAAGGCGCCCGCAGCGACCAGACAGCTCGCGAGCCGTGCCCGACGCCGCGTGCGTGGCCAGGCGCCTGTGCCGGACCGGGACGTGTCGCGACAGCGCAAGGCCGTGGAGGCCTTCTTCGCCGCCGCCCAGGACGGCGACCTCACCGGCCTCATGACGGTGCTGCACCCGGACGTCGTGCTGCGTTCGGACGGGGGACGGGCGCTCCAGCAGGTCTCCGGAGTCCTGGACGGTGCGGACGAGGTGGCGGCCGGGGCGGTCACCTACGGGCGGCTGTCACCGTACGTACGCCCCGCTCTCGTGAACGGTGCCGCGGGCGTGGTGGTGATCCGGGAGGGACGTCCGCTTTCGGTGATGGCCTTCTGTGTCATCGAGGACCGGATCGTCGCTATCGACGTCCTGGCCGATCCGGACCGGTTGGCGCGGCTCGGCCTGGTTGCGGCCCTCTGACCGCCTCGGGCCGACAGGCCGCGGTTCAGTCGTTCGCGTCCCACCGGTCCGGGACCCACTCGGCGCGATCAGTGCGCGGGGCGCAGCAGCAGCCCGCGAACGTACGCGGCCTGGCCGACGTGCTGCAGGTCGTCGGCGAGCACGCTGACCAGCCTGACGCCGAGGCTGACCGGTGGGTCCCAGGAGGTGTCGACGATGCTGTCGAGGTCCTGCTCGGTGAGCTGCGCGAGCAGCCCGAGCGAGCGCTCGTGCACGGCTTCGTGGTAGCCGAGCAGCAGGTCGCCGGACAGCCGGACCTGTCCCACCTGCTCGGTGCTGTGCCCGTACCCGGTCGCGTCGGGTGGGAACGGGAGCGCCGCTCGCTCGGCCCACCCCTCGTGCCACACCTGCCCGACGTCGAGGGCGTCGGCGAAGTGGTCGTCCTGCACCCGGGTCAGGTGCCACACGAGCCAGCCGATCGTGTTCGCTTCCGGTGTGGGACGGGCCGCGAGCTGTTCGGTCGACAGGTCGGGGAGCACCCGCCGGACCTGTTGCGCGACGCGCTCGTAGCCGTCGGTGAGCAGTCCTGCGACGTCCATGGTGTCCTCCGGTCCTGTCGACGAGTTGCATGATCACCGCGGAGTTGCATGATCACGGCGGAGTTGCATGATCACGCGCGGGTGGGTCAGAGGTTGGCGGACTCCAGGAGGCGGAGCCAGACCTCGCTGACGGTGGGGTAGGCGGGGACGGCGTGCCAGAGTCGGGACAGGGGGACCTCGCCGACGACGGCGATCGTGGCGGCGTGCAGCAGCTCGGCGGCGTCCTGGCCGACGAACGTGGCTCCGACCACGACGTCGCGTGCGGTGTCGACGACGAGCTGGGCGGCGCCGGCGTAGTCGTCGGCAGCGACCGCGGCTCCCGCCACCGCGGAGAACGGGACGTGCAGCACGCGCAGCGGGATACCGGCATCGGTCGCGGCCTGCTCGGTGAGGCCGACCATGGACACCTCGGGGCGGGAGAAGACCACCTGCGGCTGGGCGGCGTCGTCGGCCGACATGCGGAACCGGCTCCACGGGTCCGCGGTGGCTACGGCCTCCGGGCCGAGTGCGTCTTCGCTGCCGAAACGGTGCGCGACGACGTCCCCGACCACCCGCGCGTCGTACTTGCCCTGGTGCGTGGTCGCGGTGCGGCCGGTGACGTCACCGGCGGCGAACAGCCAGTCGGGCCCGCCGACGACGGCCCCGGTCGCGTCGACCCGGAGCGGCGCGTCGGTGGGCAGGCCCAGTCGGTCCAGCCCGAGCTCGCCGGTGCGGGGCCGGCGCCCGGTCGCCACCAGCACCTCCTCGACCTGCAGCGGTCCACCCTCGGTGAGCTCGAGGTGCACCCCTGCACCGTCCCGCCGTACCCGCGTGGCCTCGACTCCGAGCCTCAGGTCGACGCCCAGCCGGCGCAGGGAGTCCGCGACCGCCTCACCGGCGAACGGCTCGGTGCCCGGCAGCAGCCGGTCGCCCCGGACCAGCATCGTGACCTGGGAACCGAGGTCGCTGTACGCCGTCGCCATCTCCACGCCGACCACGCCGCCGCCGATGATCGCCAGCCGGTCGGGGACGTCGTCGGCCGAGGTCGCCTCACGGCTGGTCCACGGGGAGACCTCCGCCAGCCCGTCGATCGGCGGCACCGTCGCCTCGCTGCCGGTGGCGACCACGACCGCGTGCTCGGCGGTGAGCAGCACGGGCGGCCCGTCGTCGGGCGTCACCCGAACCTGCTTGGGGCCCTCGATCCGTGCGTGCCCGCGAACCAGCGCGATCCCGGCGCCGTCGACCCACTCGACCTGCCCCTGGTCGTCCCAGTGGCTGGCGAAGGAGTCCCGCCGGGCCAGCACGGCGTCCCGGTCGAGCGGCCCGGTCACCGCCTCCGCGGCCCCGGGGACCGCCCGTGCGGCCGCGAGGGCCGCGCCGGGTCGCAGCAGCGCCTTGGACGGCATGCAGGCCCAGTAGGAGCACTCCCCGCCGACGAGCTCCGACTCGACGAGGACCACGCTCAGTCCGGTTCGGCCGGCTCGGTCGGCGACGTTCTCCCCGATCGCCCCTGCGCCGATCACCACGACGCCGTACGTCTCCTCGGACATGTCGCCTCCTCAGACGAGGCCCTGCGCCTCGAGCCAGTCCTTCGCCAGGACCGAGGCGGAGAGCTGCTCGTCGACGCTGCGGGAGTTGAGCCGGACCAGCTCGTCGGCGGTCAGCGCGGCGCTGACGGTGTCGATGATCTCGGCGGCCTGGTCGTCGACCGCCTCGCTGACCAGGGGGACGACGTTCGAGGCGAGGAAGAGCCCCTCCGGGTCCTCCAGCGTCACCAGGTCGTTGCGGGCGATGCTCGGGTCGGCGCTGAAGATGTTGACCATCTGCACGTCGCCGTCCTGCAGGGCCTTGACCGTGAGCGGGCCGCCGGAGTCCTCGATCGGGGTGAAGCCGACCTCGACGCCATAGACGCTCGCCAGCCCCTCCGGGCCGTACGGGCGGCTCTCCAGCTCGGAGTTGCCACCCAGGGTGATCGGGACCGGCACGTCGGCCAGGTCCGCCAGGCTCGTCACGTCGTACTCCTGCGAGAACGTCTCGGTCACGTTGTAGGAGTCCTGGTCCGTGGCCGGTGCCTGGTCGAGAACCCGCAGACCCTCCGGCACGGCCTCCCGGAGCGCCGCGTAGACGTCGTCGGAGGTACGCGCCTCGGTGTCCGGCTGCCAGTACTGGAGCAGGTTGCCGGTGTACTCCGGGAAGACGTCGATCGAGCCGGCCTCGACCTCGGGCAGGTACACCTCGCGCTGACCGATGCGCATCTGGCGGTCCACCTGGTAACCCTCGGCCTCCAGGGCCTGTGCGTAGATCTCCGCGATGATCTCGTTGGAGTAGTAGTCCTGGGAACCCACGACGAGGGTGCCGGGCGCGTCGCCGCCGTCACCGGAGTCCAGCGGGTCACCCGAGGAGCAGGCGCCGAGCGCCAGGGCGACCGTGGCGGCCACGGCGGTCGCACCGGCGGCGCGGGGGAGGTGTCGTGCGCGTGGGAGGTGGTTCATGGGGTCCTCTCGTCGTGGACGGACGGCTCCCAGCGTTCCTGGGAGTCTCCCGATCGGCGCGTCGCGCGCTCCGGTCGGGTGGTCGTGGGGACGCTGAGCCGCTGCAGGACGGCGAACAGGCCCTCGAGTGCGAGGGCGAGCGCGGCGACCAGCAGCGAACCGGCGACCATCTGCGGGTAGTCACGGGTCTTGAGACCTTCGAACAGGTAGCGGCCCAGCCCGGCGTCGGCGACGTAGGCGGCGAGCGTAGCGGTGGCGATCACCTGCAGCGTCGCGGCACGCAACCCGCCGACGACGAGCGGTAGCCCCAGCGGCAGCTCGACGTGGCGGACGACCTGCCAGTGGGTCATCCCGATCCCACGGGCGGCGTCGACGGCCATCGGGCTCACCGACTCCACCCCCGCGTAGGCGCCTGCGAGCACCGAGGGGAGGGCGAGCACCACCAGTGCGATGACGGGGGCCTCGAGACCGATGCCCAGCGCGAGACCGAGCATGGTCAGCAGTCCGAGCGTGGGGAGGGCACGGGCACCGCCGGACAGCACGACGACAAGCCCGCGGCCCCGGCGCGCGTGCCCCACGAGGACGCCCACGGGCAGGGCGATGACCGCGGCGATCCCGACCACCAGTGCGGAGACGCCGAGGTGCTCCAGGGTCCGGCGGGCGATCCCGGAGTCGCCGGTCCAGTGCGTCGGGTCGGCGATCCAGGCGAGCGCCTCGAGGAAGACGTTCACGTCGCCACCGCCGTCGAGCCGCCGGTGGCTCGGAGGCGGGCGAGCGTCCGCCTCCCGCTGCGCGCACGACGGTCGAGACGGGACCACGGCATCAGCAGGCGCCCGGCCAGGACGCAGAGCAGGTCCAGCAGCAGCGCCACCGCGACGGTCATGACGATGCCCGTGACGATCTCGGCCTGGATGCCGCGCTGGAAGCCGTCGGTGAACAGCGACCCGAGGTTCCGCGAGCCGACCACCGCCGCGACCGTCACCAGGCTGACCGTGCTGACGACCACGACGCGCAGCCCGGACAGCAGCACCGGCCCGGCCAGCGGCAGCTCGACCCGCCAGAACCGTGCGGCGGGGGAGAACCCGACGGCCGTCGCCGACCTGCGCACCTCGGTGGGCACCGCGTCGAAGGCGTCGGTGGCGGTGCGCACCATCAGAGCGATGCCGTACAGCGTGAGCGTGATGACGACGTTGACCGGCGCCCGGATGTTCGTCCCGATCAGCACGGGGATGACGATGAACAGCGGCAGTGAGGGGATCGCGTACAGCAGGCCGCTGGTGGTGAGCAGCGTCGAACGGGTGCGCCGGTAGCGGTGCGCCGTCCACCCGATCGGCACCGCGACCACCAGGCTGGCGAGGATCGTCGGGACCGCGAGCCCGAGGTGCACCAGCGTCAGCTCGACGACGAGCCCGACGTTGTTCGTCAGCCAGGTCACCGTCCGGGCGCCCCCTCGACGTCCTCGGACTCGTGGCCCGCTCGGTGGTCGGCCGGGCCGAGCACACCCGCGGGCCGGCCGTCCGCATCGAGGACGATCCGCTGACCGTTCCGCTCGCTGATGTGCAGGTCCCGCCGGCCCGACGTCGCCCCCACGAAGTCCGCGACGAAGCCGTCGGCGGGCGCCGCGAGGATCTCGGCGGGGGTCCCCGCCTGGGCGATCCGGGCACCGGCCGCGAGGATCACCACCTCGTCACCGAGGGTGAACGCCTCCTGGATGTCGTGCGTGACGAAGACGATGGTCTTGCCGAGCTCGCCCTGGAGGCGGCGCAGCTCCGTCTGGAGCTCGGCCCGGACAATGGGGTCGACGGCGCCGAAGGGCTCGTCCATGAGCAGGATGTTCGGGTCCGCGGCCAGTGCGCGGGCCACACCCACGCGCTGCTGCTGACCCCCGGAGAGCTCCGCCGGGTAACGGCGTGCCAGGGCACGGTCCAGACCCACCGTGTCGAGCAGCTCCAGCGCCTGCGCGCGGGCCTTGGCTCGCGGAACGCCCTCCAGCAGCGGGACGGTGGCGACGTTGTCGACCACCGTCCGGTGCGGTAGCAGACCGCCGGCCTGCAGGACGTAGCCGATCCGTCGCCGCAGGGCGACCTTGTCGAGGGAACGCACGTCCCGGTCGTCGATGAGCACCGACCCGGCGGTCGGCTCGACCATCCGGTTGACCATCCGCAGCAGCGTCGTCTTGCCGGATCCCGAGGACCCCACCAGGACGACGGTTCGGTGCGACGGCACCACGAGGTCGAAGTCTGCGACCGCGACCGTCCCGTCCGGGTAGGCCTTGGAGACCCCTCGGAACTCGATCACGCGGCCTCCGGTGGTGGACGGTGGTTCCGCCGCCGATGCCGTGCCGGGTGACGGCGACTCGTCGACCCTAGTGCTTCAGCTCGCCTCCGGTGGTCTCCAGGTGGGCGCGCACGAACCACTGGAACAGCTCGAGCTCGTGCAGGTGCGCGATCAGCATGTCGTTGGTGACCGGGTCGAGCTTCTCGGTCTCGTTGGCCGCGTCGCGGTGCGAGGAGACGACCCCGACGTAGATCTCGTCCAGTGCCCGGAGGTGCTCGATCGCCGCCGCGCGGCCGATCGCGTAGTCGTCCCAGCTGCGTCCGTCGACCAGTGCGCCCGGCGTCCCGACGGGGGTCATGCCGAGGGTGGCGATGCGCTCGGCAATCTGGTCGACCATCGCACGGACGGCGTCGACCTGCGGGTCGATCATCTCGTGGACGGCGATGAAGTTGGGCCCGACGACGTTCCAGTGGATGTGCTTGAGGGTGAGCTGGAGGTCGTTGAGTGCGTGCAACCGACCCTGCAGGATCGCGGACACCTTGGCACCCTGGTCCGGTGTCATGGACGGGACGGTGTAGTGGGGCAGGTCCGAGCTGGCCATGTGTTCCTCCTGTGTGCTGCGCGGTACCCCTACCGTCTCGCGTCCCGCGCCTTGCCGCACCCGGAGGACCCGGACTCAGCCGGCCGCGAGACGCCCGATGCGTACCCGCCACACCTCGGGGCCCTGCTCGAGGTAGTCCCAGCTGAACTCGCCGGTGTTCTCGGCGGCGAGCTGGTAGTACAGCGGCTTGGGGTCGTGGTCGTTCACCAGCACGAACGCGGTGCCCGGCGCCAGCTCACCGAAGGTGTCGAAGATCAGCTCGTGCCGCACGCGCGGTTCCTCGGTGCGGACGTCGACGATGCGGTCGGTGGTGGGATCGGCCACGGTGGTCTCCTCAGGTTCGTCTGGCTGCGCCGGCCCCGTGCGGGACCCGCGGCGGACACGAGTTGTTTTTACCACATGTTCAGTGAAAAACTGACGGCGGGAACGACCGCAGCGAGATCCTCGGAGGATGCGATGACGTACGTGATCGGCGCCCCGTGCATCGACGTGCTGGACAGGGCGTGCGTCGAGGAGTGCCCGGTCGACTGCATCTACGAGGGCGAGCGGGCGCTGTACATCCACCCGGACGAGTGCGTCGACTGCGGTGCGTGCGAACCGGTGTGCCCGGTCGACGCCATCTACTACGAGGACGACCTGCCCACGGCGCTGATGCCGTACCTGGCCGACAACGACCGGTTCTTCGCCGAGCCGCTTCCCGGGCGGGACACGGCGCTCGACTCGCCCGGCGGCGCTGCCAAGCTGGGGGCGATCGGTGCCGACACCGAGCTCGTCGCCGCCCACCCGGTGATCCCGGGGCACGTGCACCAGGAGTGACCCGCGCAGCTCACCGCATGGCTCGACCGCACGGTCTCGCCGCGCGGTCCCACGCCCACCGCTCGGTCGCACCTCACCGTGCGAGTCACGCGGTGACGGGTGCGGGGATGCCGCGACCGTTCCACAGCGTCCGCGGGACGCGGGTCTGCTGCATGGATAGGTGACAGTCGGTCTCAGGCGGCGAGTGCGACCTG
>CAYQFJ010000116.1:0-9839 GCA_964416715.1 uncultured Actinotalea sp. | reverse complement strand
GAGTTCGTCGCCTCCAAGCAGCATCGGCACGCCCTGCGAGAGCATCAGCGTGGCCAGGAAGTTGCGCCGCTGCTTGGCCCGCAGGGCGAGGACCTTCGGGTCGTCGGTCGGGCCCTCGACGCCGCAGTTCCACGACCGGTTGTGGCTCTCGCCGTCCTGACCGTCCTCACCGTTCGCGTCGTTGTGCTTCTCGTTGTAGGAGACCAGGTCCCGCAGCGTGAACCCGTCGTGGGCGGTGACGAAGTTGATCGACGCGATCGGCTTGCGGCCGGTGTGCTCGTACAGGTCGGAGCTGCCGGACACCCGGCTGGCGAACTCGGCCAGGGTGGACGGCTCGCCGCGCCAGAAGTCGCGCACGGTGTCCCGGTACTTGCCGTTCCACTCGCTCCACAGCGGCGGGAAGCCGCCCACCTGGTAGCCGCCCTCCCCGATGTCCCACGGCTCGGCGATGAGCTTGACCTGGCTGATCACCGGGTCCTGCTGGACCAGGTCGAAGAAGGCCGAGAGCCGGTCGACCTCGTGGAACTGACGTGCCAGGGTCGAGGCGAGGTCGAACCGGAAGCCGTCGACGTGCATCTCGTTGACCCAGTACCGCAGCGAGTCCATCAGGAGCTGGAGCACGTGCGGGTGCCGCATGAGCAGCGAGTTCCCGGTCCCGGTCGTGTCGTAGTAGTGCGCCGGGTCCTCGTCGACCAGCCGGTAGTAGGCGGTGTTGTCGATGCCTCTGAAGCACAGCGTGGGGCCCAGGTGGTTCCCCTCGGCGGTGTGGTTGTAGACGACGTCCAGGATCACCTCGATCCCGGCCTCGCGCAGCGCCTTGACCATGAGCTTGAACTCCTGGACCTGCTGGCCCGGGACGGCCGTGGACGCGTAGGCGTTGTGCGGGGCGAAGAAGCCGATCGTGTTGTAGCCCCAGTAGTTGGACAGCCCCTTGGCCACCAGGTCGGGATCGTTGACGAACTGGTGCACGGGCATCAGCTCGATCGCCGTCACGCCGAGCTCGACCAGGTGGTCGATGATCGCCGGGTGCGCCATCCCGGCGTAGGTGCCGCGAAGGTCCTCGGGGATGCCCGGGTGCTGCTGGGTCAGACCCTTCACGTGCGCCTCGTAGATCACCGACTCGTGGTACTCGTGGTTCGGCGGACGGTCGTGACCCCAGTCGAAGAACGGGTTGATCACCACGGAGACCATGGTGTGGCCGGCGGAGTCGTCGTCGTTGCGGGAGTCGGGGTCGCCGAAGTCGTAGGAGAACAGCGACTGGTGCCCGTCGATCTGCCCGTCGATGGCCTTCGCGTACGGGTCCAGCAGCAGCTTCGCGGGGTTGCACCGATGTCCCTGGGAGGGGTCGTACGGCCCGTGCACGCGGTAGCCGTAGCGCTGGCCGGGCTGGACGGTGGGCAGGTAACCGTGCCACACGAAGGCGTCGGTCTCGGGCAGGTCCACCCGCTGCTCGGTCCCGTCGTCGTCGATCAGACAGAGCTCGACGCGCTCGGCGATCTCGGAGAAGACCGCGAAGTTCGTGCCCGTCCCGTCGAACGTCGCGCCGAGCGGGTACGCGTGCCCAGGCCAGATCTGCATGGGCCAAGAGTGCCAGCACGAGCCGGACGGCGCGCAGCGGTCCGCCGCTGGTCCGGGGTCCCGGGCGGGGGCCCGGGTCCGCAAACCCGACGAAGGACCCTGCTCAGGGCCCCGGTCAGAAGTCGGCGAGCAGGTCGGCTGCCCATCGCCGAAAGTTCGGGCAGGCGGTGATGTCGTGCGCCTCGCACTCGAAGGCGTGCAGCGTCATCTCGCGGGAGATGCGCATCTCCTCCATGCGGCGGTCCAGGTCGGCCAGGTGGGCGACCAGCACCTCGTGGCGCCCGGGCGCCCCGGCGTCGAGCAGGTGCCGGATCTGGTCCAGGCTCATCCCGGCCGACCTGCTGCGCCGGATGATCCCGACCCGGACGACGTCGTCGCGTGAGTACCGACGGCGTCCACCGCCGTCGCGTTCCGGGGCGAGCAGTCCCATGCTCTCCCAGTGCCGCAGCACGTGCGTCGGCATGTCGTGTCGATCTGCGACCTGACCGATCGACCAGTCTCTTGACTTCATGTCGACGTGAAGTCACATGGTGGTGCAGATGTTCCCGGACGGCCCGACGTCCCGGGGAACGAGGACGAAGGAGACAGCGCCATGTACGACGTGATCGTGATCGGCGGCGGCCCGGCGGGCCTGCAGGCCGGTCTCACCCTGGGCCGCATGCACCGCTCGACGCTGCTGCTCGACTCCGGTACCTACCGGAACGCGGCGGCCGGGCACATGCACAACATGGTGACCCAGGACGGCCGCCCGCCGGGCGAGTTCCGGGCCGATGCGCGGGCGGACCTGGCGGCGTACCCGACCGTCGAGGTGCGGGGGACCGAGGCCACCGGGGTCACCCAGACCGACGGCGGCTTCGCGGTGCAGACCGGCGAGGGCCTGCTCGAGGCGCGTCGGCTCGTCCTGGCCAACGGCGTCCGTGACACCCTGCCGGACGTCCCGGGGCTGACCGAGCTGTGGGGGGACGTGGTGGCACACTGCCCGTTCTGCCACGGTCACGAGCTGTCCGGCGGCACGGTGGGTCTCCTGGGCGGCCCGCACGCCGCGCGGCTGGTGGCGATGCTCGCACCGATCGCCGACCGGCTGGTGGTCGTGGACGCCGAGCAGGTGCCCGACGACGACCGGGCCGGGCTCGTCGCTGCGGGGGTGGAGCTGCGCTCCGGTCGTCTCGTCGCGGCCGAGCGCGTCGAGCGCGGCGCCCGACTCGTGCTCGACGGCGACGAGGTGCGGGTGGACGGCCTCTTCGTCGCGACCACCTTCGAGCCGAGCGGGCCGTTCGCGACGGACCTCGGGCTGCGCACCCTGGACAGCGGGTGCATCGAGATCGACGCGACGGGGCACACCAGCCGGCCTGGCGTCTACGCGGCCGGGGACGTAGCGCACGTGGCCGCGTTGCCGATGCCGATGGCCTCGGTGCTCACCGCCGCCGCCGCCGGGCTCGTGGCCGCCGCGTCCTGCGTGCAGGAGCTCGCCTCGGTGTCATGAGCTCATGAGCGGTCAGCGTGCCAGGCGGTCCACGATCGCGCCGTACAGCGCCGGCACGGACCGGGCCACGGGCACCACGGCGCCCCGCGCGGGCGACGTGGCCCAGCTCACCAGTCCCGCCGTCAGCAGGCGGTAGTCGCGGGTGACCCGGACCCAGGCACGCTCGTAGCCGGCGGCGTCGTCCAGGTGGGCGACCGCCGCCGAGGCCTGGGCCAGGCCCACCCGCAGACCCTCACCGGTCAGGGCGTCGACGTAGCCGGAGGCGTCGCCGACCAGCCGGACGCGCCCGGCGGTCCGCCGCACGGTGCGTTGGCGCAGCGGGCCGGCCCCACGGGCCGCGGTGAGCGGTTCGGCGTCGCGCAACCGTGCGGACAGCTCGGCGAACCCGGTGAGCGTCTCCGCGTAGTCCGACCCGGGTGGTCCCAGGAGGGCGACCCCGACGAGGTCGTCCGCCACCGGCGTGACGTAGGCCTCGGTGCTCGGTCCCCAGTGCACCTCGACGAGGTCCGTCCAGGGCGTCACCCGGAAGTGCCGGCGCAGCCCGTAGCGGGGTCGCCGGGCGGGCGGCCGGTCCAGGCCGGCCAGCCGTCGGACGGTCGAGTGCAGGCCGTCGCACCCCAGCAGCCAGCGCGCGCCGACACCCGCGGCCTCCACCGCGTCGTCCGTCTGCCGGATCGTCGTCACCCGGGCCACGACGTGTTCGACGCCGAGGTCGCGGGCGCGGTCCTGCAGCACCTCGTGCAGCGTGGTCCGACGCACACCGCGACCCGGCCCCCCGGTGAAGGGGTGATCCGCGTGCCGCAACGGGTCGCGGTAGCTGATACCGGTGATCGGGTGGCCCCGCGGATCCACCCCGAGTGCGCGCACCGCGGCGAGCGCGCCCGGCATCAGGCCCTCTCCGCAGGCCTTGTCCACCGGTCCGGTGCGTGGTTCGACGACGAGGGCGCCCAGCCCGGCCAGACGCGCCTCGATCGCTGCGGCGAGGCCGACCGGCCCACCGCCGACGACCAGTACGTCCGTGTCGCGCGACGCCGGTGCGTGTCCCATCACCTCGGTGCCGCCAGTCGCAGGGCCTCCTCCTCGGCCGGGATCCGGAACCCGAGCAGGAGCACCGTGTTGAGCACCGTGAACCCAGCGGCCGTCACCCAGGCGGTGTGCACCAAGGGCAGCGCGACTCCTTCGACGGCCACCGCCAGGTAGTTCGGGTGGGATGTCCACCGGTACGGGCCAGCAGACACCAGCGGCAGGCCCGGCACGACGATCACCCGGGTGTTCCAGCGGCGTCCGAGCGTGGCGACGCACCACCAGCGAAGGCCTTGCGCGGCGAGCACGAGCACCAGCGCGGGCCAGCCGACTGCGGGGACGAACGGACGGTCCGCGACCGCGACCTCGACGACGCAGGCCACGAGCAGGCCGGTGTGCAGGGCCACCATCGCCGGGAAGTGGCCGCGGCCGGACTCCACACCGCCGCGGTCGAAGGACCACCGGGCGTTTCGAGCCGACAGCACCAGCTCGACCAGCCGCTCGAGCGCGGTGGCCCCGACCACGACGTGGAAGACCGTGAGCACGTCGGTCACGCCCCGGCGACGGGGCCGCCGTCGGTCGCGGGCCAGCGGAGCAGGACGAGGTCCGTGCTCACCCCCGGCCCGAAGGCCATCATCACCGCGACGCCACCGGGACTGTGGTCCTCGAGCGCCAGCGACAGCACGTGCAGCACGGAGGCCGAGGACACGTTTCCCACGCTCGCCAGCGAGCGTCGGCTCAGTGTGAGTGCGTCGTGGTCCAGGTCGAGGGCGCGGGCCACGGCCTCGAGGATCCGCGGCCCGCCGGCGTGCACGATCCAGGCCGCGACGTCGCGCGGCTTGAGGTCGTACGGCTCGAGCAGCCCGACGACCTCCTGGCCCAGGCTCTCCTCGATCAGCGCGGGCAGCCCGGCCGAGAGCACGATCCGGAAGCCCGAGTCGGTGACCCGCCAGCCGAGCCCGTCCTGCGTGCCGGGGTGCAGCCGACTGCGGGTGTCGAGCACCACGGGTGCGTCGGGGGAGCGGGTCGGGTGCTCGTCACCGACCATGACGACCGCGGCGGCCCCGTCCCCGAACAGGCCGCTGGCGACCAGGTTCGCGGTCGAGCCGTCGCCGTGCTGGATGGTCAACGAGCACAGCTCCACCGAGACCAGCAGGCCGACGCCGTCGGGGTGCCCGGCGAGGTAGTCGTGCACCCGGGCGATGCCCCCGGCGCCCCCGGAGCAGCCGAGACCGAAGGAGGGCAGCCGCTTCACGTCCGGCCGCAGCCCCACCCGGGGGACGAGCGCGGCGTCGATCGAGGGCGCGGCGACGCCGGTCACCGAGGTGACCATCAGGAAGTCCACCTCCGCCGGGTCGATCCCGGAGGCGCGCAGCGCCTGCGTGGCCGCCCGCTCGGCCAGCTCGGTCCCGATGCGGACGAAGTGGTCGTTGGCCAGGCCGAAGGACGTCAGGCCGGCGTACTGGTCCAAGGGGAGGGCGAGATGACGGGACCGGACGCCGCTGGACGCATGGAGCCGTGCCAGCAGCCGTCGCCGGTCCGGGTCTGCCGCGAGGAGTGGCCCGAGGGTGGCGGTGACGTCGGCCTGCGGGTGGACGTGCTCGGGGAAGGTGGGGGCGACGGCGACCACGCGCGACATCTGCGCATCGTGTCACGGACGTCCTCGGCGGGCACCCCACCGGCGGTAGCGTCGGCGGGTGACCTCCGCCGCCGGGACGCTGCGTGGACTCGTCCTGGCCTGCCACCCGGTCCCGACGGTCGCCGTCACCGGGTTCTCGGTGCTGCTGCTGCTGGGGCTCGGTGCCCCGGGCCGGACGCTGGGGGTCGCGACCACGGCGGTGCTGGCCGGTCAGCTCTCGATCGGCTGGTCGAACGACTGGCTCGATGCGGAGCGGGACGTCGCGACGGGTCGGTGGGACAAGCCCGTCGTCGATGGCCTCGTGACGCCGAGGTTGTTGTGGGTGACCGCCCTGTGCGCGGTGGCGGCGTGCGTCGCGGCGTCGCTGGCGACGGGGTGGCGTCCCGGCGTCGTGCACCTGGTCGCCGTGGCCGGCGCCTGGCTGTACAACCTGTGGCTGAAGCGCACCGCCTGGTCACCGCTGGCCTACGCGGTGTCCTTCGGGCTCCTGCCGGTGTTCCTCGGGCTCACCCTCCCCGGGGAGCCGCTGGTCGCGGGGTGGGTGGTGGTCACCGGCGTGCTGCTCGGTCTGGGAGCCCACCTCGCGAACGTCCTGCCGGACATCGAGGCGGACCTGGCCACCGGCGTCCGTGGCCTGCCGCACCGGCTGGGGCGGCGCACGACGACGCTGCTCGCGCCGGTCGTGCTCTGCCTCGCGGTTCTCGTGGTCGTGTTCGGTCCCGGTCCCCCGGGGAGGCTCGACCTGGCCGGCGGGGCCCTCGCCGTCGTCGCGGCCGGTGGCGCCGCCGTGACCGCGGTCCGCCGGCCCGGGAGCCGGCTGCCGTTCCTCCTGGCCGTGGCCGTCGCCGGGACCTGCGTGGCGTTGCTGGTGGCCGCGGGACCGGACCTGCTGGCCTGAGGACGTCCGCAGCCGCGCGGAGCCGCCGCTCAGAGCCGCAGGGTGAGCCAGTCGAAGATCGTCTGGAGGAAGAGCTCACGCGGACCGGGCGCGGACAGGCTCAGGTCGTGGATGCCGCCGGGCACCGTCGCAAGGGTGACGTCCCGCCCGAGGCGCGGTGCCCTGGCGGCGATGTGGTCGACGTCGAGGATCGTGTCCTGGGCGTCGAGGTCGGGGTTGTCGGGCCGGTTCGGGCCACTGCTCGCCGCGGCGCAGACGAGCACCGGCGCACTGATGTCGAGCCCACGGGCCAACCGGGACTGGGCGCGGCGGACCGCCCGCAGCCAGCCGGCTCGTGCCGGGAGGCCCTCTGGCCGCTTGAGCCTGGTGTCGAACTCCCACCGACCCCCGTGGTCCACGTGCAGGTGCCGGCCGTAGGCCGAGGGTTCGTCCTCGACGACCCGCAGCGGGTCGAGCGGCACGATGACGTCGAGCACCGGTGCGGACAGCGCGCGCCGGATCCAGGAGACGTTGAGCTGGAACCACGGGCTGTTGAGCACCAGTGCGTCGACCGGTCCGGGCCGTCCGGGCCGGTCGCGTACGCGGTGCGCCCACAGGCTCGCGATCAGACCGCCGGTCGAGTGACCCATCACGACGAGCCGGTCGTGGTCGGCGCGGATGAGCCGCGCGGCGGCGGACATCTCGGGGGCGTAGTCGACCAGGTCGGTGGAGTAGTGGGGGAGCATCCCGTCGCGCTGGGACCTGCCGCAGCCGTGCAGGTCGAGCGCGTGGAACCGGTAGCCGTGCAGCTCGAACGCCTCGGCCAGGTGGGTCTGGAAGAAGTAGTCGTTGTAGCCGTGCACGTAGAGCACCGCGGTGCCCGCCCCCGCCCCGACCTGCCCCGCGTCGTCGGAGGCGCCCGGGCGCCTCTTGCGCACGAGCGTGGAGACGGCGTCGGGCGCACCGGCCACCTCGACCGGCGTGGTGAGCTGTTCCCAGTCCGGACCCAGGATGTCCTGGGTCCACCCCGTCATGCCGCCGCCGAGGTGCGCAGGCCCGGACGCTGCCCCGCCCGGATCGGCAGCAGCAGCCCGAGCCCGAGCGCGATCACCAGCACGATGCCGACGATCCCCCAGCGCTGGGACCCCCCGAGCCCGATCAGCACGGAGAACGCGAGCGGGGCGAGGAAGCTCGCAGCGCGGCCGGTGGTGGCGTACAGGCCGAAGATCTCGCTCTCCCGGCCCGCGGGGATGAGCCGGGCCAGCAGCGTCCGGCTCGAGGACTGCGCCGGCCCGACGAACAGGCACAGCGTCAGGCCGAAGATCCAGAAGATCGTCTGCCCGCCGTCGCTGAGCACGAAGATGGCCAGGCCGGACAGCACCAGTCCGCTCAGCGAGGTGACGATGATCGCCTTCGGGCCGACACGGTCGTCCAGCCAGCCACCGACGAAGCTGGCCAGCCCGGCGACGAGGTTCGCGGCGATGGCGAACACGATCACCCCGGAGGTGGTGAAGTCGAACGTGCCGGCGGCGATCACCGCACCGAAGGTGAACACCCCGGCCAGCCCGTCCCGGAACACCGCGCTGGCGACCAGGAACTGCAGGGTCTCGCGCCGGTCCCGCCACAGGGCGGCGACGTCCCGGAAGAGCTGACGGTACGAGTCGAGGAAGCTGCTGCGTGCCCGCGTCGCGCTCGGCCGAACCTCCGGCACGACGATGAGGACCGGCAGGGCGAACAGGCCGAACCAGATCGCCGAGACCAGCACCGCCACCCGGATGTTCAGCCCGTTCTCGCTGGTCACACCGAACCAACCGACCTCGGGGTCGATGAAGCCCACGAACAGGATCAGCAGCAGGACGATCCCGCCGATGTACCCCGCCCCCCAGCCCAGGCCGCTGACCCGGCCGACGGTCGCGGGAGTGGAGATCTGGGCGAGTGTCGCGTTGTAGTTGACCGAGGCGAGCTCGAAGAAGATGTTGCCCACCGAGAGCAGGAAGATGCCCAGCAGGAGGTTCTGGGTGAGGCTGCCCGGTTGCGGGACGACCAGGAACATCGCGGCGCTGATCAGGACGGTGATCCCGGTGTGGATCCCCAGCCAGCGGCGACGCCGACCGTTGTCGTCCGCCCGCGCACCGGCCACCGGTGCCAGCAGCGCGATGAGCAGCCCGGCCGCCGTCAGGCCCCAGCCCAGCCATGACGAGTGGGTGGCGATGACGGAGTCGTACAGGTCGGTGGCCGGCCCACCGGCGCCGCCCTCGGCGTCCGCAGCGGCGACCGTGGCCGGGTCGATGAAGGAGTCCCCGGTCAGCCACACGGTGAACACGAAGGTGGTGATGACCGCGTTGAAGGCCGCCGACCCCCAGTCCCACGCCGCCCAGGCGACCACGCGCTCTCGGCGGGTGCGAGGCCCGACGTCGTCCGCCTCGTCCATCCGGTCGGGGGAGAGCCGGGTGGGCGGGTCGGTGCGCGAGACGTCGTCGTCCGGGGTCACGCGTGGATCGTAGACGGTCCGGGTGACCGGTGGGGGGACCCGGTGGTCAGGCGCCGACCGTGACCTGGATCTCGTGCCAACCCGTGGCGCCGTCGGGCACCACGGGGGCGCGGTCCCCGGTCTGGATCCCCTCCGGGTCGACGGCGCGGACGCGCAGCAAGTGCTCGCCCGGGGTGGCCCGCCACTGCCAGGACCACTGGCGCCAGGTGTCGACGGAGATCTCGTCGGCCAGGTCGACGTCCTGCCAGGGCTCGTCGTCCACCTGGATCTGCACACCGGTCACGCCGCGGTGCTGGGCCCAGGCCACCCCGCCGACGGCCACGGTGCCCGCAGGGACCCGGGCGCCGGTACGCGGGACGTCGATCCGCGAGGAGGTCTTGACCGGGCCGCGCTGGGACCACCCGCGCTGCGTCCAGTAGGCGGTGCGCTCCGCGAACCGGGTGACCTCGAGGTCCGCGAGCCACTTGGTCGCCGACACGTAGCCGTACAGACCCGGTACCACCAGGCGCACCGGGAAGCCGTGCGCCAGCGGCAGGGGCTCACCGTTCATCCCGACGGCGAC
The DNA here is from genome assembly GCA_964416715.1 of uncultured Actinotalea sp. Lineage (GTDB taxonomy): Bacteria > Actinomycetota > Actinomycetes > Actinomycetales > Cellulomonadaceae > Actinotalea. Next base: position 186 of record CAYQFJ010000116.1, on the reverse strand, counting down.
CAGGGAGTCCCGCTCGTCGGTCAGGGCGCGCAGCGGCGTGGAGGCGGTGAACCCGTCGACGCTCGTGGACAGCACCATGTCCGCTTCCGGGAGCACCCCTGCGCGCTCCAGCAGGGTGCGGACCGGCAGTCCCAGCCAGCGCGCGTTGCCGACACCCACGTAGTCCGCCAGCCGCGCCGCGATGTA
>CAYQFJ010000115.1:0-9845 GCA_964416715.1 uncultured Actinotalea sp. | reverse complement strand
GACCCGAACGGGACGGCAGAGAGCGACACGTGAGCAGCGACTACTACCAGGTGCTCGGCGTCAGCCGGGACGCGACACCGGACCAGATCAAGAAGGCGTACCGGCGGCTCGCCCGCGAGCTGCACCCGGACGTCGCCTCGGGCGACGGCGCCGAGGACCGGTTCAAGGACGTCTCACGCGCCTACGAGGTGCTGTCCAACCCCGAGAAGCGCCAGATGTACGACCGAGGGGTCGATCCCTCGGCACCGGGCGGCGGTGCGTCCGGCTTCGGTGCGGGCTTCGGCTTCCAGGACATCTTCGAGACCTTCTTCGGCGCCGCGCAGGGCTCCTCCGCCCAGCGGGGCCCGGTGCCGCGCGCCCGGCGCGGCCAGGACGCGCTCGTGCGGCTGGACATCGACCTGTCCGAGGCGGCCTTCGGTGCGCACCGCGAGGTGCAGGTCGACACGGCCGTGGTGTGCGGGACCTGCCAGGGGACCTGCTGCCGGCCGGGCACCTCGCCGCGCACCTGCGAGGTCTGCGGCGGGCGCGGCGTCGTGCAGCGGGTGGCCCGGTCGTTCCTCGGCCAGGTGATGACCTCCAGCCCGTGCTCGGCCTGCCACGGATTCGGCACCGTCATCCCCGACCCGTGCACCGAGTGCTCGGGGGAGGGACGGGTCCGCAGCCGGCGCACGTTGAGCGTGGACGTCCCGGCGGGGGTCGACACCGGGACCCGGATCAAGCTCGCGGGCCAGGGTGAGGTCGGCCCGGCCGGCGGCCCGCCCGGTGACGTCTACCTGGAGATCCGCGAGCGGCCGCACGACGTGTTCGTCCGTCGGGGGGACGACCTGCACTGCACGCTGGAGATCCCGATGACCGCCGCCGCCCTGGGCACCGTGGTCGAGCTGGAGACGCTCGACGGGGTGCGGGAGATCGACGTCCGTCCCGGCACCCAGCCGGGCGAGGTGGTCGTCGAGCGCGGGCTCGGCATTGGGCACCTCCAGGCCGGCGGACGGGGAGACCTGCACGTGCACGTCGACGTCAAGGTCCCCACCGGTCTGGACGAGGACCAGGAACGGTTGCTCCGCGAGCTCGCCACGGCGCGGGACGAGGAACGACCGGCTCCCAGGCTCGTACCCGCGCACCCCGGGGTGTTCTCGAAGCTGCGCGACAAGCTCTCGGGCCGCTGACCTTGAGCGCGCCGGTGTTCCTGGCGGGCCGCGGCCTGCTGGACGGGCTCGACACCGGCTCGCGCTACGTGCTCGAGGGGGACGAGGCCAGGCACGCGGGCGTGGTCCAGCGGCGCCGGCCAGGTGAGCGCGTCGACGTGGTCGACGGCGCGGGGGTGCGCCTGCGGTGCGTCATCACCGGGGTCGAGGTCGGCCGGGTGAGCCTGGACGTCGTCGAGCGGTCCGAGGAGCCGGCGCCCGCGGTGCCCCTCGTCCTCGCCCAGGCCCTGGCCAAGGGGGACCGGGACGAGCTGGCGATCGAGGCGGCCACCGAGCTCGGCGTCGACGCGGTGATCCCGTGGCAGGCCGCGCGGTCCGTGGTGGTCTGGCGGGGTGACCGGGCCGCCAAGAGCCGGGCCAAGTGGGTCGCGACGGTCCGGCGTGCCGCGAAGCAGTCGCGCCGGGCGCAGATCCCGGCCGTCGAGCCGCCGGTCGACACGCGGGGGCTGGCCGAGCTCGTGCGCGAGGTCGTGCTCGGCGGCGGGGTCGCGCTGGTGCTGCACGAGGGGGCACCGACGCCGTTGACCGACGCCGGGCTCCCGGACCTCACGGCTGCCGAGGACGCGCGCGGCGTGCGTACCGGGGTGCTGGTCGTCGTCGGGCCGGAGGGCGGGATCGGGGACGAGGAGCTCACGGAGCTCACCGACGCCGGGGCGACGGCGGTCCGCCTGGGACCGCACGTGCTGCGCACCTCCACGGCCGGGCCGGCGGCGCTGGTGCTGCTCAGCCAGCTGCTGGGGCGCTGGGCCTGACCAGGGCCCGTCCCGAGATCGGCCCGGGTCAGCTCACCGTGAATGTGACCTCGACCAGGTTGATCAGCTCGCCGCTCTCGCCGTCCTCGGCGGCCATGTCCGGCTCCCAGACCTGCACCGTGTACTCGCCCGGGTCGAGCGACAGGTCGATCGTGTACGGCCCGACCTCACCGTTGGCGCCGGCCATCGTGTAGTCCGGCCCGGCGACGACGTCCTCGGTGCCGGCGACGAGCACCCGGTAGTTCAACGTCGCCTCGAAGGCGGTGCCCTCACCGGTGACGGTCACGTCCGGGCCGGCCACGGTCTGGCCCGGCTCCGGTGCGGTGATGGAGTTCGGACCGTTGACGGTGCCGGGCCCGTCGTCGTCCCCCGAGTCGTCCGGGTCGCCGGAGTCACCGTCGTCGGGCTCCTCGGACCCGTCCGGGTCGGTGGGCTCACCCGGTTGCTCGGCGGTGGGTCCGTCGGTGTCGTCGTCGGGCTCGGTGCCGGTCTGGCAGGCGGAGAGGAGGGCGACGGACGCGGCCACCGCCAGCAGCGTGCGGACCACGGGTCGGTCGGTCCAGGTGCGCATCACAGCTCCGTCCGTAGGTCGGGTCCGGCCACTGGCGTCTGCCACGTGGCCTGCATCCTGACAGGGGACGTCCATCTTGGCAGGCCGGCGTCGGACCCTGGCACTACCCTGGCGGCATGTCGTCACACCCAGGTGCCCAGGAGTCGCCAGAGTCGTCCGGTTCGCCCCTGACCGTCCCGGACTGCCTGTTCTGCGACATCGTCGCGGGGCACGTGCCCGCCGACGTGGTGGCGTCGACGGCGGACGCGGTCGCCTTCCGGGACATCGACCCCAAGGCCCCGGTGCACGTCCTGGTCGTTCCGCGGGACCACCACGCCGACGTGGCCCAGCTCGCCGCGGCGGACCCGGCTCTGCTGGCCGCGGTGGTGCGACTGGGCGACGAGGTCGCCCAGTCGGAGGCGGACGGTCAGTTCCGCCTGGTCTTCAACACCGGCGCGCGGGCGGGGCAGTCGGTCTTCCACGTGCACGGGCACGTGCTCGGCGGTGCCCAGCTCGGCTGGACGCCCGCCTGAGCGAAGGGCCCCGGCCGCTCGGTACGATGACCCGACACGCACGTCCTGCACCGGCAGGACGGCACCGGACCAGAACCGTCCAACGTCTCAGGAGTCCAGGGCCCACGCCCGTCCCATGACCGACACCCCCGCTCGTCGATCGGCCGCCGGCCGTCTCGCGCCCGCCGCGGCCGGCACCGACCCCGCCGGTGACGCGACGGCCCCCGACGGCCCTGACGGCACACTGCCCGCCCCCGTCGAGCACCGCATCGTGGTACCGGCCCACCTGCCGCTGATCGCCCTGCTCGGACCGGGCGACGAGGTGCTGCGCGCGGTGGAGGCGGGCTTCCCCGGCACGCACATCCACGTCCGCGGCAACGAGATCACGCTCCGCGGTCGGGCCGCCGACGTGGCTCTGGTCTCCCGGCTGATCGACGAGCTGCTCGAGGTCGCCGCGAGCGGCACCCAGCTCAGTCCCGACGTCGTGTCCCGGTCGGTGCAGATGCTCACCGCGCCCACGGTCACCAGACCGGCGGAGGTGCTCACGCAGGACATCCTGTCGAGCCGCGGCCGCACGATCCGGCCCAAGACGGTCGGCCAGAAGGCGTACGTCGACGCGATCGACCGCAACACCGTGACGTTCGGCATCGGCCCGGCCGGCACCGGCAAGACGTATCTCGCGATGGCGAAGGCGGTCCAAGCGCTCCAGGCCAAGCAGGTCAACCGGATCGTGCTGACCCGGCCCGCCGTGGAGGCGGGGGAGCGGCTCGGGTTCCTGCCCGGCACGCTGAGCGAGAAGATCGACCCCTACCTGCGCCCCCTGTACGACGCCCTGCACGACATGGTCGACCCGGACTCGATCCCCCGGCTGACCGAGTCCGGGACGGTCGAGGTGGCGCCGTTGGCCTACATGCGTGGGCGCACCCTGAACGACGCGTTCATCGTGCTGGACGAGGCGCAGAACACCTCGAGCGAGCAGATGAAGATGTTCCTCACCCGCCTGGGCTTCGGCTCCCGCATGGTGGTGACCGGGGACGTCACCCAGGTCGACCTGCCCGGCGGCACGACGTCCGGACTGCGCGTGGTCGAGTCGATCCTCGGTGAGGTCGACGACGTCGCGTTCTGCCGCCTCACCTCCGCCGACGTGGTCCGGCACCGGCTGGTCGGCGACATCATCGACGCGTACGCGACGTGGGACAGCCGCCAGGAGGCCGGCCGGTGAGCATCGAGGTCAACAACGAGTCGGGGCACGCGGTCGACGAGGCCGAGTTCGCGGCGCTGGGACGGCACGTGCTCGACGCGATGCACCTGCACCCGCAGACCGAGCTGTCGATCCTGCTGGTGACCAGCGACGTGATGGCCGAGCTGCACGAGCGCTGGATGGAGCTCGAGGGGCCCACCGACGTGCTGTCCTTCCCGATGGACGAGCTGCGTCCCGGGGCGGACGGCGAGCCCACGCCGCCCGGTCTGCTCGGTGACGTGGTGCTCTGTCCGGAGGTGGCGGCGACCCAGGCCCGGGAGGCCGGTCACTCCACCACCGAGGAGCTGCTGCTGCTCACCACGCACGGGATCTTGCACCTGCTGGGTTTCGACCACGCGGAGCCGGAGGAGGAGAAGGAGATGTTCGGGCTGCAGCGTCAGCTCCTGCTCACCTTCCTCGCGGGCCGATGACGGACGTCCCCACGGCCGCGCTCGTCGGCGCCGTCGTGGTCGTGCTGCTGCTGGCGGCCGTGCTCAGCGCCGGGGAGACGGCGATGCTGCGGGGCGGGCGAGGTGCGCTGGCCGAGCTGGAGGACTCCACGCTGCCCAGCGCGCGCCGCGTCGTGCGCCTGATGGACGACCCGGCCGGTGCGGCCGCTTCCGTGGCACTGGTACGGGTTCTGCTCGAGGCGGTCGGCGCGGTCGGTCTGGTCTTGGCGCTGACCGCGACCGGATGGCCGTGGTGGCAGGTCCTGGTGATCGCCTGGGCGCTGTTCGGGGCGGTCGCCGTGCTGGTGGTGCGGTGGGTACCGCGGCGCATGGGCGGCAGTCACCCGGTCGGCACGCTGGTCCTGACCTCCGCTCCGCTGACCGTCGCCCGGGCCGTCGCACGGCCGTTGCGGTCGGTCACCAGCGCGAGCGCCACCGTGAACGACGACCCGCTGCGCGAGATGGTCGACCGGGCCAGCGAGTCCGACAACCTGGAGGACGAGGACCGGGAGATGTTCCGCTCGGTCCTCGAGCTCGGGGACACGATCACCCGCGCCGTCATGGTCCCCCGCACGGAGATGATCACCCTCCCGGCCGGGACGGTGGTGCGCAAGGCGCTGGCGCTGTTCCTGCGATCGGGGTTCTCCCGGCTACCGGTGGTGGGCGAGTCGGTCGACGACGTCGTGGGGGTGCTGTACCTCAAGGACGTCGTGCGACGCCGGCACTCCCATCCCGATCGCGACGACGAACCGGTCGACCCGCTGGTGCGGGCGCCCGCCTTCGTGCCGGAGTCGAAGCCGGTCGACGACCTGCTGCGGACCATGCAGCAGGGCGCGTTCCACATGGCGATGGTCGTCGACGAGTTCGGTGGGATCGCCGGGCTGGTGACCATCGAGGACGCCCTGGAGGAGATCGTCGGCGAGCTCACCGACGAGCACGACCGCTCCGGCCCCGAGGTCGAGGACCTGGGCGAGGGGACCTACCGCGTCCCGTCCCGCCTGCCCGTGGACGAGCTGGGCGAGTTGTTCGACCTCGAGCTGGAGGACGACGACGTGGACACGGCGGGCGGGCTGCTCGCCAAGGCGCTGGGCAAGGTTCCGCTGGTGGGCTCCAGCGCCCGGGTCGGTGAGCTGGAGCTCACCGCGGACCGCGCCGAGGGCCGACGCCGGCAGCTCTCGACGCTGCGGGTGCGGCGGGTGCCCGTGGCGCGGGACGACGACGGCGGTGCGGGCGACGGCTCGTCAGCGGGTGCCGCGGACGGGCGAGAACCCGCGCGGGAACCTTCGCCCGCGCCGGCCCAGGCGTCCGCGTCCCGCCGGCGGACCGAGGACGAACCGGCAGGAGGCCAGCAGCGATGACCGTCGGGACACCGGAGGTGCCGGCCACCGAGCCGGAGTTCCGGTCGGGGTTCGTCTGCCTGGTCGGCAGGCCCAACGCGGGCAAGTCCACCCTGACCAACGCGCTGGTGGGGCGGAAGGTGGCGATCACCTCGCAGCGCCCGCAGACCACTCGGCACGTGATCCGCGGCATCGTGCACCGCCCGGACGCCCAGGTCGTGCTGGTCGACACCCCCGGCCTGCACCGGCCGCGGACGCTGCTCGGGGAGCGTCTGAACGACCTGGTCCGTGGCACCCTGACCGAGGTCGACGTCGTCGTCTTCTGCCTGCCCGCCGACCAGCGGGTCGGTCCGGGCGACCGGTACATCGCCGCCCAGCTCGCCGAGCTCACCGAGCGGCCGGACGGCGCGACGGTGGTGGCCGTGGCCACCAAGGCGGACCTCGTCTCCAAGGGCCGGCTCGCCGAGCACCTGGTCCAGGTGGCGGCGCTGGGTGACTGGGCCGACATCGTGCCGGTGAGCGCTGTGGACGGCTACCAGGTCGACACGCTCGTGGACGTGCTGGTCGGCCACCTCGAACCCGGCCCCGCGCTGTACCCCGCCGGTGAGCTCACCGACGAGCCGGAGTCGGTGATGGTCGCCGAGCTGGTGCGCGAGGCCGCCCTGGAAGGGGTGCGTGACGAGCTCCCGCACTCCCTGGCCGTCGTGGTCGAGGAGATCGTGCCGCGCGAGGGGGACGACCGGCTGCTCGACGTGCGGGTGGAGATCTACGTCGAGCGGGAGAGCCAGAAGGCGATCGTGATCGGCAAGGGTGGTTCCCGTCTGCGGGACGTCGGCACCCGCGCCCGTCGTGGGATCGAGGGCCTGCTCGGGGCCCGGGTCTTCCTCGACCTGCACGTCAAGGTGGCCAAGGACTGGCAGCGGGATCCGAAGCAGCTCCACCGGCTGGGGTTCTGAGGCTCCGCCGGTCCGTGCGGTCACGCCGCCGTCCGGTGGCCCGGATCCCTGCTCGCTAGACTCCCCGGGTGCGGTACCGGATCGCTCTGAGCAGCGCACTGGCGGTGGTGACGCTGTCGATCATCGGGGTGGTCTCCGGACCGGGCTGGGACCCGGTCCCGATGACCCGCACGATCGAGGTGCAGAGCCTGGACACCACCATCGGCACGCGGATCGGCCAGGAGGACGTCGATCCGGTGGGCACCTACGAGGTGAGCACCACCGTGGTCACCGTCGACCTCGCGGGTGCCGAGGTCGAGGCGAGGATCAGCATGCCGGTCGGGGCGCCCGGGGCCCGGCCGGGAGTCGTCTTCGTGCACGGTGCCGGGACGGGTCGGTTCACCAACGCGTTCGTCGGACAGGCGCACGACCTGGCCAGCGCCGGGATCGTCACGATGGTGCCGAACAAGCGGCTGGACACCTACTCCACCCGGGATCGCAACTACATCGCGATGGCGAACGACTACCTCCGCAGCGTCTCCGCGCTGCGCGAGTGGCCCGGCGTCGACCCGGACCGGGTGGGGGTCTACGGGGAGAGCGAGGGCGCCTGGATCGTCCCGGTGATGGCCGCCGACAACCCCGCCGTGGACTTCGTGGTGCTCGTCGCCGCACCGGTGGTCCCGCCGCGCCAGCAGGCGGCTTTCGCGGTGGACTCCTACCTGCGGCACACCGGTGTGCCGGTCGACGTGCTGCGGGCCATCCCGCGGTTCGTGGGCATGGAGTTCCCCGGTGGCGGGTTCGAGTACGCCTCGTTCGACGTCGAGCCGTTCCAGGAGCGGATGCGCCAGCCGGTGCTGATCGTCTACGGCACGGGGGACGCGGCGATGCCGACGGTCCAGGGATCGCTGCAGATCATCGACGACATGGCGACCGCGGGCAACGACGACTACACCGTGCGGTTCTACGCCGACGCGGACCACGGCATCAAGATCGACCACGAGCTGGTCCCGGAGTTCGTGCGCGACCTGTCGGTCTGGATCCTGGACCTGCCCGCCTCGGCCGACGCCGAGCCGCGGGTCGCCGGGGACGAGCCGTACCAGCGCTTCGTCGCGGCACCGGTGGAGCGACCGCGCTGGTTCGCCGAGGGGGACCTCCTGGTCGCCTCGCTGGCCGGTGCACTGCTGGCGCTCCTGGTCGGCCCCGTGCTCTGGGCGGTGCGCAAGCTGCGTCGGCGTCGCGCCTCGCCCACGGGTCCGGGTGAGAGGTCGCTGAGCGACGGGGTGCACGGACCACTGGTCTCGCTGGCCGCCGGCAGCGCCGTGACGCTCGCCCTGCTCGTCGTGTACCTGCTCGTGGTGGCGAACCTCGCGCAGAACTACCGGACCAGCGCCTTGGTGGTGCAAGGAGGGTGGCTGCTCGTCCGGCTGCTGGGGATCGCGAGCGTCGTGGCGGGGGTGATCCTGGTCTACCGGATCCTGGACGGGCGCCGCCGCGGTGGTACGCCCGCCGCCCGGGACGCCGTCGGACGCTGGACGCTGGGGTGTGCCGTGGGCGGCTCGGCGGTGCTCCTGGTGTGGTTGGCCTACTGGGGTGTGTTCCCCACGCTCCTGTGAGCGGCAAGTTCGACCTGGGCGGCCCGAGCCCGTTAGGCCCGGCGCACCCGCGCCCGGTGCCCCCCGGTGCGTCGTGGTCCCCGGCGGGGTATCCGCGCTACAGTGTTCGGGTGCGCGTCACGCAGCATGGTCTGCTCCTTCGTAGCCGCGATGAGGTCTGACGACCGGTCCCTCGTCGCGGTGGTTGGTGTGCCGGTCCGTCCTTGACCGTTCGACACCGAAGGAACTGAACAGATGAGCACCACCGAAGATCGCACACAGCACGGCGGCCGTGGAGCTGCCGGCGACGACCGGACCTATGCCGAGCGCACGGCGCAGCAGCCATCGCCGATGCCGGTGCACAAGTACCGCCCCTTCCACGAGCAGATCACCGTGGACCTGCCCGACCGCACCTGGCCGAACCGCCGGATGGACAAGGCTCCCCGGTGGTGCGCCGTCGACCTGCGGGACGGGAACCAGGCGCTGATCGAGCCGATGAACGCCGAGCGCAAGCTGCGGATGTTCGAGCTGCTGGTCGACATGGGCTACAAGGAGATCGAGGTCGGCTTCCCGTCGGCGTCCCAGACGGACTACGACTTCGTGCGCAAGCTGATCGACGAGGACCGGATCCCCGACGACGTCGTCATCCAGGTGCTGACCCAGTCCCGCGAGCACCTGATCGAGCGCACGTACGAGGCGATCGCCGGGGCCAAGCAGGCGATCGTGCACCTGTACAACTCGACGTCGGTGCTCCAGCGCGAGGTCGTGTTCCGGTCGGACGAGGAAGGCGTCCTGGACATCGCGACGTCCGGGGCGCACCTGTGCAAGAAGTACGAGGAGACGATCCCGGGCACGGACGTCTTCTACGAGTACAGCCCGGAGTCGTACACCGGGACCGAGCTGGAGTACGCGCTGCGGATCTGCAACGCGGTGCTGGACGTCTTCGGCCCGACGCCGGAGCGCAAGGTGATCATCAACCTGCCGGCCACGGTCGAGATGACCACGCCGAACGTCTACGCCGACTCGATCGAGTGGATGAGCCGCAACCTGCACTACCGGGACTCCGTGGTCCTCTCCCTGCACCCGCACAACGACCGCGGCACCGCGGTGGTCGCCGCCGAGCTGGGCTACCTGGCCGGGGCGGACCGGATCGAGGGGTGCCTGTTCGGCAACGGTGAGCGCACCGGGAACGTCTGCCTGGTCACCCTCGGCATGAACCTGGCCGGCCAGGGCATCGACCCGCAGATCGACTTCAGCGACATCGACCGCATCC
>CAYQFJ010000114.1:0-9905 GCA_964416715.1 uncultured Actinotalea sp. | reverse complement strand
GGGGTCGTCTCGTCCGTCATGCCGATCGCCCTTCGTCGTGCGTGCCGCGCTGGTCCCGGGCCTGCTCAGATGTCAAGGAACCGCACGTCCTTCGCGTTCTGCTGGATGAACTGCCGCCGTGCCTCGACGTCGTCGCCCATGAGCGTCGAGAACGTGGTGTCGGCCCGGGCCGCGTCGTCGAGCGTGACCTGCAGGAGCGTCCGGGTGTCCGGGTTCATGGTGGTGTCCCACAGCTCCTGATGGTTCATCTCGCCGAGGCCCTTGTAGCGCTGGATGCCGTTGTCCTTCGGGATCCGCTTGCCCTGCCGCAGCCCGTCCTCGAGCAGCGCGTCGCGCTCCGCGTCGGAGAAGACGTACTCGTGCTCCGCATTCGTCCACTTCAGTCGGTACAGCGGCGGCTGCGCGAGGTAGACGTAGCCCTGCTCGATGAGCCCGCGCATGTAGCGGAAGATGAGTGTGAGCAGCAGCGTCGTGATGTGCTGGCCGTCAACGTCGGCGTCGGCCATGAGCACGATCTTGTGGTAGCGGAGCTTCTCGATGTCGAAGTCCTCGCCGATGCCGGTACCGAAGGCAGTGATCAGCGCCTGCACCTCCTGGTTGCCCAGGGCTCGGTCCAGCCGTGCGCGTTCGACGTTCAGGATCTTGCCGCGGATCGGCAGGATCGCCTGGGTCCGGGGGTTACGGCCGCGCACCGCCGAGCCGCCGGCGGAGTCCCCCTCGACGATGAAGATCTCGCACTCGGCCGGGTTGTTGGACTGGCAGTCCCGCAGCTTGCCGGGCATCCCGCCGGACTCCAGCAGCCCCTTGCGACGGGTCGCCTCGCGCGCCTTGCGGGCCGCCATCCGCGCCGCTGCGGCCTGGATCGACTTGCGGATGATGTCCCGCGCCTCGTTGGGGTGGGCGTCCAGCCAGTCGCCGAGCTGCTCGTGCACGACCTTCTGCACGAACGTCCGTGCCTCCGTGTTGCCGAGCTTGGTCTTGGTCTGACCCTCGAACTGCGGCTCCCCGAGCTTGATCGAGATGACGGCGGTCAAGCCTTCACGGATGTCGTCCCCGGTGAGGTTCTCGTCCTTCTCCTTGAGGATCGACTTGTCCCGCGCGTACCGGTTGATCAGCGACGTCATCGCGGCGCGGAAACCCTCCTCGTGGGTGCCGCCCTCCGTGGTCGAGATCGTGTTGGCGAAGGTGTGCACGGACTCCGAGTACGCGTTCGTCCACTGCAGCGCGATCTCGAGCGAGAGCTTGCGCTCGACGTCCTCGGACTCGAAGTCGATCACCTCGGGGTGGACCACCTCGAGCTTCTTCGCGGTGTTCAGGTGCGTGACGTAGTCCACCAACCCGCCGTCGTACCTGTAGGTGACCTTGCGCGCGGTCCCGCCCGACGCCGCCGTCGTCGCCTCGGGCTGGGCGGTCACCTGCGTCGTCACCGCAGTCTGCTCGCCCGGTCCGTCCGACGACGACGCCTGCCGACTCGCAGGCTCGGTCTCCGGGGCGGTCACCTCGTCCTCGGTCCCGGTGTGCTGGGGGCGCTCGTCGGTCAACGAGATCTGCAGACCCTTGTTCAGGAAGGCCATCTGCTGGAACCTCGACCGGAGCGTCTCGAAGTCGAAGTCCGTCGTCTCGAAGATGTCGTCGTTCGGCCAGAACGTGATGATGGTCCCGGTGACGTCGGTGTCCTCGCCCCTGTCGAGCGGCGCCTGGGGGACGCCGTCGGCATACGTCTGGCGCCAGACGCTCCCCTTGCGGTGCACCTCGACCTCCAGCCGACTCGAGAGCGCGTTGACCACGGAGACGCCGACGCCGTGCAGGCCGCCGGAGACCGCGTAGCCGGTGCCACCGAACTTGCCGCCCGCGTGCAGCACGGTCAGCACTACCTCCACCGCCGGCCGGCCCTCGCTCTCCACGATGTCCACCGGGATTCCGCGCCCGTCGTCGACGACCCGGACGCCGCCGTCGGCCAGCAGGGTGATGTCGATCTGGTCGCAGTGCCCCGCCAGCGCCTCGTCCACAGAGTTGTCCACAACCTCGTACACCAGGTGGTGCAGACCGCGAGGACCCGTCGAGCCGATGTACATCCCGGGACGCTTGCGGACCGCCTCGAGGCCCTCCAGCACCGTGATGGCGCTCGCGTCGTAGGAGCGCAGGGACGGCATGCTCTGGGGATCCGTGGTGCCGGGTGAACCGTTCGTCGGGTCGGTGGACTCGTCGGGCGTGCTGCTGGATTCGACCACGGGTCGAGTGGCTCCTCACGAGGTGCGGCCCCGCCGCGCGGCCCCGGGCGCCCGTGGGACGCAACCGGTTCCCCGTGGCGAGCACAGAGGTTCCCGGCGCTCCACCCGACCGTCAGACAGGTCGGAACAACCGGGAATGACGGGGTCCAGTCTACCGTGTCATCGCTCCCACAGCGGCTTGTGCACACCCTGGGAGCCCTGCGAGTTCCGGACCCTGACCCGGTGGTCGGCCCCCACCCGTCGGACGCTCCCAGAGCGGTCTGCGGCGATCAGCCGTACGTGTCCCTCGGGCCCCGCCCCCGCACCCGACGCGGACCCTTGCCCCACCCCGGCCCGGCCGGGCCGAGCACCCGGACCTCGCGCACGACGTCGGGCCCCACCTCCCGCTCGAGGCGCGCCAGGAGCTCGGGCACCAGCATCCGCAGGTTCGTCGCCCAGGCGGTCGAGTCGGTCCGGACCACGAGCAGCCCGTCGTCGAAGGTCTCCGGTGTGCAGTGGTCGGCCACCTGGTCGCCGACCAGCTCACGCCACCGGCCGACGACGCCGGCGACCGACAGCTCCTGGGTCCAGCCCCGCTCGGTCGCCATCCGGGCGAGGGTGTCACCCAGGAGGGTCGGGTCGCGGCCGTCCTTGCCGGAACCCGAGAGCTCGGCGGCGCCCCGACCCCGGCGGGTGCGTGCGCCCGGGCTGCCGGGCTGGAACCCGCGGGCCCGGGCCGCCGCCTTCGCCCGGTTCAGGCCGGCGCGTGCGACCTCCGAGGCGGGGGTGAGGCCGAGCGCCTCGGCGACCGGGACCGTCGGGTCCGGGAGCGCGGGGTTCTCGGGGCCGTCCTCGTCCGGGCGCTCGTCGTTGCGCTCGTCGTGATCATCGGTCGGCGGCTCGTCCGACGCGTTCGGTCGCTCGTCGGCCCGCTCATCGGACACGGGTGACCTGACCGTCCATCACGTCGAACCGCGCCCCCTCGAGCAGCTCGGGCACGTCGGCCGGCACCGCCGCGGTGAGCAGCACCTGCTCGGCGTCGGCGATGAGCTTGGCCAACCGGTCCCGGCGGTTCACGTCCAGCTCGGCGAACACGTCGTCCAGGATCAGCACCGGCTCGGAGCCCTCCGCCCAGCCGGACACCCCCGGGCCGAGCTCGTCGTCGTCGGACCCGTGGGTGAGCAGCTCGTAGCAACCGAGGCGCAGCGCGAGCGCGTAGGACCAGGACTCACCGTGGCTGGCGTACCCCTTGGCGGGCATCCCACCGAGGGTGAGCACCAGGTCGTCGCGGTGCGGGCCGACCAGGCTCACGCCGCGGTCGATCTCCTGGTCGCGCATCCGGCTCATCGCCTCCAGCAGCTGCGCCTCCAGCAGCTCGTGGCCCGCGCCCAGGTGCGGGACCGGCGTCGGGTCTCCGGCCGCCGAGCCCCCGGGACCGGACCCGACGGCACCGGACCTCCCGGACGACCGGTCGTCGTCGGGCGCCGCGCTGGCCTCCAGCGACGAGCGGTAGCCGAGCACCGCCTCGCCCTGCCCCTGGCTGACCTGCTCGTACGCCCGCGCCACGAGCGGCTGCAGCTCGTCGACCAGCCGCACCCGCATCGCCAGCACCTGTGCGCCGGCCTGGGCGAGCTTGCCGTCCCAGACGTCCAGGGTGCGCAGGTCCGGGCTCGCACCGTCGTCCTCGTCCCGGGACCGGGAACGGGACCGGTGGCGGGCGGGGGCCGCGGACTTCAGCAGCGCACTGCGCTGACGCAGCACCCGCTCGTAGTCGGTGAGCACGCCGGCCATCCGTGGGGCCACCTGGACCGCGAGGTCGTCGAGGAACCGGCGCCGTCCGTCCGGGTCGCCCTTGACCAGCGCGAGGTCCTCCGGTGCGAACAGCACGGTCCGGACGATGCCCAGGACGTCGCGTACCCGTCGCACGGGGGAGCGGTTGACCTGCGCCCGGTTCGCCTTGCCCGGGTTGAGCTCGATGTCGATCTGGCTCTCGCGGTCTCCGCGGACCGCCTTCAGCCGCACGACGGCGCGCGGTGCACCCGCCCGGACCAGCGGCCCGTCACCGGAGACCCGGTGGCTGCCGAGCGTGGCCACGTAGCCCACCGCCTCGACGAGGTTGGTCTTGCCCTGGCCGTTCGGGCCGACGAAGGCGGTGACGCCGGGCTCGAGGTCGAGGTCGACCTGCTCGTAGGAGCGGAAGTCGGTCAGCGACAGACGACTGACGTGCACCCGCGCACCGCCCGGCTACTCGGACGACGCCGGGCGAACCGCGTGGCCACCGAACTGCTGACGCAGCGCGGCGACGGCCTTCATCGCCGGCGAGTCGACCTGGCGCGAGGCGAACCGGGCGAACAGCGCCGCGGAGATCACCGGCAGCGGGACCGCCTGGTCGATGGCCTCGTCGACGGTCCACCGGCCCTCGCCGGAGTCCTCGACCCAGTCGTCGATGGTGGTCAGCGACGGGTCCTCCTCCAGGGCCGCGACCAGCAGCTCGAGCAGCCACGACCGCACCACGGTGCCCCTGGTCCACGCCTTGAGGGTCCCGGTCACGTCGGTGACGACGTCCTGCGCCTCGAGGAGCTCGTACCCCTCGGCGTAGGCCTGCATGAGCCCGTACTCGATGCCGTTGTGCACCATCTTGGCGTAGTGCCCGGCACCGACCGCGCCGGCGTGCACGAACCCCTCGTCGCGCGGACCTGCGGGTCGCAGCGCGTCGAACACGGGCATGAGGCGGGCGATGTCCTCCTCGGCGCCGCCGGCCATCAGGCCGTAGCCGACGTCCAGCCCCCAGACGCCACCGGAGACGCCGACGTCGACGTACCCGATGCCCTTCTCGGCCAGCTGCGCCGCGTGCCGGCTGTCGTCGAGGAAGTGCGAGTTCCCGCCCTCGACCACCAGGTCACCGGCCGAGAGCAGGTCACCCAGCTCACTGACGACCGACTGGGTGACGTCCCCGGCCGGGACCATCACCCACACGATGCGGTCACCGGGCGGGAGCGCGTCGACCAGCTCCTTGGTCGACGGCACGTCCGTGACCTCGGGGTTCGAGTCGTACCCGGTGACCTCGATGCCCGCGCGGCGCAGCCGCTCGCGCATGTTGCCGCCCATGCGGCCCAGACCGACCAGACCGATGTGCATGCCCTCAGCCATCGCGGTCAGCTCGCGAACCGGATCGGGACCAGCAGGTACCGGTAGTCGCGGTCGTCGTCACCGTCCGGCGAGGACTGGCCGGTGAACTCCACCGGCTTGTTCGGGTGGGTGA
The DNA here is from genome assembly GCA_964416715.1 of uncultured Actinotalea sp. Taxonomy (GTDB): domain Bacteria; phylum Actinomycetota; class Actinomycetes; order Actinomycetales; family Cellulomonadaceae; genus Actinotalea. The sequence continues at coordinate 4,433 of CAYQFJ010000114.1, read as the reverse complement.
ACGACATCCGGACGAACTCGGTGCTCAGCGCACCCAGACCGTCCAGCAGGTACTGCGGGTTGAACGCCACGGTGATCTCCTCCCCGACGAGGCTCGCCTCGAGTGCCTCGGACGCCTGGGCATCGTCTCCCTGCCCGGCGTCGAGCACCACCTGGCCCTCGCTGAAGGCGAGCCGGATCGGCGTGTTCCGCTCGGCGACCAGCGCGACGCGCCGGGCGGCCTCGATCAGCACCTGGGTGCCGACGACGGCGTGGATCGGGGTCTCCTCCGGGAACAGTCGGCGCACCGCCGGGTAGTCGCCGTCGACCAGGAGGGAGGTCGTGTGCCGGCCACCGGCCTCGAACCCGATCAGGTCGACGCCGGACCCGGTCGACAACGCCATGGTCACCTGGTCCGAGCCGCCGAGGGACTTCGCGGCGTCGGACAACGTGCGGGCGCGGACCAGGGCGACCGCGGACATCGAGGGGGAGGACGGCGACCACGAGACGGTGCGCAGCGCGAGCCGGTACCGGTCGGTGGCCAGCAGCGTGATGGTCGACTCCTCGATCTCCATCCGCACACCGGTGAGCAGCGGGAGGGTGTCGTCACGCGACGCCGCGACGGTCACCTGGGCCACCGCCTCGGTGAGCACGTCGCCCGCGATCGTCCCCACGACCTCCGGCATGGCCGGCAGCGCGGGGTAGTCCTCGACCGGCATCGTCAGCAGGGTGAACCGGCTGGCGCCGCAGGTCACCGCGACCTTGTTGCCCTCCAGCGCGAGGTCGACCGGCTGGGCGGGAAGCGCGCGGGAGATCTCGGCCAGCAGCCGGCCGGAGACCAGGACCGTCCCCGGCTCGCTGACGTCCGCGGCGATCTCGGAGCGGGCCGAGACCTCGTAGTCGAAGCTGGAGAGCTGGACGACGCCGGACGTGTCGGCCTCGATCCTGACCCCTGCGAGCACCGGTACCGGGGGGCGCGTGGGCAGGGACCGGGCGGTCCAGGTGACAGCTTCCGCGAGGACGTCGCGGTCGACCCTGAACCTCATCCGCATCCCTTTCAGCCGCTGGCGCACCACGAGCACTCGGACGAGCCCGTCCGGCAGCAGCGTATCGGCACAGTAACGGCACCGTAACGACCCGGTCCGACAGCGCCCGGTGGTGACCCTCGCTGCACAGTACGCGAGACGACGAGGGTGGAGCACCGACCGCGAGAGACGCCGGCAGCGTCGTGGTGGGTGGATCGCTCGGACCCATGAAGGTGCTCGGAATTATGGCTGATGACATGGATCGTCATCGTCATAGGTGCTGTGGATCGTGTGGACATCCGTCGGGACCGCAGGTCGGACGGGATGGCGTGCTGTGAAGCCCGGCGTGGACGCCGCTGTCGACAGTGCTCGACGTCGGTGGACGGTGGTTCGGTGTCCACGTCCCGTCCACCGGGGCATCACTCGATGTCCACATGGCGGGCAGGGTTCTTCCACGGGCGTCCACAGGGATTTCCACAGGTGTGAACAATCGTCCTATGGGTGAGGTTCGGGACGATATCGACCGGATCGGACGCGTTTCTCGCGTGCGGTCGATGCGGTGCGATCAGCTGCGGTGCGATCAGCCGCGGTGCTGCTGCTTGATCCGGTTGGTGAGCTCGGTGACCTGGTTGTAGATCGAGCGCCGCTCGGCCATCAGCTCGCGGATCTTGCGGTTCGCGTGCATCACCGTGGTGTGGTCGCGGCCGCCGAACTGCTGGCCGATCTTCGGCAGGCTCATGTCGGTCAGCTCCCGGCACAGGTACATCGCGATCTGCCGGCCGGTGACCAGCACCCGTGAGCGGGACGAGCCGCAGAGGTCGTCGATGGTCAGACCGAAGTAGTTGGCCGTCTGGGCGATGATCGCGGCCGCGGTGATCTCCGCGGTGTCCTCGTCGGTGATGAGGTCCTTGAGGACGATCTCGGCGAGCGCGAGATCCACCTGCTGCCGGTTGAGGTTCGCGAAGGCGGTCACCCGGATGAGCGCACCCTCGAGCTCGCGGATGTTGGTGGAGATCTTCGAGGCGATGTAGCCGAGGACGTCGTCGGGCGCCTGCATGTTCTCGTTGCCGGCCTTCTTGCGAAGGATCGCGATGCGGGTCTCGAGGTCCGGCGGCTGGACGTCGGTGATGAGCCCCCACTCGAACCGGGAGCGCATCCGGTCCTCGAAGCCGTTGAGCTGCTTGGGCGGGAGGTCGGAAGTGATCACGACCTGCTTGTTCGCGTTGTGCAGCGTGTTGAACGTGTGGAAGAACTCCTCCATCGTCTGTTCCTTGCCCTGCAGGAACTGGATGTCGTCCACCAGGAGGACGTCGACCTCCCGGTAACGGCGCTGAAAGGCCCCGGCCTTTCCCTCGCTGATGGAGTTGATGAAGTCGTTGGTGAACTCCTCGGAGTTCACGTACCGCACTCGGACCCCGGGATACAGCGAGAACGCGTAGTGCCCGATGGCGTGCAGCAGGTGGGTCTTTCCCAGACCGGAGTCCCCGTAGATGAACAGCGGGTTGTACGCCTTGGCGGGTGCTTCGGCGACCGCGACCGCCGCCGCGTGCGCGAACCGGTTGGAGGAGCCGATGACGAACGAGTCGAAGATGTAGTTCGGGTTGAGCTTCGCCGGCTCCACGACGCCGCGTTGCTGCGCGTGGTCCGCACGCCTGCTCGCCGGTCGGTCGGCCTGGTCGGGCCCGTCGTCGGGGATGCGGTGGGGAGCGGTCTCGGTGCGCTGCTCGTCGTCCTGGCCGACGCGGTTCGTCCACTCCTCGTAGCGCTCGTCCCGCACCTGCCCGACGCCGGTCTGCTCGGTCTGTGCGGACGGTGTGCTCCGGTCCTGGTCGAGCGACGGGTCCACGGTGACGGCGAACCGGGTGTCCGTGCCGAGCACGGTGCTGAGCGCGTCGCTGAGCTCGCCGCGCACCCGGGACTCGAGGTAGTCCTTGGTGAACTCGTTGCCCACGGCCAGCAGCACCGTGTCGTCGAGCAGGCCCAGGGGCCTGGCCAGCCGGATGAACGCCAGCTGCTGGGAGGTGGTGGACGGATCGGTGGCGATGCGTCCGACTGCTCGGTCCCAGACCTGGGCGATCGGGTCATCCTCTGGTGACACTGGGGCTCCTGAACGCTCGCCGATCGGCCGGGGGACGGGCCGAAGTTTTGCATGACCTTCCATGATCCACACACTTGTCCACAAGCTGTGTGCTGCCTGACGTGCAGCGGCGCACGTCGGCGCTGACTCGGAACTGCTGGAGGCAGGCTCGCGGAGCAGGAACGGGCGGTGGCTCGCGACGATCTTAGGACGAACCGGCGTGTCGTGGGCCCCTCGAGCGGCGTTCGGGTGAGGATGATCGGTTGCGGATGAGAGCGCTGTGATGCCGGTGGCGGGCGCCGGGGGACCCGGATCGTGGCGGTCGGTGGTTTGACCGGTGGCCTGCGGCCGCGTACCGTGACACAGCCATTCCGATGGCCCGTAGTCGGCGTGCCCGCGTGCGTGTGAGCAGCGAGGCGCCCACCTGGATCTGAACCGACCTGTGGAGTCTGACGTGTCGAAGCGCACCTTCCAGCCGAACAACCGGCGCCGAGCCAAGACGCACGGCTTCCGGCTGCGTATGCGCACGCGCGCCGGCCGCGCGATCCTCGCTGCCCGACGGCGCAAGGGTCGCACCGAGCTCTCCGCCTGAAGATCGCAGTGCTGCCCGCGGAGCTCCGGATGCGCGGGTCGGAGGACTTCGCCCGGACCATCCGCACGGGATCCCGGTCGGCACGGCCCACGCTCGTCGTGCACTGCGCCGTCCGAGGGGACGGCGACGGTTCGCGCGTGGGTTTCGTCGTGGCAAAGTCGGTCGGCAACGCCGTGACCAGGAACGCAGTCAGACGCAGATTGCGAGGTGTCGCCGTGGAGCAGCGCGACTCCTTGCCCCCGGGGCGCGACGTCGTCGTGCGCGCGCTTCCCGCGGCCGCGTCCGCGACCTACGCGCAGCTGTCGCAGGACTACGGGTCGGCACTGGAGAGCGCGTGCCGGCGCGTGTTCGCCCGCGGTCAGGCCGGCGGGGTCGGACGATGACCTCGACGAGCGATGCCCGGTTGGTGCGGAGTTATGTCACCGGCCATGTCCCGGAGGTGGGTCGGCGACCCGCTGCGGTCGACCAGGTGGCCGGGCCCGTACGCGGGCCTTGGGCTCGTGCGTGGTCGCGGGTGCGACGGTTTCCGGTACTGCTGCTCGTCGCCGTGCTCAAGGTCTACCAGCTCGTGATCTCTCCCATGGAGGGACCCACCTGCCGGTACTACCCGAGCTGCTCGCAGTACGCCGTGATCGCCGTCCAGCGGCACGGTGCACTGCGGGGTGGCTGGCTCGCGGTACGACGACTGGGCCGCTGCCACCCCTGGACGCCCGGCGGGGTCGACGACGTCCCACCCGCCCGCCCGCACACCACGACCGGCG